>CAZTMB010000017.1:2698-18262 GCA_964614695.1 uncultured Isosphaeraceae bacterium | reverse complement strand
CCTACCGCATGCACTTCTTCTTCGCCGAGCGGCACCGCGTCGAGTCGAACTTCCGGATCACCACCAACCTGCTGCTCAACCCCACCGGGCCGCAGCTCGTCACCGCCGCGTTCGACTGATCGCGTCGACCGTCCAGGCACATCCGACCAACGCTCCGACCGCCGCCCCTCGCCGGGCGGCGGTCTTACACTGGGGTCGTGAACCAGACCTCCACCGCCGCGGCCGATTCGAACGCCGCCACGACCGACCTCGAACCCGCCCTCGCCCCCGCGGAGATCCACGTCGTCGGACCTCAGGAACCGGTCCGCGGGAGGGTCGTCTCGTCGAGCCTCTGCATGAAGGGCAAGTCCGCGAGCTTCGTGCGCCACGTCGCGATCGACGTCGGCGACACGCCGCTCGCCGGGCGCTTCCGCGCCGGGCAGTCCTTCGGCGTGATCCCTCCCGGCACCGACGAGCGGGGCCGGCCACAGAAGCTTCGCCTCTACTCGATCGCGAGCCCGAGCTTCGGCGAGGACGGCGAGGGGCGGGTGCTCGCGACGACGCCGAAGCGGCTGATCGCCGAGCGCACGCCGCAGCGCGACGGCGACGATCCCGAGGACCATCGCCTGTTCGTGGGCGCGTGCAGCAACTACCTCTGCGATCTGCGACCGGGCGACGAGGTGATGGTCACCGGACCGAGCGGCAAGCGGTTCCTGCTGCCCGAGGATCCCTCGAAGCACGATTACCTCTTCCTCGCGACGGGAACCGGCATCGCCCCGTTTCGCGGCATGGCGCTCGAACTCCTACGCCATCCCCAAGGCGCGTGCGGCAGCCGAGTCGAGCTCGTGATGGGCTCGCCGTACACGACCGACCTCCTCTACGACGACCTCATGCGCGAACTCGCGGCGGACAACGCGAACTTCGCCTACCACCCCGTGGTCAGCCGCGAGCGCCGCGAGGATGGCGGACGCGGCGAGTACGTGCATCAGTTCCTCGAGCGGCGTCTCGACCGATTCGGCGAGATGCTCGCGAACCCCCGCACCCTGATCTACATCTGCGGCCTGGCGGGCATGCAGAGCGGCGTGTTCTCGCTGCTTGGTCGCCACGGGTTCGCCGATCGCTATCTGCGGGTCGCCGAGGAGCTGGCCGAGGTGGATCCCAAGGACTGGACGTCCGAGCAGATCCATCGCCGCGTGCGACATGGCCATCGCTGCATGGTCGAGGTGTACTGATCGCGGCAGGAGTCGCCACGCCCTGGTCGAAACGAACGACGCCCGGCCGCGAGGCCGGGCGTCGGTGCATTCGGGACCGGTGTACGAAGCGGGATCAGCGAGCGAAGTGGGCGAAGGCGCGGTTCGCCTCGGCCATGCGGTGGGTCTGCTCGCGAACCGCCATCGCCTTGCCCTCGCCGCGGGCGGCATCCCACAACTCGCGGGCGAGGCGGGCGGAGATCGGCTTGCCCTTCTCCTCGCGGGCGGCGGTGATGATCCATCGGAAGGTCAGCGACTGCTGACGACGACGGTTCAACTGCATCGGAACCTGATAGTTCGCACCGCCGACGCGCTTGGAGCGGACTTCGACATGCGGACGAACGTTGTCGATCGCCCGATGGAAGACCTCGATCGAGGTCGGCGGGGCGCCTTCGATCTTCTCGCGATCGAGGCGGGCCTGGATCAGGTCAAGGGCGTCGTAGATGATCCGCATCGCGGTCGCCTTCTGCCCTCGCACCATGATGCAGTTGATGAACTTCGAAAGGGTCAGGTCCTCGAACCGCGGGTCGGGACGAAGCTGATCTTCGGAAGCGGTGATGCGTCCAGCCATGATCGACTCCTTGGGGGCTGCGGTGCGGAGGCACCGACGGTTCACTGCGGCGGGGAGATGGGCATTCCCAGGAATCGCCCGCAGTTACCTGCCCGAGGTGTGGGAAAAACGAGGACCCGGACGACTTCGCCCGGGCGTGAAATCACTTCTTGCCAGTCTTCGCGGCGACCTTCTTCTTGACGCCGTACTTCGAGCGGCCCTTGCGTCGGCCGTCGACACCGAGGCAGTCGAGCGCCCCGCGAACGACGTGGTAGCGAACACCCGGAAGGTCGCGAACGCGGCCGCCTCGCACGAGCACGATCGAGTGCTCCTGCAGGTTGTGGCCGACGCCGCCGATGTACGCGGTGACTTCCTTGCCGTTGGAAAGGCGAACGCGAGCGACCTTGCGAAGCGCCGAGTTGGGCTTCTTCGGGGTCACCGTGCGGACCTGCAGGCACACGCCCCGCTTCTGCGGGCAGGCGGCGAGGTCCTTGACCTTGCTCTTGGACGGCGGATCGACGCGGGGTCGGCGAACGAGCTGGTTGATGGTGGGCATGAAACTTCGGCCTTCAGGGGGAATCGGGAAAGGTACCGAGGGACCTCGTCGGCGCCAAGGGTCGACTCGTCTCCTCGCGGAGACCGATCCGCCCCGTCTCGAAGCCCGCTTCGACCTCAGCCCCGGGGCACCGCCGCGACGGCGGCCTGATCGCACCATTCGTTCTCGGGATGTCCGGCATGGCCGCGAACCCAGACGGTCCGGATCCGATGCCTCCCGCGAAACTCGTCGAGCCGCCGCCAGAGATCGGCGTTCTTGACCGGACCCGAGGTGGTCCGCCACCCCTTCCGCTTCCAGCCGTCGAGCCACTCGGACAAGCCCTTGGTGACGTACTGGCTGTCGGAGTGGAGGACGATCTCGCAGCCGTGGCCGAAGACCTCGGAGGCCCTCGCGAGGCCCTCGATCGCCGCCATCAGCTCCATGCGGTTGTTGGTGGTGGAGGGCTCGCCCCCCGAGCCTTTCTGCACTCTGGGAGCGTCCTCGCAGTCCTCCCGGAGCAGAAAGGCCCAACCGCCGGGACCGGGATTGCCGGTGCAGGCTCCATCGGTGAAGAGATCCACCTTCGCGGGCGACTCCATAGGGGCGAGGATGCTACCGAGAGGCCACCGTGGATCGCGTCGAGACACGCCCAAACTCTTGACACCGCTGCCGCTGGTCCCTACGTTGCTCGGTTCGTCTCGCCCGGGAGGATCGCCCTGATCGGCGACCCCCTCCGACGAGTTCTTCAGGCGGCCCTCGAACGACGAGGACCGGCCTCACCCGTTCCTCTGCACACGATCGAGTCGAACCCATGGGTGTTCCCGCCTTTCGTCAGACCCACGGCCGCGGCCGACGCCGCCGATCCCATCAGGCGCTGAAGCCGATCCATTCGGTTTCCTGCCCGAACTGCGGGCAGGTGAAGCAGCCCCACCGGGCCTGCCGCCACTGCGGCTACGTGCGTCCGGGCCTGCAGGTCCGCGGCATCGCAGAGAACGCCTGAACCCCGCAACGGCCGGAGATGCCTGTTCATGCGCATCGGCGTGGACGTCATGGGCGGAGACCACGCCCCCGGCGAGATTCTGAAGGGCTGCTTCGCTTCCCTCGAGCGACTCGGCTCGGACGATCGTCTCGTGCTGGCGGGCGACCGGGCGGTCCTTGAGGAAGCCCTCGCCGAGCGAGGCGTCTCCGACCCCCGCATCGAGTTGATCGAGACCTCGCAGGTCATCGAGATGGCGGCGCCTCCGGTGGAGAGCGTTCGTCAGAATCCGGACAGTTCGATCGTGGTGCTGGCCCGCATGGCCGGCCCGAAGGACCGCCAACTCGACGGATGGCTTTCCGCGGGCAACACCGGGGCGTGCGTGACCGCGAGCCAGTTCCACATGAAGCGGCTCCCCGGCGTGCACCGTCCCGGCATCGCGGTGACCGTGCCGACCTTCGCGGGGCCGATCGTCCTGATCGACGTCGGCGCCAACATCGAGCCCAAGCCACACCACCTCGCCCAGTACGGCGTGATGGGACGCGTCTTCGCGGAGAAGAACCTCGGCATCGAGAACCCGCGGGTGGCGCTCATGAACGTCGGCGGCGAGGAGCAGAAGGGCACGGCCGAGATGAAGCGGGCCCGCGACATGCTCCGCAGTTCGCCCGGGACCAACTTCATCGGATACGTCGAGGGCCGCGGCGTCTTCAACGGCGAGGCGGACGTGGTCATCACCGACGGCGTGGTCGGCAACGTGATGCTGAAGCTCGCCGAAGGGCTCTCCGCCGGCATCTTCAAGGCGATCGCCGCGGAGGTGATGGCGATCGATCCGGGGCTTGCGCTTCGTCTCGAGCCCGTGGTGCGAAGCATCTACGCCAAGCACGACTACCACGAGTACGGCGGCGCACCGCTGCTGGGCGTGAACGGCTACTGCCTCATCTCGCACGGCTCGAGCGTCGCCCGCACGATCTGCAACGCGATCCTCCGAACCAAGCAGTTCGCCGAGAGCGGCCTCAACGAGGCGATCGTGTCGGCGCTGGCGGAGATGGAAGAAGTCGCGGCATGAGCGGCGTCGAACCCTGCGGCGTGCGCCTCGCCGGCACCGGTTCGGCGGTTCCGGATCGAGTCCTTCACAACCGCGATCTCGAGCGGATGATGGACACCTCCGACGAGTGGATCCTGCAGCGGACCGGCATCCGCGAGCGCCGGATCTGCGACCCGCGGACCGAGGGCACCTTCACCCTCGGGCGCGACGCGCTCGCCCGTGCCCTCGAGGACGCGGGGCTCAAGGGCTCCGATCTCGACCTGATCATCTGCGGCACCTGCACGCCGGAGATGCCGTGCCCGTCGACCGCCTGCCGGATCTCGGCCGCGCTCGACGCCGCGCCCGCGGCGGCCTTCGACCTGACTGCGGCGTGCTGCGGCTTCGTCTATTCGATGAACGTCGCCGATTCGCTCATCCGATCGGGACGCTTCCGCCGCGTGGGCGTGATCGGCGTCGACGCGATGAGCACCGCGATCGACTACGACGATCGATCGGTCAGCATCCTCTTCGGCGATGCCGCGGGCGCGGCGGTGCTCGAGCGGCACGACGACCCCTCCAAGGGATGCGTCTACCAACGGATGCACGCCGACGGCCACGGCTGGGCGAGCCTCTACATCCCCCGACGCGAGCAGGAGATCGCCGAGGGCGACCACGACAATCCGATCCGCCTGGGCTGCCTGCGCATGAACGGCCGCGAGGTCTTCAAGTTCGCGGTGACCCGCTTCCGCGAGACCGTCGAGGACGCGATCGCCGGGACCGGGCTCTCGGTCGACGAGATCTCGCAGTTCGTCTGCCATCAGTCGAACCAAAGGATCATCGAGGCCGCTCGCGAGAAGATCGGGATCCCCCACGAGAAGATGCCGGTCAACATCGACCGCTTCGGGAACAGCTCGGCGGGCAGCGTCGGGCTCCTCTTCGATCAACTTCGCAAGTCCGGCAAGTGCCAGCCCGGCGAGACGGTGATGCTGGTCGCCTTCGGCGGCGGCATGACCTGGGCGAGCGGCGTCTGGAGACTGTGACACCATGAGCGAATTCCCCCACGGGGTCGTGCTGCTCTGCCCGGGGCAGGGCGCGCAGCAGGTCGGCATGGGCAAGGCGTGGGCCGACTCGTGCGCCGCCGCGGCCCAGACCTTCGCCGCCGCGGACGAGGCGTTGGCGGGATTGCCGGCGCTCGGCGGATCGACCTTGAGCAGCCTTTGCTTCGAGGGCCCGATCGAGCGGCTCGGACGGACCGACGTCAGCCAGCCGGCGCTCTTCGCCTGCGCGGTCGCCTCATGGCAAGGCATGTTGGAGCAGATGCCGTTGCCGCGAATCGTCGCCGCGGCCGGACTCTCCCTTGGCGAGTACACCGCCTTGCACCTCGCCGGCGCCTTCAGCTTCGTCGACGGGCTTCGGTTGGTCGCCCTCCGTGGACGCCTGATGCAGGAGGCCGCGGAAGCCAGCCGAGGCGGCATGGTCGCCCTGATCGGTGCCGACGAGATCCAGGCCGAGGCGATCTGCGGCGAGGCGGCCGGGAACGGCATCCTGGTCTGCGCGAACTTCAACGCGCCCGGCCAGATCGTGCTGTCGGGCGACCTCGACGCATGCGGCCGCGCCGTTGAGGTCGCCTCGGACAAGGGAGTTCGAGCCACCCCACTGCAGGTCGCGGGGGCGTTCCACAGTCCGCTCATGCAGCCTGCCGCGGACGGGCTCGCCAAGGCGCTCGACCAGGTCGAGATCGCCCCGCTGCGAGTGCCGGTCTGGTCGAACGTGACCGCCGAGCCGCATCACCCCGACGACGCGAAACTTCTCCGGAAGAGGCTCGTCGAGCAGCTGATCTCGCCCGTACGATGGAGCCAGTCGTGCTCGGCAATGCTGGCGACCTTTGCCAGCGAGGCCAAGCCGGCGCTGCATGAACTGGCGCCCGGCAGCGTGCTGCGCGGGCTGATGCGACGGATCGACCGCTCCTTCGAGGTGACCAGCCATGACCAACCCCCTGCCCCGTCCAACGCGACGTCTTCGACCTGAAGCGGCCGCCCTCGCGTTCGCGTCCGTTGCGGTGACGCTGCTTGTCGGCTGCGGCGGAGATCCGCCGCCGCCCCCCCCGGTGGTCCAGGCCCCGCCCTCGGATCCCGGTCCGCCGCCTCCGCCTCCGGTCACGCCGATCGAGACGCTGATGGTGCAGTTGGGCATCGATCCTCGCGTCCGACTTTCCGAGGCGCAGGCTCCGGGCACCGATGCGGAGCGGATCGCGGTCCTGCGCTTCTGCGACGCGTTCGTGCGCGGCAACGGCGACCAGGTCCGGCCGATGCTCTCGATGCCCGACCAGTTCCAGTTCGACCGCATGGTCGAGGCCGGCGAGTGGCCGAAGGCGATCGACGGCGTCTCGCGCGTCGATGTCCGCACCGGTCGGAGTCCGGAAGGCGACCCGTGCATGCTCGCGATCTTCCACACCGGACTCGAGTTCCAGCCGCAGCTCTGGCTGACCGAGGTCCGCGGCGACGAGGCGACGTTCGATGCGCTGCCGACGCCGCCGGACATCATGAACCGGCTCAGCGGCAGCGACTGGATCGCCGCGTGGTTCGAGGTGAACCGCGCCGAGATCGCCCGCGCCGACGAACCGGACGAGGCGGTCGTCGTCCCTCAGCAGGACTTCACCGAGTCCGCCAACGTCGAAGCCGATTCGGGCAGCGGTCCGGGCATCACGCCCGGCGGTGCTCCGGGCGCTCCGGGCGTCCCGGGTCGGCGCATGCCTGGCGGCTCGCCCGTCGCGCCGCCTCGCGGCCCGCTCGGTCGCTGACGCCGTCGAGACGTTCGATACACTCCGTCCCCGCTCTTCGCCCGCCGATGCGGCGGGCGTTTTTCTTGACCGTTCACCCTCTGCCGCCGGAGTCCTCGCCATCGAACGACGCGTCGCCATCGTGACCGGAGCCAGCCGCGGAATCGGACGCGCCATCGCGGCTCGCCTTGCCAAGGACGGGCGGCACGTCGTCGCGGTGAGCCGTTCGCTGCCCGAACTCGAGACGCTCGTCGCGGAGATTTCCGCCGCCGGCGGATCCGCCGAGGCACGAACCTGCGATGTCGGTGACGGCAGTGCGGTTGCGGCGCTCGTGGAGTCGGTCGCCGAGACGCACGGACGCCTCGACATCCTCGTCAACAACGCCGGAATCACCCGAGACGGCCTGATCCTGCGGATGAGCGACGAGGACTTCGACACCGTGCTGTCGGTGAACCTCCGCTCAGCCTTCATCGCCTGCCGCGCCGCGGCCCGCCCGATGATGCGGGGGAAGTTCGGCCGCATCGTGAACGTCGGATCGGTCTCCGGGCTGACCGGCAACGCGGGCCAGGCCAACTACGCCGCCGCGAAGGCGGGCCTGGTCGGGCTGACCAAGACGATCGCCAAGGAACTTGGAGCCAAGGGCATCACCGCGAACGTGGTGGCCCCGGGATTCATCGAGACCGACATGACCGCGGTCCTTCCGGCCGCCTTGAAGGAGCAGGTCCTGCCGAGCATCCCCCTGCGTCGCTTCGGGAGTCCCGACGACATCGCCGCCGCCGTCGCCTACGCGACGAGCGACGAGGCGGGGTATCTGACCGCTCAGGTCCTCGTCGTGGACGGGGGTCTCGCGAGCTGAATCGACGAGTGCGCCTCGGTACGGGAATCCGAGGCGACTTCCGCTATATTTCGCCGCCGCACCCGGAATCCCGGGTTGCCACGCCAGGAGCGCCCAACGTGAACGAGCAGGAAATCGAAGCCAAGGTGATCGACATCGTCGCCGAGCAGATGGGCGTCGACAAGAGTGAGATCACCCGCGAGACGAACTTCCAGACCGACCTCAACGCCGACAGCCTCGACATCGTCGAGCTGGTGATGGAGTTCGAGGACGAGTTCGAGACGAACATCCCCGACGACCAGGCCGAGAAGATCCAGAACATCGGCCAGGCGATCGACTTCATCAAGGCCAACATGAACAACAAGTGAGGCCCCCGCGGCCCGCTTGATGCCGGTCCGGGGCGTCCCCGCCGATGCGGGTCGCCTGCGGTCCTTCTCCATCGATCATGCGAACCATCGAACTCAGGCGGGTGGTGGTCACCGGCATGGGGGCCGTCACCGATCTGGGACACAACGTCCCGGACACCTGGAAGGGCCTCGTCGAGGGCCGATCCGGCATCGCGACCATCGAGTCGTTCGAACAGAGCGACGATTGGACCGTGCGCTTCGCGGGTGAAGTCCGCGACTGGGACATCACGACGCTGATCGATGTCCGCGAGGCGAAGCGAATGGATCGCTTCTGCCATCTCGGAATGTGGGCGGCCGAGGAAGCCGCCAAGGACTGCGGCATCGACTTCACGTCCGGCGACTCGTCGCGTCGCGGCGTCGTGATCGGTTCCGGCATCGGCGGCATCCTCACGATCGAGGAGGGCTACCGGAAGCTGCTCGAGACCGGGCCGCGGAAGATCAGTCCCTTCGTCGTGCCGAAGTTGATGGTGAACGCCTGCGCGGGCAACGTCTCGATCCGCCACGGCCTTCGAGGCGCCAACTCCGCGACCGCGACGGCGTGCGCCACCGGCGGCCATGCGATCGGCACGGCGCTGCATCTCATCCAGCGAGGTCTCGCCGACGTGATGTTCGCCGGAGGATCCGAGGCGGCAGTCAGCCCGCTCTGCATCGGATCGTTCGCGGCCATGAAGGCGCTCTCGACCCGAAACGACGCCCCTCAGCGGGCGTCGCGTCCTTTTGACCGCGATCGCGACGGCTTCGTGCTCGCCGAGGGTGCGGCGGTGCTCATCCTCGAGGAGCTCGAGCATGCCAAGCGCCGCGGGGCGAAGATCTACGCCGAGGTCCTCTCGTTCGGTTCCTCCGGCGACGCCTTCCACATCGCGGCGCCCGACGAGGCCGGCACCGGTGCGAAGCTCGCCATGGACTGCGCAATCCGCGAGGCCGAACTCGATCGAAGCGAGATCGACTACATCAACGCCCACGGCACCTCGACTCCGCTCGGAGACGCCGCGGAGGTGAACGCGGTGCGATCGCTCTTCGGCGACCACTCGAAGCGTCTCGTCATGAGTTCGACCAAGAGCATGACCGGGCACTGCCTCGGCGCCGCGGGCGGCATCGAGAGCGTGGCGACGGTCCTCGCGATCCACGACGGGATCATCCCGCCGACGATCAATCTCGAGGCGCCGGACGAGGGCTTCGACCTCGACTTCGCCGCGAACGTCGCGCAGGAGCGGCCGGTCCGATACGCCATCAACAACTCCTTCGGCTTCGGCGGTCACAACGTGAGCCTGCTGTTCGGCCGCTACGACGGCGACTGATCGCTCTCCCGATCCTCGAGACCCGGGTTTGGGCGCGTCATGGGGCCCGCGTGCGGGTCTTGCCGCCGCCGGCATCTCGATCGAGGCCCTTCGCAAGCCGGCGCGTCGCCAAGCACCTCAAGCGGCGACCTTGACGGAGTCGCCGTGGCGATTCCGCAACCGCGGGCCCGGGGGAGCGACCTTTCACGAATCCACCGCCGCCACTCATCCGCCCCTGCGGCTCGGTCGATAACCCCGGTTCGCCCTTTGGGCCGTCGATCCTGCGAGCCCTTGCACGATCGGCGATCCCGCGTCCCGCCGAGCCACAGACATGCCCCGCAACATCCCCGTCGGAAACGGAGAGCTTCTCGTCACCTTCGACGACCTCTACCGGATCCGCGATCTCTACTGGCCGCACGTGGGCATGCCCAACCACACCGTCGGACACGTGCAGCGCTTCGGGGTGTGGGTGGACGGCGAGTTCGCATGGGTCGAGAGCGGCGAATGGACCCGCAGCCTCCGCTACCGACCCGACACGCTGGTGACCGAAGTCCGGCTTCGCAACGACCGCCTTGGCATCGAGCTCGTCTGCAACGACGCGGTCGACTACTGGAGCCCGGTCTACTTCCGCCGCATCACCGCGACCGATCTCCGCGGCCGGCCGCGCGAGCTGCGGCTCTTCTTCCACCACGACCTTTCCGTCAACGAGAGCCCGGTCGGCGACACCGTCAACTGGGATCCCAACACCGGCGGACTGATCCACTACAAGAACGACTGCTACGTCCTGATCAACGGCTTCGACGGCCGCAACTACGGCATCGACACGTGGGCGACCGGCGCAAAGCGCATCGGCGATGCCGAGGGCACCTGGCGCGACGCCGAGGACGGCATGCTCAGCCAGAACGCGATCGCCCAGGGCTCGGTCGACTCGACCATCGGCCTCAAGATCTCGCTTCGCCCGCACGGCACCGCGACGGCCCACTACTGGATCGCGATCGGCCGCAACTACAACGCGGTCGTCGAGCTCAACCGCAAGGTCCATGAGAAGAGCCCGCAGCGGATGATGGACCGCACCGAGGCCTACTGGCGCTGGTGGGCGACGAAGGAGCCGGTCGACTTCTCGCCGCTTCCCGAGCCGATCCGCGACCTCTACGTCCGGAGCGAACTGATCCTGCGAACGCAGATCGACAACGCCGGCGCGATCATCGCCGCCAACGACTCGGACATCACCCACTTCGCCGGCGACACCTACTCCTACTGCTGGCCGCGTGACGGCGCCCTCGTCGCCCAGTCGCTCGTCCTCGCGGGACAGGGCGAACTCAGCCGCTCGTTCTTCCGCTTCTGCGAGCGGGTGCTCGGCAAGGACGCCTACTTCCTTCACAAGTACAACCCGACCGGCACGCTCGCCTCGAGCTGGCATCCCTGGGCGCTCGAGGGACGCCGCATCCTGCCGATCCAGCAGGACGAGACGGCGCTCGTGCTGTGGGCGCTGCGCCGCCACTTCGAGGTCTTCCGCGACGTCGAGTTCATCAAGAACGTCTACAACCGGCTCGTCGTCGAGCCGGCCACGTGGATGCTCGAGTACCGCGACCACCACGGTCTGCCGCTTCCGAGCTGGGACCTGTGGGAGGAGCGCCGCGGCATCCATCTCTTCACCGTCGCCGCGACGATCGGCGCCTTGCAGGCCGCGGCCGCGTTCGCGCAGGACATGGGCGCCTTCGACCGCGCCGCGGAGTTCGGCGAGGGCGCCGAGCGCATGAAGGGCGCGATGATCCGACACATGTGGCAGCCCGAGCTCAAGCGCTTCGCCCGCATGGCGACGCCCCTCGAGGACGGCACCTATCGCCTCGACATGACCCTCGACGCCTCGGCGTACGGGCTCTTCGCCTTCGGAGCGCTTCCGGCGGACGACCCGCGGGTCTCCGCGCACATGGAGGCGATCCGCGACCGGCTTTGGGTCAAGACCTCGATCGGCGGCGTCGCCCGCTACGAGAACGACTACTACCACCAGGTCGAGCACCAGAACCTCCAGGAGATCCCGGGCAATCCGTGGATCATCTGCACCCTCTGGCTCGCCCAGTGGCACATCGCCAAGGCGACCACGGTCGAGGAGCTCCAGCAGGCCATGCCCTACCTCGAGTGGGCGCAGGCCCGAGCCTTGCCCTCGGGAGTCCTGGCCGAGCAGGTGAACCCCTACGACGGCCGGCCGATCTCGGTGAGCCCGCTGACCTGGTCGCACGCGACCGTGGTCACGGTGGTGACGGAGTACCTCCTCAAGCACGCGGCGTTGACCGGCAAGTCCTCCGGCTGCGTCGCGGAACTGGCCCTCTCCCGCCGAGGCCGCGGAGCTCCTGCGGGTTGCTGAATCCGAATGCCGGTGCCGGACCGAACAGGGGCGTCGTGAACCCGCTCGACCGACAGTCCGCCGACTCGATCGACCAGGTCTCGAAGGCCCTCGTCGAGTGGACGCTCGCCGCCATGGCGGAGGAGGATCCCTCCTTCGCGACCCGGAACGGTCCGGAAGGCTTGCGTCTCTGGCGCGGGGAGCTGAAGAGCCGCATTCAGCACCTGGCCGAGGCCGTCGCGTGCGGTTGCCCGGAGATCCTCGCGCGGAACGTCTGCTGGAGCCGCGAGGCGTTCGAGGCGCGGGATCTCCCGATCGCCGATCTCGACGCAAGCCTTCGCCGGCTCCGCTCGGTGATCGAGGCGCAGCTGCCCGCCCCGATCGCGAGCCGCAGCACGATCGCGATCGACGCCGGCCTCGCCCGACTTGCGGAAGCCAAGCCCGTCCGATCGGATCGCGGCGTCTCGGAGTCCTCCGAACCCATCGCCGGCGAGGACGACGATGCGACCGCCGCGAGGCTCTACCTGCTGCACCTGCTGGAGCGTCAGGAGGAGGAGGCCGCTCGGATCGTGCTCGACCTGCAGGAGCGCGGTCACGGAACCACTGCGATCTACGAGCGAGTGCTGGTGCCGGCGCTCGCCGAGATCGGACGCATGTGGCACCTTCGCGAAGCGAGCGTCGCCGACGAGCACTTCGCCACCGGCGCGACCCGCATGATCATGGCGGAGCTTCGCCGCAACGCGCCGCGCGAGCCCCGGAACGGCCGCTCGTGCCTCTGCACCGCGGTCGGAGGCGACCTGCACGATCTCGGCATCCGCATGGTCGCGGACGTCTTCGAGTTCGCCGGATGGGAAGCCGAGTGCCTCGGCGCCGACATGCCGGCCGACGAGATCGTCGCCGCGCTCGAGAGCCGCGTCACAGGCCGCTTCGATCTGCTCGCGGTCGCGGCCAACACCACGCTCGGACTGCGCCCGACGAGCGATCTCATCGCAGCCGTCCGGGAGAGCGGCGCCGGAAAGGGCGTGCGGGTGCTCGTGGGCGGACTCCCCTTCCGAATTGCGCCTGAACTGGCAAAGGTGGTCGGCGCGGACGGCTGCGCGAACAGCGCGAGCGCCGCGGTCGAACTCGCCGACCGACTGCTTGCCTCGGATCCGGCGGCGTCGCGCGGCTGACTCGATTCGGACTCCGGTGCGCGAGTCGACCGCTGACGTGTCGTGGGACACGCGGTGGCGACGATCTCCCATCGCCGCGTCGGCCACACCGGTCCTCCCGCAGAGACGCAGGCCACAGAGGGATCTGGGAAGGCGACCCGAGGTCCATCGGTCCATCGCCGGCCTCCGGAGGCGCGATTCGCTTCCTTCCAAGAGGTCCGCTCAGCGAAGTCGGCGATCTCTGCGGGAGAGCGTGGGGCGCCTCGAGACCGCTTGCCCGAAGCGGTCGATCTTCCTCGCGGAACGACCGTCTGCGACGTCGAGCGCTGCCTGGCCGCTGTGCTGAGAAGCGACGGTGACCCGTATCAGCCGCAAGACCTCGACCCGCGGCAGAGCAGCAGATCGCGCGTGACGTGGGCCAAGGTCGGGCAACCCGCCAGCGCCATGGCGATGTCGAGCTCCCTCGCGAGCATCTCGAACACCGAACGCACCCCCGCTTCCCCATCGCAGGCGAGTCCCCACAATTGCGGTCGGCCGATCTGGACCGCGTCGGCGCCGAGCGCGATCGCCTTCAGCACATCGGTTCCGCGGCGCACGCCGCCGTCGACAAGCACGAGCCCGCGTCCCGCGACCGCATCGACCACCGCCGGCAGCATCTCGATCGTGGCGGGCGTGCCGTCGAGCTGTCGCCCGCCGTGGTTCGAGACGACCACGCCCGCGCAACCTGCCTCGATCGCCTTCGCCGCATCGTCGCCCCGCGCGACGCCCTTGACGAGCACCGGCACCGGGCTCGCCGCGCAGATCCGTTCGAGCTCCGGCCAGGCGAGCGCCGGATGCACCATCCAGTCGAACGCCTGCCCCATGCCTGAACCCTGCCGACTCTTGAGGTCGCCGGTCGGATCGAGCGTGGCGAGGTTGACCGCCGAGATGCCCGCGGGCAGGCGGAAGCCGTTCCGCACATCGCGCTCCCGCACACCCCAGATCGGCGTGTCGACCGTCAGCATCAGCGCCTTGCAGCCCGCCGAGACGGCCCGATCCATCAACGCCTTGGTGATGCCCGGGTCCTTGTTCGCGTAGAGCTGGAACCAGACCGTGCCGCCCTGCGCGACGACCTCCTCGATCGAGGTGGTCGAGAGGCTCGAGAGCACCATGATCGATCCGGCCGCCGCGACCGCGCGAGCCGTGCCCGCCTCGCCATCAGGATGCGCGAGCCGGTGAAAGGCCGTCGGTGCGGCGAGCACCGGCATCGACACCTTGCTGCCGAGCAGGATGCGCGACGCGTCTCGTCGTGAGACGTCGATCAGCACCTTCGGGAGGAGGTCGATCTCGCCGTACGCCTCGCGATTCCGCCGCAGCGAGGTCTCGTCCCACGCGCCGCTTCGGTAGTAGTCGTAGACGACCTTCGGCAGTCGCTCGCGGGCGAAGGTCTCGGCCTCGATCAGGTTCTGGGGGGCCATCGGGGTGCTCGATCCTCGGGGCGGAAGTCGAGACGGTACCGCGTCTCGCGGTCGCGGGGACGCGACGCGCGGAGCCCGCGGGATCCCCGACGTCGCGATCCCGTCGATCAACGACGAAGGGCGGCCCGAGGGCCGCCCTTCGCATGAACCCAAGAGTGAACGGTCGGTCTCAGCGACGGCGTCGCCGAGCCACCAGGCCCGCCACGCCGAGCAGCGCCATCACGCCGGGCGAGGGAATCGCCACAATCGCAAGGGTGCCGTCGAACGAAGCGAAGCCACCGGCAACGGCCGTTGCCCCGCCCATGGCGAGGTCGTACGTGCCGGCCTCAAGCGTGAACTGCACAACCACCGGGTTGTCGCCGGGCGTGAAGAACTCGCCGTCGATGTCGCCGTCGGCGTAGATCTCCAGGAACCCCACGCCGGTGCCGGTCGCCTGCACCGAACCGATCAGCGTCACCATCACGGGAACGACCGTCGTGAAGGACACGCGTTGTCCCGCGAACGCGAGATCGGCACCCGGCACATCGCCAAACGGCAACGCGGTCAAGTTGCTCCAGAAGGAGAAGAGCGCGACGCCATTGTTGAAACTGCCGAAACTCATGCCTGCGTTGAGCGAGCCGAAGTCCGGGTGGGCCGCGGTGGCCTCGAGGAACGAACCCGGCGCCGGATCACCCATGCTGATGAAGTCCGTGTAGTCCGGATTGAACGGATTCTCGAAGTCGATGTAGCCACCGCCCACCAAGATCTCGGTGAACGTCAGCCCCGAGCCGTCGATGCCAGCTTGCGCTCCGCCGGCGACGGCGAGCGCAGCCGCTGTCGCGGCGCATGAAAGCCATGTACGAACCATTTCCCTGGCTCCTTGGACCGGTCTCCATCGCTGGAGACCGCCCCTGTCTTGATTGCCGATTGACCCTTCCCAAGGCGGATCAGAATCCGCCTTCCCTCAGAGATGCCCTTTCCCTCGACGCTCCGCACAGCCTCACAACGGAGGAGTTCTCTC
>CAZTMB010000017.1:0-2598 GCA_964614695.1 uncultured Isosphaeraceae bacterium | reverse complement strand
AACGCCGGCGACTCCCTCGTCGATCGCCCCGAACCGACCGCCGACACCGTCGTGCTCGTCGCCCACGGCATGGCGTGCCCGAAGTGCGTCTCCAACGCCGATCTCCAACTGATGAAGATTCCGGGCGTCCGCAACGTCGCCATCGACATGAAGCACGGCTTCGTCACGGTGTCGATCGACCCGGCACATCCGCCGACCCGCGACGACTACGCCCGCGCGATCGATGCGGCGGGTCTCACGCTCGTCTCGGTGCATGAAGCTCCGGCCGGATCCGCCGAGTCATGAGCGGTCGGACATCTCGGCGTCGTCATTCCGTCGTTGCGGCCGGCGCGATCGCCGCGACCATGCTCTGTTCGCACGCCGTCGCGCAGGAGGCGATCTGGATGCCCGCCGCGACCCAGCCGTCGCCGGGGCAGTGGATCGTGACCGAGAAGGCCCGCTTCTATCAGTTCCGCGACGACGATCCGGTCGATCCGATCGACTCGATCATGGCGATGGAGACGACCGTTGCCTATGGCCTCGTGCCGCGGCTCTCGATGCAGTTCGACCTGCCGGTCTACTGGAAGCAGTCCGGCACACCGCAGCGAACGACGGTCGGACTCGGCGACCTCTCGATGTCGCTCAAGCTTCGGATCCTGCAGGAGGATCTCGGCCCGGTCGACACCGTGCGCGCGGCGGTCATCGGCGGCGTGATGTTTCCGACCGGGACCGGCGACTTCGGGAGCACCTCGTTCAATCCCTACGTCGGCGCCGTGATCACCGGGATCTTCGGCCGTCACGGACTCAACGCCTCGGCGACCTGGCTCTTCACGACCGGATCGACGTTCGATCCGGTCTTCGCGGGCGAGACCACCGCGGACCTCTTCGAGTTCAATGCCTCCTACGCGTACCGGCTCTCGCCCGAGGAGTACACCGAGGTCCACGAGCCCGCGCTCTACGTCGTCGGCGAGTTCCTCGGCGAGTGGGAGATGGACGGGCAGTACGAACTCTTCCTCGCGCCCGGGCTCCTGTGGGAAGCGCAGCGGGCGGCGCTTGAGGTCTCGGTCCGGATCCCGGTCGCCCAGGAAGTGTTCAATCGCCCCGAGTCGGCGTGGACGGTGAGCTTCGGCGTGCGGCTTCTCTTCTGAGGATCGCCCGCGAGACCGGCGGCGCGGTTCGAGACCTCGAGCCTCGGCGAGTAGCTCGCAGGGTCGAACCGACTCCGGAGACTGCTTCACGACCCGAGGCGAGTTGCGACCACGCCGGCCGGTCAACCCGCTTCGGCGCCACCCGCGACCCGCATCAGGACGAGTTCGCGCCGCACGATCGACGCGTCGAGCCCCGTCGCGGCGACGATCGCCTCGCAGATCGTGCCGTCGTCTCCCGAAAGGTCGCGCATCGCCTCGCGAATCGCCCGCCGTTCGGCGGTGTCGTGCTCGAGGCGTGCTGCGATCTCGCGCGAGGCGCACTCCGCGGCGCCGCGCAACAGCACGCCCGCCGAGCCGAGCTGATCGACGACCTCCTCGACGCTCGTCACCATCGACGCCCACCCCTCGCGGATCGCCCGCAGGCAGCCGGCCGACATCGGCGAGTCGACGCGGCCGGGCACCGCCATCGCCTCGCGGCCGTGCTCCTCGACCGCAAGCCTCGCCGTGATGAGCGCGCCGCTGCGTCGCGCCGCCTCGACGACCAGCACGCCGACCGACATGCCCGAAACGATGCGATTGCGGCGCGGGAAGAGCCCCGGGCGAGGCTCGGTCCGCATCGGGAACTCGCTGACGACGGCGCCACCTCCCTCGACGATCGCGTCGAAGAGCCGCGCATGCTCGGGCGGATAGGGGCGCTCGTGGCCCGAGCCGAGCACCGCGATGGTGCGACCGCCCGCGCGAAGCGCCGCCCGGTGCGCCGCCGCATCGATGCCGCGGGCGCCGCCCGAGACGACTGCGATGCCTGCAGCCGTGAGCGCTGCGGCGAAGCGCGAAGCCTGTTCGACGCCGTAGGCACTCGCGCGACGCGAGCCGACGACGGCGAGACGCGGCTCATCGAGACCAGAGTTCGCAGCACCCCGAGTCGAGGACGCCGACGCCGACTCGGGGCTTCTCGAAGGAGTGCGAGCCTCGGCCTCCACTCGTCCCCCGAGTTCGCCTCGCACCCACAGCAGCGGCGGCGCATCGGGAATCACCGCCAGCAGCGTCGGGTACATCGCGTCGCCCGGCATCGCGAGTCGCACGCCCGATGCCTCGCATCGATCGACTTCTCGCTTCGCGGCGTCGGTGAATGCGGCCCGCGCAGAGCGCTGCCATCGTGCCGCGGCCTCGGCGCTTGCCCCGATCGCCGCCGCGACCGACGCAGGCGCCGCATCGATCGCGGCCGTCGCCGATCCGAAGCGCCCGATCAGCCGACCGCATCGGGTGGCACCGATCCCCTCGGTCAGGAGCCACGCGACACGAGCGAGTCGCTCCTCCGCCGCCGCCGAGGACGCGACGCGGCAGAGCTCACCCGCTGGATCTTCGAGGTCCGCAGACATGTCGGCGAACCTATGCGGCGATCGCCTCGGCCCCTGGGACTCCTGCCAAAACGCCGAGCGAGCACGAAGCGGGCAAGATGCCCGCGGTCCAC
>CAZTMB010000016.1:0-36307 GCA_964614695.1 uncultured Isosphaeraceae bacterium | reverse complement strand
TGGTCTCTCCCGGTCCACTGGTCGAGTCCGCTTGCCAGGTCCACTCGTCGGGGTCCTCTTGTTCAGGCCCGATCGTTCGGGTCTTTCGCCGAGGATTCGGGATCGCCCGGCCGCGTCCGTAGCGTGGCCGCATGCGGCGCACGCGGCGCGAACAGGAAGACCTCCGGGCGATCGCCGATGCGATCTCCGACGGCGATCTCGCTTCACAGGCTCCCTCCTCGCGACCGCTTCCGGGCGTCGTCGTGCTCGCCTTCGCGCTGTGGGCCGGCTGCGCGATCGGCACGAGCCGAGCCATGGAATCCTCCGCAGGTACGACCACGGGCGCCGTGCTCCTCGCAGGCGCCGCGTCGTTGGCGGTCCTGCGACGATTCGCCACGCGGCGTGCTCGGCTCGCGATCGCGACGCCGCTGGCACTTGTCGCCCTCGCCGCGGCGATCCTGGGCGCCGGGTGGTCGATCCTGCGGGTCGAAGCCGATCGGCAGCTCGTCGAGCGCCTCGCGCACGCCTGCGACGGTGATCGCGCGATCGTGCGGATCGCAGGCGTCGTGTCGACGCCACCGCGCGGACGACCGCCCGGCGATCGCCTGCACGCCTTCTTCCGACCGCCCTCGAAGGCCTCGTTCGATCTCGATGTTTCCTCGATCGGCCCGCCCGACGATCGTTGGCGGGTCGATCTCGAAGGTCGCGTGCGGGTGAGCCTTCGTGAAGGTGCCGCTCCATGGCAGGTCGGCGATCGGGTCGTCCTGACCGGGACCTTCCTGCCGGTGCGGCCGGCGCCCAATCCCGGCGCGAGACCCGCGAGCTTCGCGACCCTCGAGCCGATCTGGATCGGATCGGTCGACGTGCCCGATCCGCGGCTCGTCGAGATCGATCCTTCCGGATCCGGGCCGGTGGAGAAGGCGCTTCGCTCGCTCGAGCGCGTCCGCTTCGGGTGGCAGCAGGGCACGCGAGCGCTTCTCGATCAAGTGCTGGCCGAAGACCCGTCGGGCATCCGGCGCGACCTTCTTCGAGCCCTTCTCCTTGGCGATCGTCGCGGTCAGGGCTATGCCGATCTCCGCGAGGACTTCGCCGCGGCGGGACTTGCCCACTTCCTCGCGATCTCCGGATTCAACCTGGCGGTCGTCGCCGGAGTCGCGTCGATCGCGGCGAACCTGATCGGCATCCGGCCGCGTCGGCGGGGTCTCGTCGTCGTCGCGGCGATGGCGCTCTACATCGTCGCCCTGCCGGCACAGCTTCCGGTGCTGCGGGCCGGGCTCTCCGCGACCCTCCTCGCACTTGGCCTCGTCGGCGCCCGCCGCTGGGACGGTCGCGCCGCCACCGGTCTCGCCGCGATCGTGCTGCTTGCGATCGCGCCCGGCGAGTCGATCCGTCCTGGATTCCAACTCTCGTTCGCCGCCGTCTTCTCGCTGCAGGAACTCGCGCCGCGCCTTCGACGCCGCTGGTTCGGCGAGCCGGATCGGCTCGGGCGATCGAACCGATCGATCCTCGCGAGCCGCGGCGCCGATGCGATCGCCGCATGCGTGTCGGCGTGGGCGATCTCGACGCCGATCGCCCTTCACCACTTCGGCCTCGCCGCGCTGCTGGGCGTGCCGGCGACGCTGCTCGCGACGCCGCTCGTCGCGGCGACCGTCGCCTTCGCCGCGATCGCGATGCCGCTTGCCGCCCTCGCGCCCGGCACCGCCCCGGTCTCCGGTTCGATCCTCTTGATCTTCGCGGCTTCGATCCTCGCCATCGCCGACACGATCGCCTCGGTCCCGCACGGATCCCTTCGAATCGATCCGCCGTCCGCCGCCGCATGTCTCGTCGTGCTCGCGGCGGTGCTCGCATGGCTTCGCGCGTCGCGGCGAATCGCCTCATGGTGTGCCGTCGCCCTGTGCGGAGCGATCCTCGCGGTCGCGGTGCCTTCGCGATCGCCCGGCGACTCGATCGACGCGACGTTCCTCGCAATCGGCGACGGCACCGCGATCGTCGTGCGCCGCGGCTCCTCGGCGTCGCTTGTCGACTGCGGAAGCGTCGGGGATCGCCGCGCGGGCGGATCGACGGCCCTGCGCGCGATCGAATCGCTCGGCATCCGCCGACTCGACGCGGTCTTCACGAGCCACCCCAACCTCGACCACTACTCGGGCCTCGTCGAGGTGCTCGCGCGGCATCGCGAAGCCCGCTGGTTCGTCGGCGAGGCGTTCATCGCCGCCGCGCGCCGATCGCCCGACGGACCCGAGTCGGCGGCGCTGGCCTGGGCCGCCGAGCTCGGACGCGTGCCGTGCCTCGTCTCGGCAGGCGATGCGATCGAAGTCGGCGGACTCGCGATCCGCTGCCTGCATCCGCCGGCCGGCCGCGACTTCGATTCGGCCAACGATGCTTCGCTGGTCCTTCGCGTCGATCCGATCGAGTCGGTCGAGCGCGGACCATCGACCCGGCCGATCCTGCTCACGACCGGCGATCTCGAGCCGCGCGGCCTCGCGCACGCCGGCGAGGCGATCGATGCCGTCGAACCGTGGATCGCGGAGGTTCCGCATCATGGAAGCGCGACTCCCGAGGCCGCTCGCCTGCTCCTCTCGAAGCCCCGCACGGTCTGGGTGCAGTCGACCGGTCGGCGAAGGCTCGAGCCCGACTCGCTGGGCGCCATGATCGAGGAGGTCAAGGAGGTCGGGGAGGTCGGGGAGGTCGGGGAGGTCGGGGAGATCCAACAAGTCCAAGACGCCCAGCACGTCAGGCAGGCCGCGTCGATCGCGCCCGTCAGCGCGATCGATCGAATCGATGAAGTCGACATGCCCAAGCACCGCAAGGCGATCCGGTCGATCGACACGAAGGCGACGATCGAGGTCGATCGAACTCTCGATCCGATCCGGCTGATCACCGCCCGCGACGGCGCGATCTCGGCGCGGTTCACGATCGAGCGACTCGAGCCGATGCTCGTGTCGATCGAGCATCACGCCGGGCGATGGCGATCGATCAGGGTGCCGGCGCGATGAGAAGCGGCGACTCGAGCCGCAGCCGATCCTGCACCGGCCCGTAGCGGCCTTCGCGCAGTTCAAGGACGAGTTCACCCGTCTCGATCGCGGCCGCGATCTCGAGTCGCGGCGCGTCCCGGTTGAAGCGATGCCGAAGGACCTCGCGGCGTCCGTCGAAGAGCACCAGCTCGAAGTCGCCGAAGCGTCGCATGGTGTCGGGAAGGACCGCGGTCGTCGAGAGCACCGAACCCTCGGCGACGGAATAGCGGATCCGCGCGGGGCCGGTGAAATCGACATCTCGGTCGCCGATCGGCGTCGATTCTCCAGCGCGAACAGGCGCCGGGATCCATGATCGCACCGTCGCTCCGTTCGCATCGTCCGCCCCGCTCGCCTGACTCGGCTCGATCGGCTCGACCGTCGGTGCGATCGACGCGAGGCTCTCGACGCGCGAGGGCCCGATGAGCATCGCCGAGAAGTCGCGCAGCGGAATCACCGTCTCCCGCGCGGACGGATTCGGCGGGTCCGCGACGCCTTCACGGGTGATCGTGATCATCGGCGCGGTGTCGCGGCGCATCTGCTCGCGAAGGCTCGTCGGCGCCATGCCGAATCGCTCGACGTCGACCACCGTGCCATCCCGTGCGACAAGGCGGATCGCGCCCGGAGCCTGCTCGCTCTCGAGAAGGTCGATCCGTGCGACCACCTCGAGCGGCACCCGACGAACCGAGCCGTCGGCGAGCGATTCGACCACGCACTCGCGATCGAGTTCGGTCACGAGCCCCTCGATCACGTCGCCGTTGGCAAGACGAACCCGATCGCCTTCGGCTTCGCGCCAACCGGCGTCTCCCCACGCCGCGGCCTCGACCTCGATCGAACGGACCCGCTCGAGGTCGATCGCGATCGGACCGAGCCACGGATGCATCCAGCGAAGTTCGCCGGTGCCGCGATCGAGCCGTCCCGGGAACCGTTCGCCGCTCTGCAGCACGAGGATGGCCGAAGGCTTGCCCGGCGATCCACGACCGGTCCAGAGGATCGCGACGACCTCGTCGAACGGCGCCGACTCGTCTCGATCGCCGCCGGGACGCCGCCACTCGACGATGCCGCGCTCGCCCACCGGAAGCACCCGCTCCGCAGGCACGCGGCGGCCGTCGGCGAGGACGATCTCGGCGCGATCGAGTTCGGGCTCGCGGCCTGCGTCGGCCGCAACCTGCCCCGACGACCGGCCGCGACGGGCCTCTTCGCGCGGTGACGCGAACGAACTCGCGGCCAGCGCCGAGGCGAACATCGCGGCCAACGCGAGATGGATCGGCGCGGTCATCGCTGGAAGATCGGCAGGTAGCGCTTGGGCATCTGAAGGACGACGAGCGCCATCGCCGTCGCGTACGCGCCGCCCTGCTGCGGATCGATCCAGCCGCCCGAGGCCGTCTGCTGCGCCAGCAGGTCCTCGCGGATCGCCGGCCACCACCGCGTCCACCAGCCTCCGCCGGCGAGGTACATCGCCTGCACCGCGTAGTAGTGGCCGTAGTAGTAGTGGGCCTGGCTCATCGCCGACGCGCCCGACGGCATCGCTTGCCGCACGAGGTACTCGAGGCCCTCGTCGATCGCCTTGTCGCCGTACTGGCCCGCGTAGAAGAGCGTGGCGACTCCCGCCGCCGAACGAGGCCACGCGCTGCCGCCCGCGGTCCGCATGTACTTGAAGCCGCCGTCGGGGTTCTGGCACTCCTTCACGTACTTGACCGCGCGCTCGATCGTCTCGACCGGCACCTTGATGCCCGCGTTGCGGGCCGACCGCAGCGCCATCACCTGGCAGATCGTGACCGAGACGTCCGCGTCGTAGGGAACCGGGTTGTAGCGCCAGCCGCCCTCCTCGTTCTGGCTGTTGACGATGAGCTCGACCGCCCGCTCGAGCGCATCGCGGACGCGGGCGTCCTCGGGCGTCATGCCGTAGACCTCGCCGAGGAAGAGCGTCGCGAATCCGTGGCCGTACATGGGGCCATGCCCGCCATCGCCGGCGATGAGGCCGGTCTCGGTCACCTTCGAGAGGATGTGCTCGAGGGCTCGCCGCACGGCCTCGCCGTAGCGGCCGCGGCCGGGCATGTGCCCGTCGGCGAGGAAGGCGATGCCGCAGAGCGCCGCGATGCCGGCGTTGTCGACGAAACGGCCACGGCCGAAGGAGCCGTCGGCGTTCTGCAGGCTCGCCAAGTGCTCGAGTCCGCGCGACACCGCCTCGTCGAGCCGCGGCGACATCTCTTCGATCGCCGGCGCGTTCTCCGCGCCGCCGAAACGCTCGGGCGGCTCCGGCGCCTCGGCTCCGACCGCATCGCTCGCCTGAGTCGTTCCGCCGGTCTCGGCGACCGGCACGACGTCCTGCGCGAAGGTTCCCCACGCGAGCGAACCCGCAAGCGACGCCGCGAGCGACCATCGCACCCGTCGCGAGAGGCCGTCACGCACGAAGCACTCCACCGCTGCGGGGGCGGTGTCCTGATCGATCGAGTGCGATCGGCACACGCGCCGCGCCGCGGCCCGTGCGCGCCGCTCGAGAACCAGACCTGATCGATGTCCGGCGCAGCTCATGGTCGAGCCTCCTCGGCGAGACGGCGGTAGTACTGCTCGGTGAGCCGACGGTAGATCGACGACACCCGATCGCGGCGGCCCTGCCGCACGAGTTCACGGACCCGCTCGGGCAGGTTGCCCCACTCGACGCGGCCCTCCTCGAGCATCGCGCCGAGCTCGGCCTCCTCGAACGCCGGTGGCGGCGCGTCGCCGCTCTCGGAACTCTCGGAGTTCCGGCTCGACTCGCTCGACGCCGACGATGCTCCCGACTGCTGGCTCGGCGAGGGCTGGGACTGGCTCGAACTCGAGGAGCTCGAGGACTGCTGCTGTTGCTGCTGCCGCTGACGTTGACGCTGCGCACTTTGAATGAGCGAGTCGAGGCGGCGAATGATCTCCTCCTGCACACGCTGGGTGCCCAGGCCGAGCCCGACGGCGTCCGACTCCATCTCGGCGGCGGCCTCCTCGAGCAGACCTTCGCTCGCGAGCATCTGCGCGATCGCCTCGCGGAAGTCGTCGGCGATCGGCCGCTCGCGAAGCCGCTCCGCGACTCGACGCGACGAGTCCGCGGCGGCGGCTTCCGTCGCTTCAGGATCCGCTTCGTCGAGACCCAGGAGCTCGTCGAGCGATGGCGGCGTGGCGACGCCCGGCTTCTCGCCTGAAGGTGGTGCCTGCGGCGAGACGCTTCCGACCCCTGCGACCTGCACGGTCGCATCGTTCGGCACGCCTGATCTCGCGCCGATCGGCGGCTGACCGGACGCAGGATCATCGGGGTTTCCGCCACCTTCGGTCGGCTCTCGATCCTCGATCGATCCCGGCCCCGCGCCACCGCGATTGGCGGCGTTCTGCTCCTCGAGCTTCTTCAAGAGCGCTTCGCCGAGTTCGCGGATCGACCGCTGCATCGAGACGAGTTCTTCAAGCGCCTCGCGACGGGCGTTGGCGCGAACGCCTTCGCCGGGAGCCTCCTCAGACAGGGCGCGGGTCGTCCGGTAGACCTCTTCCTGCATGCTCTTGAGAAGCCGCAGCTCCGCGATCGGCGGGATCGCGCCATCCTGCTCGCCGCCGCCGCCACCGCCGCCGCCGCCCGACGGGCTCCCCTGCGAATCCCCCGAGAACGGGTCGTCCTCCTCGGCGAGCGATTCGAGCGACTCCGCCATGGCGAGCGCGGTCTCGGCGATGCGGACCTGACGCCGCTCGACCTCGCGACCGATCTCGCCGCCACGAAGGAGTCCGGACGCCTCGCCGCTCCATCGCTCGATCCAGTCGTGGCTCTGGGCAAAGACCGCGGCTTCGGCGATCGCCTCGGTCTGCGTCTCGAGGCTCGTCGCCTGCTCGCCGATCGCATCCTGCTCGCTCGATGCCCGCCGCGTCTCGGCCAACCGGCGACGCGCGGCCACCTCGCCGCGATCGATCCGCTCGGCAAGTTCCCGGGCCGACGCCGCGACCTGCTGCTGCTGGCCCGCGAGTTCGCGATAGGACGCCGCCAGCGCCTCGCGAGCCTGACGCGCCGCTTCGCGTTCGGCGTCGTTCTCGATCCGCCGCGCCGCGTCGAGCGCCTCGCGCAGCAGCGTGATCGATCGGTCGATCGACGCGAGCGCGTCTCCGGCCTGCGGCGGAAGCTGCCGCAACTCGATCACCGCCTCGGACTGCGCGGACGCGGCACGATCGAGCGCCCGCGCGACCTCCGCCGCATCCTCGCCCCCCGAGGTCGCCTGAGCCTCGACCGATCGCGTGTTCCGTTCAAGCAGCACCGCGGCGTTGGCCCGATCGCGAAGCGCCGCCTCGGCCCATGGCGGTCCGTCGGGAAGAAGCGACCGCAGCTCGCTCGACTCGGACTCGGCGCGGCGAAGAAGCGCCTCGACCGCCTCGGCGAGCTCCGTCATGAGCCTCCGAAGCGTCTCGGTGCGGACCTTGCGGGTGTCTTCGAGCGTCCGCTGCATGCGCTCGAGCGCCTGCTGGGCGGCTTGCTGGGACTGCTGCGCGGCGTCGGTGCGATTCTCGGAGAGTTCCTGCGCGGCTTCCCGCATCTCCTGCTCGAGCCGCGACTGCCGCGCCTCCTGCGCCGCCTGCCGAAGCGCCTCGGCCTGGGCCCGATCGCGCTCCTCGACCCGATCGGCCCGCTCGGCGATCTCCTCGAGCAGCCGCTCCGCCGCCTCGGCCGCCTCGGACTGGCGGCGGGCGATCGCGTCGAGTTCCGATCGCTGCGACGCGTCGAGCTCCTCGCGGCTTCGCCCGGCGGTCTGTTCGCCAAGCTCGCGGCTCTCGCGCTCGAGCGCTCCGACCTCTTCGGCGAGGTTCTCGAGCTCCCGAAGAAGCGACCAAGTGTCCTCGTCCTGCTCAAGGAGCGCAACGAGCGCCTGCACCTCGCGACGGACTTCCTGGGCCGACGACTCGAACGATCGATCACGATCCTCGGTCGCGGCCTCGCTGGACGCTTCGGGCGACTCGCCTCCGGTCTGCCCCGTCGCGCGATCTCCCGCTTCGCTCGAGACGTCCGAGGACGCTTCTTCGCGAAGCGCCTCCTCGGCCCGCCGCGACGCCTCGTTCGCTTCGGCGATCCGCGCGGCGGCCCGTGCGACGAGTTCAGGATCCCGATCGGAGCCGGGGCGGTTGCGGGCGAGACGTTCACCGATCGAACGCGTCGCCTCCGCGACCGCGGCGATCCGCTGCGAGACCTGCGCCTGGGCCGACGCGGCATCCTCGGCGTCGATCGCGGCCTCGCCGACGACCTCCTGCTGACTCTCGTCGATGCGGATCGCGGCGCGACGGATCGCCGCGAGTTCGTCGCGGACCTGCCGGGCGAACTCGGCCTCGCCGACCACGCGGAGCCGACGCGGCTGCGAGCGGGTCGCCTCGCGATCCGGGAAACCGTCGGTGGCGCTCGCGACGACCTCGACCAGATCACCCGCGCCGGCCCCGAGCGACTCGAGCGAAAGCGTGGCTTCGAAGCGTCGCCGCGGCGAACGCTCGTCGATCGAGATCGCAAGCGGCTCCTCGGGACGATCGCCCCGCGCCGCGAGGATCGCCGCCGACTCGACCGCGACGTCGTCGCGGGCTTCCGCCGCGACGGTGATCACCGCGGTCGGCAGCACGCTCTCGTCCCGCGCCGGATCGAGCACCGCGACCGAAGGCGGCTCGTCGGCGACGACGTCGATCCTGAAGACCGGCTCGCGCGAACTCTCGAGCCCGTGCTCGTCGCGAAGCCGAGGCTCGATCGCCAACGGCTCCTCGAGCGACCACTCGGCGATCCATCGCGGGTTCGGCGACTCCTCCGCCCGCACGAGCGCCGAGGCCGGAAGACCCGGAAGCGACTCGGCGATCGCGTCGCCTTCGGGAGCGGGCATCGGCTTCGAGAGTTCAAGCGCAAGGGTCGCGCGACTTCCCGCAAGCTGCGCCGCCGGCACGATCGCCCGGCGATCGGTGCCCGGGCCGAGTTCAAAGCGACGCGAGGACCGCGCCACCGACGCATAGGCGGGAGGTTCGATCTCGACCGTCGCGTCGAGGATCTCCGGCGGCGTCACGAGGCGCACCGTCGAAACAGCGGTCTGGAAGTCGTCGGTCTCGAAGAGGAACTCGATCGAGTCCGCGTCGCTGGGGATGCGTCTCTCGAAGCGGCGATCCTGCTGACGCGTCAGGACGATCCGTTCCCAAGGTCCCTGCTCGCCGTCGCGCTCGAGGCGATAGGAGGCCTCGACCCGCTCACGGGCCGGATCGCCCTTGGAGAGTTCCGCCGCCAGCACGAACGGTCGCCCGCGGGCCGCCACCGAGCCGTCCTCGACGAGCGATCGCAGCGCGGTGCGAGCCGGCCACTCGGCGCCGCGCCAAGGCATCAGCGTCCGCTCGAGCCCGATCCGCGCCTCGATCGGCAGGAGCAGCAACGGCACGCCGATCGCCAGGGCTGCGACGAGAAACGCTGCGATCGCTCGGCGAATCCGATCGACGCGGATCGGCAGCGACAGCGTCCCCGCGTCGATGCGCGACGACGCCTCGCGCACCGCCGCCTCGATCGAAGGCGTCGCGGTGCGAGCGCTGCGGAAGTCGACCGCCGACGCGAGCCGGCCCGCCAGCGCCGGGTGGCGTCGCTCGAGTCGCAGCGCGATGTCGAGCGCGGTCGGTCGGAATCGGATCGCCGGCAGGATCGATCGGCGGAACAGGATGATCGCGAACGCGACGAGCCCCGCGAGGATCGCAATCCGGATCGCCGCCGGCCAACGGAACGCTGCATCGAGCAGGACCGCCGCGACGACGAGGCCTCCCGCGAACGCGACAAGCCGCAGCGACCGCTCCGAGACGATCGCGGCGCGGACGCGTCCGGCGATCGAGTCGAGTCGACGGATCGCTGGATCGATCGGCGACGACGCCCCGTGGGCGGGTCCGGATCGGCCTGTCGTCGCGGGGTCGCGGTGCATCGGGAGATCGATTCTCGGCAATCGGCGGAGCGAGCGGAGCAGGAACTTCAAGGACGCCTCGGATCGTTCGCACGAAGTCCGTCGGCGTCTCAGGCGTACCGGAGCATTCGGCGGCCGATCCATTCGGCGGTGAGGAGCAGGAGAGCGACGATCAGGGCGAGCGGGCTCGACCAGATCGGCTCGACGATCGGAATGGGCACGACCACCGAGCGGTCGGGAAGCCTCGACGGCAGGGTCTCCAACGCCGCCGGATCAGCCTCGACGACGGCGCCGCCGGTCGAGTCCGCGAGGGTCCGCAGGGACGCGTGGTCGGTCTCGGGATTCCTCCACTCGTCGTCGGGCCGCACGACCTCGATCTCGGCGACGGCGCCCGAGGCCCCGAGTCGAAGCAGATCCGACTCCGCGACGCGGAACACGAAGAGACCGGTCGATTCAGCCGACCACGCCGCGGCATGGAGGCCGTCGGCGGTCCGCGGAAGATCGATCTCGCCGACGCGAACGCCGTCCTGCTCGATCGAGACCGCGACCGACGCGAGATCGAGATCGAGCGCACGAGCATCCTCGATCTCCAGTTCGAGGGTCGCCCGGTCGCCGAGCGCGATCGACGCTGGTGCAGCGCGAAGGCGGATGGCCGAACCGTCCGCCGCGATCGCATCGCGACCAAGCAGGCGAAGCAGCGGGATCCAGAACCGCTCCTGCAGCGTCTCGCCGCGGCCGTAGCGCCAGCGCCACGTCTCGTCGGTCGCCAGGTGCATCGACTGCCCGGCGCCGTAGCGCATCCTGATGAGAAGCGGTTCGCCTCGCTCGCTCTCGGCGAGGGTCTCCGACGCGGGCTTGAGTCGATCGGGATCGATCGCCTGCGCCCAGCGGAGCCTCGCCCAGGCGGTCTGCGGATCCGAGACCTCCTCGGGAAATCCGCCGGTCTCGTCGGCGGCCCAGCCGAGCACCCCAAGTCGCCGCGCGGCGTCGCTTGGACGCATCGAGACGTCGCGATCGATCGAGGGAAGCGCCAAGGGCCCCGAGAAGGGAAGCATCTCCGCCAGCGGCGTGCCTTCCCAGGATCGCGGCGCGAAGCGCGGGCCGCCGACGACGAGCAGTCCGGCGCCGCGTGCCGCGACGAGTTCCCGCATCATCTCCTGCTGCTCTGGCGAGAAGAAGCCTGCGGGCACGTCGCCGAGCACGAGCAGGTCGTAGGCCGCGAACTCCTCGGGGCTTCGCGGCAGCCTCGCGAGCGGAAGGTTGCCCTCCTGCGCGAAGTCGCGATCGGCCGAGACCAGCATGACCGAACTCTCGATCGAGGGTTCGCGCACCAGAAGGTTCTTGAGGTAGCGGTACTCCCAGCGCGGGTAGCCGTCGATGTAGAGGACCCGAAGCGGCCGGTCGACGACCTCGATCTCGACGGTCCGTGCGTCGTTCTCCGCCACGAGATCCGCCGACGCTTCGCCGGACGCGACCTCGACGCGCCAGCGCAAGACGCCGGCGCGCTCCGGCTTGGCGGCCAGCACGAGCGGTTGATCGATCGAATCGCGATCGACCTCGCGTCTCGCGAGCACCTCGCCGGACGCCTCGTCGACGAGCCGCACCTCGACGCGCTCGAATCCGCGCGAACCGGTCGATCCCAGCCGAACCTCGACGGGGATCTCGTCCCGCATGAAGGCCCGCGCGGGCGCCTCGACCTCGCGGACCGCAAGGTCGCCGAGCGGCACGTCCGAACCGAGCGGCACCACGAAGACCTCGACGCCATCCTCGGCGAGACGACGCATCAGCTCGCGGCTCGGCGGGTCGTCGCTTCGTCCGTCGCTCAGCACAAGGATCGACGAGATCGCGGCACCCCTCGCCGCGTCGATCGATTCGGCGATCGCCCGGCCGAGCCTCGTGCGCGGTCGATCGGATGCGCCGAGATCGGGAACGGCCGAGTCTTCTCTTCCCGGCAGCGCCGAGGCGTCGCCGCCGAAGCCGATCCACATCGGGTCGTGACGCTCGGCGATCGCCTCGAACGCCCCGACCGACGCTTGAAGCAGGTCTTGAAGCTGCTTGTCGCGGCTTTGCCGACGCGGCTCGCCCGCCATCGCGACATCCTCGACCCGCATGCTCTCGCTGCGATCGACGAGCACGATCACGCGATCGCGCTCGACCCGCTCGCGCGGCAGCACGAGTTCAGGTCCGGCGAGCAGGATCGCGATCCACACCAGGAGCGCCGCCCGCAGCGAGGCAAGCACGCTCCGCCACCCGAGCGGGCCCGACATCTTGAAGTAGCCAAGCCACGCCAGGAGCGCCGCCAGCGCAACGACCAGCGCCCAGGCCCACGGCGGCATCGCATGCTCGAAGCCCAACTGGACCGACTCGGCTTCGGCCGGGATCTGGTCGATCCCAAGCAGCCAGCGCCATGCGCCGCTCACGCGCGCCTTCCCTTCGCCGTCGCCACGAATCCGTCGAGGAACGCCGGGGCCTCGCCGTGATCCCGTCGGCGCTCGCGCGCCGCGTGGCTGAATCGCCGCGAGAGCAGGATCTCGAGGACCGCAAGGCCAAGCGCCGCCCATGCGAGCGCCGCGGCGATCGGCAGCCCCTTCGAGACGCCGCCGAGTCGTTCCGGCATCGCGGCGGACCGAAGAACGTCGGATCCTTCGATCGCAAACACGTCCGCGACCTCCTCGAGACCCGTCGTCTCGACGCTCGCGGCGCGAAGGTCGATGTTCGCGGCGACCAGCCCGAACTCGCGTCCGGCCGCGTCGAGCACGCGATGGGGACCGGGCTCGCGGATCTCGATTTCGACACGTCGATTCTCGTCGAGCTCGATCGACTCACCCGAAGGCGAGCGCAGCGACGCGGCCGGCGCCGCGAGCGTGCCGGCGGTCCCGACGACGAGCCGACGGCCGGATTCGCCGCGAGAAAGGCCGCTTCGCAGCAGCTCCTGTGCGAGCGGCACCATCAGCGGCCGGATCGGAAGATCGCTCCAACCCAGATCCGCCGCGACCGTCGAGAGCACCAGCGAACCGCCGGAACGGGGATCGCTTGCCGCGACCACGATCGGTTCGGCGGCTCGATCGGACGCCTCTTGCGGATCGGCGCCGGGAACCTCCGAATCGGCCGCCGCGAGCGACACGACGATCTCGTCCGCCGACACCGGTGAATCGAAGGCGAGCCTCCGGAAGACCGAGACCGGCGCGGCGAGATCGTTCGCCTCGCCTGCGACCGCCGGAAGCCATGAGGCGTCGATGCGGCGCGGATCGATGGACCGCGGCGCGTCGAGGTGGTCCTCGACCTGACGGCGGATCTCCCAGCCTTGACCGAGCGGCGCGAACACGCCCAGCCGATCGAGCCATTCATGGGCCTCGAGGTCCGCGGGCGGAAGCAGCCAGACCATGCCGCCGCGATCGACCAAGCCGCGGGCCGCATCCCATCCCGTGGCCGCAAGCCGGTCCGGACGAAGAACGACGATCGCGTCGAGATCGCGCACCGATCGCTCGTCGAGCAGGCCTGGCTCGAGCGCGATCGTCTCGACGGGCGCTTCACGCGACGGCGCCAGCGCCTTCGAGATCCAGTCTCCGCCGGCCGAAGCGGACTCGCCGACGATGCCGACCCGCGAACGGGATCGCGCATCGAGCGTCGCGTGGCGACGGTCGTCGGCGGGCTGGCCGTCCGGGTCGATGGAGACGACGAAGGCCAGTCGCGGCGCGCCGTCCTCCTCGGTGGACGGAAGCGGCAGCGAGAGGTCGATCTCCGCCGAGGCACGACCTTGCGGCCAGGCGACGCTTCGTTCGATCGCCTCTGGAAGCTCGGCCCCCGAGACGACGACGCGCGATCGCGACGCTCCAAGCGGCCCCTCTCGCTCGAGTCTCACCCGCACAAGTGCAGTGGGATCGCCCGCGGGCGATCGAGCCGCCTCGACCGAGGCGACACGGGTGTTGGGAATCGCCTCGACGGCGGGTTCGCGCAGGAACAGCCTCGCCCGCGAGCCGTCGGCGCCGGGATCGGCCAGCTCGAACGATCCCGGTGTCGGACGCGATCCGGCGCGAAAGGTGCTCAGGACCATGATCGCGTCGGCGGAGTTCGAGGCGTCCGCCGCGGACTCCTGCACGAGTTCGATCGCCGCGACGAGGTCCGAAGCCGCAAGGGCCGGCTCGATCGTCTCCAGTCTGCCTCGCACGCCCGCGAGATCGGTCGACAGCGTCGCCAACACGCGTGGCGGCTGCGAAGCCAGGATCACGCCGGCGGCATCTCCGGCGCCGAGTGAATCGATCAGCGACACCGCCTCCGACCGAAGCGTCGCGAACTCGCGCTCGCCGCCTTCGGTCGGCTGCGCGAAGGTCGAGACGCCGTCGTCGAGGACGATCCACACGCGACGAGCCGTTCGATCGGCGGACCCGTCGAGCAACGGCTGCGCGATCGCGAGTCCCAGCAGCACGAGGATCGCCACCCGAACCGCAAGCAGCAGCAGCCGCTCGAGCTCGAGACGGCGGCGGCGGCGGCGGATCGCCTTCGCAAGCAGATCCATCGCGGCCCACTCGATCGGAGTGCGGCGGCGGCGCCACAGCAGGTGGATCACGATCGGCACCGTCGCGGCGGCGAGCCCGGCGAGCGCGAGGATGGGGGCGGCGAAGGTCAGCATGGCGCCTCGACGACGATCGTGGGTTCTTCGAGGCTTCGAACGCCGTCGATCGCGTCGTGAGTGTCCGTCACGATCGGCCTCCCCGAAGCATCGCCTCTCGGCGCGCGAGCATCGCCGCCAGCGCCGGACCGACCGAGTCGTGCGTGTCGAGGACGAGATGGTCGAAGCCGAAGCCTCGTGCGATGCGGTGCACCTCGTCGAGATGGCTGCGAAGCGCCTCGAGGTAGTCCTGCCGGATCGCCCTCGGATCGGCTTCGAGCATCGCCTCGCCCTCGAGCCCGACGAACGGTGCAGGCTCGTCGAGGGAGAAGCGAAGCTCCTGGCGATCGAGCGTCTCGAGCAGGATCACGTCGTGGCGGCGGTGGCGGCAGATCGCGAGGGCCTGTCGCAGCGACTCGACCGGGCCGAGCAGATCCGACACGATCGCCACCAGCATGCGGCCGGGGCTTTGGGCGAGGACCTGATCGAGTGCCCGCGGAAGGTCGGCTGCCCCGCCGATCGGCTCGCGCGAGAGGACCTGCACGATCGAACGCCACTGGTCGCGCGAGCTGCTTCGCCGCAGCGACGCGCCGAGCGATGCGGCATAGGTCGCCAATCCCACCCGGTCGCGCTGCTGCAGGCTGAGGTAGGAGAGCGCCGCCGCGACGGCGACGGCATGGTCGAACTTCGTCCAGAGCCGCTTCGATCCGGAGGCGGTGGTTCCGCCCCAGCCCGACTTCACCTCGAGCGAGCCGTAGGCCATCGATCCCGACGCGTCGACGAGCACCATGACGTCGAGGGTCGTCTCCTGCCGGAAGCGCTTGAGATGCAGCTTGTCGGTGCGACCGAAGACCTTCCAGTCCAGGTGCCGCAGGTCGTCGCCGGGAACGTAAGCGCGGTGTTCGGCGAACTCGACCGCGGGCCCTTGATAGGGAGAGCGATGCATGCCGCTCGTGACGCCTTCGGCGATCATCCGCGCACGAAGCTCGAACGAGCCGAGCTGGCCGATCGTCTCGGGCGCAAGGTACTGCTCGGCTCGAAGGGTCTCCCCGAGGCTCACGTCGCTTCTCCGCTGGCTCAACGCGTCGCCGAATCGAGGAGCCGCGCCGCTTCGTCGCGCTCGACCGGGACCTCCTCGAGGATCGAGCGGATCACGTCGTCGACGCCGACGCCGTCGGCTTCGGCGTTGAAGTTCGTGATGAGGCGGTGCCGCAGGACCGGCAACGCGATCGAACGCAGGTGTTCCGGTGTGACGAGCGGATCGCCCGCAAGCGCCGCCTTGGCCTTGGCGGCGAGAACGAGGAACTGGCTCGCGCGAGGCCCCGCGCCCCAGCGGAGGTACTCGCGGACCTTCGCCGGCTTCGGGCCGGGCTCGTTGAGTCGGGTCGCGCGGACGAGCCGCAACGCATAGCGGGCGACGTGATCCGCGACCGGCACGCTGCGGACGGCCTCTTGGAGACGAAGGCACTCTTCGGCGGAAAGGATCCTCTGCGGCTCGCGGACGGCCCCCTCGGTCGTGCGGCGGACGATCTCGAGCTCCTCGTCCTCGCTCGGATATCCGATCCGGATGTCGAGCATGAAGCGATCGAGCTGCGCCTCGGGAAGCGGGTAGGTCCCCTCCTGCTCGATCGGGTTCTGCGTCGCGAGCACGAAGAAGGGTGTCGGCAGCTTGTGCTGCACGCCGCCGACGGAGACCTGACGCTCCTGCATCGATTCGAGCAGCGCGGCCTGGGTCTTCGGCGGCGTGCGATTGATCTCGTCGGCGAGGATGACGTTGGCGAAGATCGGTCCGCGCACGAAGCGAAGCTGCCGCGAGCCGGTCGCCTTGTCCTCCTCGATCACCTCGGTGCCGGTCATGTCCGACGGCATGAGGTCCGGCGTGAACTGGATCCGCGAGAAGCCGAGCGACAAGGTCCTTGCGACGGTCGAGATGAGCAGCGTCTTCGCCAGACCCGGCACGCCCTCGACCACCGCGTGGCCGCCGCAGAACATCGCGATGAGCACCTGTTCGAGGACGTCGTCCTGCCCGACGATGACCTTGTGGACCTCCTCGGTGATCCGGCCGGCGGCGCGACGGACTTCTCGGATCGCCTCGTCCGGGCCGGGGTTCGAGGAGGCGTGGTCCCCGGTGGGCGACCCTGAGATTCCGTTCTCTGGCATGGGCTCCTCGCGTCCCGGAAGAGGTTTCGGTCGATCGCCCGATCGGCGGTCGCGAATCGGCGGGCGAGTATAGATCGCGCGATCCTCCGCCCTGCTCGATGCGTCCATCTCCCGATGCCCGAACTTCCCGAAGTCGAATCCCTGCGGCGAACGCTCGAGCCGGTGCTCGTCGGAGCGATGCTCGAAACGGTCCGCGTGAGGCGACGATCGTTCGTTCATTCGTCGGGATTCGCGTCGCGAGACGAAGCTCGGCAGGCCCGCGCGCACCCCATGCTCGGAGCGACGATCGATCGCCTCGAGCGGCACGGGAAGGAACTGGCCCTCGTCGAGACCGGTTCCGGGCGCGCCCTGCGAGTCAGGCTTGGGATGACCGGCGGCCTTCGGATCGAGCCGGCAAGCCGTCGCGCCTCGCCGCTACCCCACGAGCACGTGCGGTGGACCGTGGTCTCGCCGCGGGGCACGTTCTTCCTGCGGCACGCCGATCCCCGGCGGTTCGGCGACCTCGTGGCCTTTCCCGACCACCTCTCGCTCCATGCCGATCGGGAACGGAGACTCGGCCCGGATGGCTTGTCGCATGCCGCCGACGCCCTGGCGGAACTGCTCGCGCCTCGCCTCGCGGTCACCCGACGGGCGGTCAAGGTGGCCCTGCTCGATCAGTCGGTGATCGCCGGGCTCGGGAACATCTACGCCGACGAAAGCCTGTTCCGAGCGGGCGTGTCCCCTCTTCGACCGGCCTGTTCGCTCACGACGAAGGAGATTCTCCGAGTCGCCGAGGCCAGCACCGCGGTTCTGGCGGCCGCCGTCCGGCAAGGCGGCTCGACCCTTCGGGACTATCGCGATGCCCAAGGCAGGCCTGGGTCGGCTCAAGACACCCACCAGGTCTACGGTCGGGTCGGTTCAGCGTGCAGTCGGTGTGGGAACAACATTTCCGGAACCGTCCTCGGTGGACGGACGACGGCCTTCTGCAATCACTGTCAACAATGAATCCACAAGGCGATCATGCGCCTTGGCTCCCTTTCATCCACGGTTTGTCCACAAGTCCTTCGGTGACAACATCACGCCCCAATCGCCCCGGATCTGCTGTGAAGAAGAAGAGTAGATCATCTTTGGATTCTCCTTCGTAGAGGGCCTGACGTTTTGGGGAGAGCCGCGCATCCCAGAGCATAAATCGATTGACACAAACAAGTTGAGGCGATCGTTCTCTGGGGGAAACCTGTCAAGGCGCCTGTCGGCTGCGGCGCTCTGGGGTGCGAAGCCCCCAGGAAGACGGCCCCGCGGTGCCCTCCTCTGCGAGTCGACCGAGGCGAAGGTCTCTCTCAGGCGTGCCTCGCCTGATCCAAGCGGGGGAATCGACTGCTTATCCACATGGGTCCAACATGGCGCCTCGGGAAAACCACCCCTACCCCTTGGGGTGCCGGCTCAAGCCGACTTCCAACTACCTCTCCCAGAACAAGTTGATGAATAGAGAGCCGGCGGCCGAGGTGGTCAGACCCCTGAGGCGACTTGATCGCCCTGCAGGTCCGACTCGATCCGCTCGACGTCGCCCGAGAGCCGTTGATCGACCTGCCGACGGGCGTCGATGGTGCGGATCGCGTGCATGACGGTGGTGTGATCTCGGCCACCGAAGTAGCCGCCGATCTCCTCGAGGCTGAAGCGGGTGTGCCGCCTCGCGAGCCACATGCAGACCTGCCGGGGGAGGGCGATCGACTTGTGGCGTCGCTTGGAGAGCAGGTCGGTCAGCTTGACGTCGTAGAAGCGGGTGACCGCATCGACGATCACCTGGATGTTGGGTTGACCACTGGGGCGATCCGCCGGCGCGTCGGCGGCGATGGCGGCCTTCGCGAGCTCGAGCGAGATCGGGGCGTCCATGGCCGCGGCGAGGCCCCGAACCCTGGTCAGGGCGCCCTCGAGCTCGCGGATGTTCGAGTCGATTCGCGCGGCGATGTAGGCCGGCACGTCGTCGGGCATCTCGAGACCGAGCATCCGAGCCTTGCCCCGGAGGATCGAGACGCGGGTCTCGAAGCACGGCCGGTCGATCCGTGCGACCAGGCCGCAGTTGAACCGGCTGGTGAGCCGTTCTTCCAGATCGGGAATGTCGCTCGGCGCGGCGTCGGAGGAGAGCACGACCTGGCGACCGGCCTGATAGAGCGCGTTGAAGGTGTGGAAGAACTCCTCCTGGCTCTGCTCGCGCTTCGACAGGAAGTGGATGTCGTCGATGACGAGGACGTCGACGTTCCGGAATCGGTGCCGGAACTCGTTCATCCGCCCGGCCTTCACCGAGTCGTGGAAGGCGTCGGTGAAGGTGCCGCAGGAGATGTAGCAGATGCGTGCGGCGCGGTTGTTCCGCAGGATCGTCTGGGTGATCGCCTGCAGCAGATGCGTCTTGCCGAGCCCGACGCCGCCGTGGATGAAGTAGGGGTTGTACGCCCGCCCCGGCTTGTCGGCGACCGCGATCGCCGCGGCGTGCGCCAGGCGGTTGCCGGGACCGACGACGAAGTTGTCGAAGGTGTAGTCCGGCGACAGGAGCATCTGCTCCTCGAAGCGCGGCAGCCCTTCGTGGTCTTCGACCGGCTCGGGCGTCGGCGAGGCGACGAACTCCTCCTCGGGGCCGACGAATCGCAACGCGAGCAGCCGTCCCGACACCTGCTGTGCGGCCTCGGTGAACTGCCGCACGCAGCAACGCTGCAGGTACTTGAGCTGGACCGGCTCGCGGACGAGCATGCGCACCACGCCACCCTCGATGTCGAGCGGCTCGATCTCGTCGAACCAATGCCTGCACATGTCGGCGTGATGGCGCCGCAGGTAGTCGAGCAGGCCTGGCTTGAACGAGGACTCGAGCCGCGCCATCGGCGCCTCCGGGACATGGATTCCTTCCCGAGAGGCCGGTTCGGGCTTCTCGGGTTCACCCATCCGTGGGCGAAGTGAGGGTTCAAACGAGGCCGCGTGCCGGACGCCGAAGCGGCGCTCGAGGCGGGGCGGCGAATCTACGGGTGCATGCGGCGAGCGTCAACGCTCATGCGGCATGTTCGTCGCTCGAACCTGCGGCTGCGGTCTCCGCCTCACCCGCGTCTTCCTCGCGGGTGTCCCCACCGCCGTCCTCGGCAAGCTGCGCCTCGTGGCGACGGCGATTCGCCCGGTGATCCATGAGGACGAGCAGCCGATCGCGATGCGCTCCGCCATCGATCGCATCGAGCCGCTCGCGAATCAGGCCAAGCGGGCTGCGCCGCGACAGATGCACCACCACCACCGCCTCGGCCTTCCAGGTCCTGACGAGCTGGGCAAGATCGTCCACATGGAGGTGCCGCCCGATCTTCGCACGGCCGCGGTGATCGGCGTCGAAGAAGGTGCATTCGCTCACCACGATCTTCGCCTCGGTGAACTCGGGGCGATAGAGGAACGGACCCATCTCGGTGTCGCCGGTGTAGGCCACGAGCGGGATCTCGAGCGTCTTCGTGATCGCGACGCCACGCGACTTGAGTTCGACGAGCCGGTCCTGCGGAAGGTCGTGGTACTCCTCCTTGAGCTTGCTGCGACGCTCGACGACCACCCAACCCATGCTCGGGCTCGTGTGGCTCACCTCGATCGCCCTCAGGAAGAGGTTCGGCCGGATCGCGACCTCCTCGCCGTCCTCGACTCCCACGAGTTCGAACGGCGTCTGCTGGCGCTCGAGGTCGACCCAGGCCTCGAGCATCCGACGGATCGGCCCCTCGAGCTTGCGGTGGCAGACGACCCGGCCCGCCCCCAACTTCTGGAAGTGCCGCTGGCTGAGCCAGTAGGGCAGGCCGCCCACGTGATCCATGTGGCCATGGCTGATCGCGAGGGTCGGCGACGGCAGCACCATGCGCGGGCACATGCCGATGTCGAAGCAGACGTCGAGCTCCGGCACCTGCACCACCGTGCCTTCACCGGCGATGCTGAACCCCTGGACCCGATACGGCGGGATATAGAGAAACCCGGGCTGGGTCTCCCGGGCGGGAGCCTTCGGAACCATGGCTGGATCTCCTCTGGCAGGGCTTTCGCCCGGCCGGGGACGCGTGACGCGGCGAGCGTACGGGTGGTCGAAGGGGCGGTCAATCGTCGACGGATCCGCCGACCGGGGCGAAGTCGGGTGCCGAAGCGTCCGATGCCTCCACGCATGGACCCCGCGATCCATCCGACGTCGATCCGTGCTGCCGGCGCCGCAAGGTTCCCGGACGACCCCGAGATGGCCGAGCTCGCGGAACTCTTCCTCGAAGGCCTTGCCGCGCGGCTCGTGACCATTCGCCGCGCCTGGGAGTCGGGCGACCTCGCGCAGGTCCGCTTCGGAAGCCACCAGTTGCGCGGCGCCGCGGGAGGCTACGGGTTCCCCGAGATCGGTGAAGCGGCGGGACTCATCGAGGACCTTCTGCGGCACGCCGATTCGGCGTCGTTCGAGGCGGGGCCTCCATCGGCGGAGGATCTTGTCGCGGCGATCGAACTGCTCGAGCGACGTCACCGGGCGGTGTTCTCGAACACCGCCGTCCTGGAGCGGCGAGATCCATGAGCGATCCGGTCGACATCCTCGACCGCACGCCGCGGATCCTCGCGATCGACGACTGTCCGCTCGTCCAACGGTTGCTTCAGCACCAGCTGCAGCGGGAAGGTGTCGAGCTGCACGTCGCCTCGACCGCGGCGGAGGGCCTCGAACTCGCGAAGCGGCTCGATCCGGACGTGGTGCTGCTCGACATCGAGCTCGGGCCCGGCGGCTCGTCGGACGGATTCGCGGTGATCTCGGAACTCAAGCGTTCGCCGGCGACCGCCGAGACGGTGGTGATCTTCCTTTCCGGGAGCGGCGTGATCTCCGATCGGGTGAAGGCGCTCGACCTCGGGGCGATCGACTTCGTCGGCAAGCCACCTGAAGCATCCGAACTCTGCGCCCGCGTTCGTTCGGCGATCCGTCTTCGCGGCATGGTCAGGATGCTCGCGCAGAAGGCTTCGATCGACGGACTGACGGGACTGTGGAACCGGGCGCACTTCGATCGGCGCCTCGCCGAGGAGTGCTCGGAGAGCCGCCGGTACGGGCGTCCCTTGAGCCTGGTCCTCGCCGACATCGACCACTTCAAGCGGATCAACGACGAGCACGGCCACCCCGTCGGCGATTCGGTGATCGGACGCTTCGCGAAGATCCTCTCGACCGGCCGGGCAAGCGACATCCCCTGCCGCTACGGCGGCGAGGAGTTCGCGCTGATCCTGCCGGGCGTCGCGGCCTCCGCGGCGCTCGAGGTCGCCGAACGCATCCGCCGTCGCCTCGCCGAGGAGCGTTGGGCGTGCCGCGACGGGCTTCGCGTGACCGCGTCGTTCGGGATCGCCGATCTCGACTCGATCGAGGCGTCGTTGGGCGAACCGAGCGTCGCGTCCCTGGTCTCGGCCGCGGACGAAGCGCTCTATCGCGCCAAGGCTGCCGGCCGCGATCGGGTCTACTGCCTCGCGGCGCCACACACGCTTCGCCGCACCGGCTGACCCGCCCCGCTATCGTCGCCGCCATGCCGCGGACCGCCGATCAGGCCCTCTGCATCCGACACTGGGACTGGTCCGAGACCAGCCAGACGGTGAGCCTCTTCGGTCGAAGCCTCGGTCTCGTGAGAGGTCTCGCCAAGGGCGCGAAGCGCGAACGCGGTCGCTTCGGAGGCGGCTTCGAACTGATGACGCTCGGCGAGTTCCAGGCGCTCGGCAAGCCCGACGGCGAACTGCTGACGCTGACGGAATGGACGCTGCTCGAGAGCTTTCCGCGGATCCGCACGGAGCTCTGGGCCAATCGCGCCGCGTTCTACCTCGCCGACCTGCTCCAGCGGCTGATGCCTCCCCACGACCCGCATCCGGAGACCTTCGAGGCCGCGGTGCGGTCGCTTCGCATGCTCGGACGAGGTGTCGATCCGGTCGAGGTCGTGGCGCGGTTCGAGTGGGCGGTGCTCGAGGGAGCCGGGTTCGCGCCGCGACTCGACGTGCCCGAGGGCGCCTCGACGGTCGAGTTCGACTCGGCGCACGGAGGCTTCGTCGAGGCCGGCTCGCCGACTCCCAACGAAGCCGGTCGATGGAAGGTCAGGCTCGACACGGTCGCGTGCCTGCAGGCGATCGCGAAGGATGCGGCGGATCCGCTGTCGGAGTCGGAGGACGATCATCGGCCGCCCGAACACTTCGCTCGCGCCGCGCGACTGCTCGCGGTGCATCTGCGTGCGGTGATCGGCGAGGAACCGCTCACGATGCGGCAGATGTTCCCCGGGCTGCCGCGGCGGTGACGTCGCCCGAGTCTCGCGAGCGTCGCGCCTGCGGATCGAATCGATGGGCGTGCCGAACGCGATGGAACTCGGCGTCGAAGAAGCGCTTCGCCGAGATCCCGGACTCGGCTTGCCCGCAGGACCTCGATCTCGATGCCGGTCAGGAGCTCTGCAGGCGCTGACGCAGAGCCGGCTGCGGCTTGCCGAAGACGTCCGGCACCTCCATCGGGACGTACTTCTGCCGCATGTTGTCGTAGTTCTCGAACTGGCTCCGCGGCTCCTTCTTGGGGAACAGCACCTTGTGGCATCCGCCAAGAACGGTGTTCGCGGCGACGAACACCGCGGCGAGCGCAAGGCGACTGGATGGCCGGCGTCGTCTGCGCATCACGGAGACTCCTCCCGGTTGGACGAGGCGTCGATCGGCACCGTCACGAGCCGAGAGAACTCGCCACCGCCGACCGCGTCGCGAAAGACCACCAGCACCGACGCCTGCGGATCGGCGGTGCTCGCCAGAGCGCCGGCCGGCACCTCGACCGGAATCTCGAAGGTGTAGTGCGTGCCCATGAAGCCGCTGCGCCACGCGTCGCGCACCTCGATCGGCGAGAACGAGCGTGCACCGAGCGTGATCGGCTCGCCACCCTCGACCGGCATCGAAGCCTGGATCGAAGCGCGGCCGTTCACCTGCAGGAACCGACCTCGGCCATCGACCGGCTCGAGATAGACCGTCAGCGTCCCGGAGATCGTCGCGGCTCCGGTCTCGCAGGTCTCGAGCCGGATCCCGCTCGCGGATCCGACTCCGATGCGAACCAGGCGAGCCTGCGCCGCGGCAGCCTCGGGATCGATCGAACCCGCCGCCGTTTCCGCGGTCGCCGCCGCGAGCGCCGCTTCGAGCTCGCGGTTCCGCATCGAGAGCCGGTCGACCTCGATCTCGAGCGACTGCACCTGTTCGCGCAGGCGATCGGCAGGCGTCGGCTTGAGCACCGTCCCGCGGCAGCCGGCGAGCGCGGCGGCGACGAGAACAAGGCCCATGATCGGCGCGACGCGGTTCATGCCGATCGCACCGCAGCATGAGAGTCGGGATCGCCGTGGGGAGTCGCGCCGTCGAGCGAGTCGATGGCGACTCCGTCGTGTCCCGGGGCGAGCGGCACGCCGTGGGCGAGGCGAAGCTGCAGCGCAAGGTTCACCAGCGACATGCTCAGGTCGACCTCGGTGGTCGCGATCGAGGCGGGCAGGTCGAGGCGGCGCGGCGCGAAGTTGAGGATCCCCTCGATGCCGGCGGCGACGAGGGCGTCGGCGGCCTCCTGCGCGAACTCGAGCGGCGTCGCGACGATCCCGAGCTTGATTCCCTCCCGCTCGATCGACTGCCGCAGCGCCGACATCGGCTGCACCTCGAGCCCGCCGATCCGGAGGCCGGCCTTCTCGGGATCGTTGTCGAAGACCATGGCGATGCGGAAGCCCTCGTCCTCGAACCGGGTGTAGCTCATGAGCGCCTTGCCGATGTTGCCGGCACCGACGAGCGCGACACGCCATCCATGATCGGTGCCTGCGAGGCCGCGGAGCCTGACGAGCATCTCCTCGATCACGTACCCGACGCCGGGAAGGCCCGAGAGACCGAGCACGCGGATGTCCTTGCGGACCTGGGCGTCGGTCAATCCGAGCGATTCGCCGATCTCCCGAGACCGGACCGTGCGATCGCCGCGCTCGAGCCTGACCTCGAGTTCCCTCAGATAGACGCTGATCCGGGCCGCGGTCGGCCTTGGAATCCTCGAGCGCGGACTCATGGGGCGAGTCTACCAACGCCTCGGCGCGGTCCGATCGAGGCGTCTCCGCCGAAGTCCACCGGGTTCCGAACGATCCTGCGCGGGAAGGGCATCGCTTCGCCGATGAGGCGATTCGGAATGGCGAGGGGGTCTCGTCGGGCGGAACCCGCGGATCCCACCTACCGTGGCGACGAGGCCCGCATGCACATCCACGACATCCTCGCGCGGGACGCGACGACCCTGTCCTACGAGTTCTTCCCTCCGCGCACCGACGCGGGCTGGGAGTCTCTCTTCGAGTCGATCCGCGCGTTCGAGCCGCTCGAGCCGTCCTTCGTCTCGGTCACCTACGGCGCGGGGGGATCGACCCGAGACCACACCCACGAACTCGTGGTCCGGCTTCGCCGAGAGACTTCGCTCGATCCGATTCCCCATCTGACCTGCATCGGCCACTCCCGCGGAGAGATCCGCGCGATCCTCGAGCGCTACGCCCAAGCGGGGGTCTCGAACATTCTCGCGCTGCGGGGCGATCCGCCGCGTGAAGGCGGGCTTCCGGCGGGCGACTTCCCGCACGCGATCGATCTGGTCCGCGAGATCCGCGCCGCCAGCGAGGAGCTGCGCGTGCCCGGCGGCTTCGGAATCGGCGTCGCCGGATTCCCCGAGGGGCATCCCGAGACGCCCAACACGCTGCGACAGATCGAGCACCTCAAGGCGAAGGTCGATGCGGGAGCCGACTGGATCTGCTCGCAGATGTTCTTCGACAACCGCGCGTTCCTCGACTGGTGCGAGCGATGCCGTCTCGCGGGGATCCGGATCCCGATCCTCGCCGGCATCATGCCGATCACGAGCCTTTCGGGCCTCGAGCGCATGGCCGACCTCGCCGCGGGAACGCGCTTCCCGGCGCCTCTTCTCAAGGCGCTTGATCGCTGCAAGGACGATCCCGAGTCGGTCGAGCGGGTCGGCACGCACTGGGCGGCCGAGCAGTGCCGCGACCTGATCGATCAGGGAGTGCGCGGCATCCACTTCTACACGCTCAACAAGTCGCGGGCGACGCGGGAGATCCACCGCACGCTCGGGCTCCGCGGACCTGCATCGCTGGCCTGATTCCACATTGCGCCTGATCGCAGGCGCCCGAGCCTGGAACCTCCATCGAGCGGCTACTTGGACGGCTCTTCGTCGCCGAGCCAGACCGCCCCAAGGACCGCCGCAAGCGGCGCGGTCGACTCGTCGAGACGCATCGGCACCAGGCCCTCCTCGATGAGCGCCGGCGTCTCGAGCTGATGCCCGATGAACGCCAGGACGATGCCGTATCCCGACGCGTCGCGGCCGAGGTTCATGCGGTTGCGGCAGACCTCCGCGACCGCCTCGAGTCTTTCGCGCGAGGGGACGATGCCCTCGGCGTAGCGGGTGTCGATCATCTCGGGATAGTCGGTGAAGAGCTTGCGGAGCGTCAGGCCGGCGGAGAGGTAGAGGCCGGCGCCGATCTGGGCGTTCGCAAGACCCGCGGTCGCCATCGGATGGTCGGGCTGCATGCGCAGCGCCGATTCGAATCGGCGTTCCGCCTTGAAGTAGTCGCCCTTCGCGATGAGCGACTGCCCTTCCTCGATCAGCTCCCGCACGCGGTTGCGTTCGCCTTCGGTGAGGCTCTCGACGAGCCGGCCGTGCCGGAGGACTTCCGCCATCTCCTCGATCGAGAGCGTGCGCTCCTCCGGGACGGCGGCGAGCGGATCCTCGTCCTCGCGCGGATCGGCGAGCGGATCGCGACCCCTCTCGCCAAGGCCGGGAAGCTGCGCCGTGCCGCCGGCGAGCCGGCCCGGCTCGGTGCCGGCGTTGGGATCGATCTGCGCCGGATCGCCAAGCTGTTCGCCCGGCAGCGCGACGCCGCGGCCGCCGGCGGCCTCCGAGGCCTCCTCGGCTTCCAGAAGCGCCTCGTCGAGTTCGCCGCGCAGGTTCATGCGGAGCAGCTCGAGCCGCTCGCGCACCGCCTCGACGATCCTCGGATCGGCGACGACCTCGACGTCGGTGCGGTCGGCATACTGCTCGAGGATCTTCGAGACGATCCTCTCGTAGGCCGGATCGCTTCCGGGACGGGTTGCCTCGAAGCGCCCTGCCGCCGCGGAGGGCTCGACCGCCCCGCCAAGGCCGCCTTCGACCCGCGCGCCGGTGCGCATCGATTCGGGTGCGGAGGTCGACTGCAGGTTCGCTTCCCGCACGGCGAGCGGATTGATGAACGGCACGCCGACCCGGGCCTGGGCGATCGATCCGGCGCGGATGTCCTCGACGAGCCTCGCGCGATCGAAGGGCGAGACGTTGACGCCCAGGAGCGGATCGGTGACCGCCTGCGAGCGCACGCCGCGAAGCGGCGAGGCCGAGACGAGCGAGGAGCCGCGTTCGGCGTCGCGCACCAGGCCGAGTTGGGTGGTGCCGACCGCGGTGCCGTAGAGGTTGCCGCTCATGATCGCGGCGGTCGATCGGTCGAGACGGATCTGCCGCTCGACGAGGCCCTCGACCTGTTCGACGTTGGTGTAGAGCGGAAGCTGCGCGTATTCGCGGCGGAACTGGTAGACGCCGAGGCCGTCGGCGACGCGGAACTGGTCGTTGCGGAGCGGCGAGTTGAAGAGGGCCGGATCGCTGTAGGCGCTGTAGCTGAGAGGACGCTGGATCGCGTCGGAACCGACCGGCGCCCAGAAGTCGCCGCTCGGCCGGTAGCCGACGTTGCCGCGGAAGCTTCGGCCGCCCGCGAGCGTGCCGGTGACGTCCTCGTTGCGGGCGCGGAAGTCGGTCTTCGGCGCGGCCGGATTCACCCGGCTCGCGCCCGGTCCTCGCTGCAGGTTGTGGTCGAGCGCGTTCTGCGCGGTTGCCGCGGAGGCGGCGACGAGCACGATCGTGGCGTAGAGCGTCGTTCGAAACATGCAGTGGGCTCGAATGCGGACTCGTGCGGAATGGCTGGGACCGAACGCGGTTCACCCATCGGCTTCATGCCGCGAGAGACCGCACCTGCAGCCTAGGAAGACGTCGATCGCGAATCGACCCCTCAGGCCCGACGAAGGTCCGGAAACCAACGCGACGAGGCGTTCATCCGTCGATCGACGGTCGATCGGGCTCCGACGTGCCGGCGTCGACGCCGAGCAGCGCTCGCCGGATGCCGCGAAGCGGCGGGTCGATGGCCGGGTCGGCGTGCGCGATCCAGACGAGTTCGTCGTCGACGACGACGAGGACCTCGGTGCCGTCGGCGGTCTCCTCGGCGGAGAACTCGAGCACCTCGCCGGCCTGGAGCGGCCGGCTTCGCGCAAAGCCGTCGAATCGGGTCAGGATGCCCCGGTCCGCGACCGCCGCGACGGTCAGGTAGCCGGTCCCCTCGGGCTGTTCGCGCTTGAACCGTGCCACCACCATTGCTCCCGCCGAGGCGATCCCCGGCAGCGTTCCGGTGCGGAAGCCGTCGAACGACCATCCTTCGAGTTCGCTGCCCGGCCCGATCCTCGGGACCCGGACCTTCGCAAGGGCTTCGACATCTCGTCGCCAGGCGAGTTCATCCGCGTCGCCGGCGAAGCCCGAGCCGTGCAGCTCGCCAAGGCTCTCGACGACCGCGCCGAGCGGCACGCCCGAGGGCGCGAGGCCGCGGTCCCCGAGCCGAGGTCCGAGGACGCCGACGAGCACCGCCAGCGCGATCGCAACCAGCGTGCCGACGATCGCCGGCAGGCTCGTCGATCGATCGCGTTCACGTGGAGTTTCGCCGGACGAGGTGGTCATGGAGGACTTCAGGGCGCCATCGGTTCGCCATCGACGGATGCATGCGACGCGGCGCCGTTCGCGCGGACCGCACGCGTGCCCGGTTCGATCAGGCGCGCCGTTTATACTCGCGCCATGAGCGGCTCCGAAACCAACCACCGTGCGTCGTCGGGGCCGGAGACCGCCTCCATCACCACGCCGATCTACTACGTCAACGATCGGCCGCACATCGGCCACGCCTACACGACGACGCTCTGCGACGTCTGGGCGAGGTTCATGCGGATCGCCGGCCGCGACGTCTTCTTCCTGACCGGCACCGACGAGCACGGCGTCAAGGTCGAGAAGTCCGCCCGTGAGCGCGGCATCTCGCCGCAGGCCCTCGCCGACGAGAACGCCGCGGAGTTCCGGCGCGTGCTCGGGCTCTTCGGGCTCTCCAACGACGACTTCATCCGCACCACCGAGCCGCGCCACGAGCGGCAGGTGCGGCGATTCCTCGAGCGGCTCGAGGCCTCCGGCGCGGTCTATCTCGGCGAGTTCGAGGGCTGGTACGACGAGGGCCAGGAGGAGTACCACACCGAGACCAAGGCGAAGGAGCTCGACTACAAGAGTCCGATCAGCGGTCGGCCCCTCGTTCGCGCGAAGGAATCGAACTACTACTTCAGGCTGAGCGCCTTCGCCGAACGGCTCGAGCGGCACTTCGAGGCGCATCCGGACTTCGTGCGTCCGGCGGGCCGTCGCAACGAGGTGCTCGGACGCCTGCGGGAGGGGCTTCAGGACGTCCCGATCACCCGGACGAACTTCTCCTGGGGCATCCCGATGCCCGGCGCGGAGGGGCACGTCGTCTACGTCTGGATCGATGCGCTCTTCAACTACGCGACCGCGCTCGGTCTCGGCGAGAAGGATCCCGCCGCAAGCGCCCGCGCGAAGTACTGGCCCGCCGACTTCCACGTGATCGGCAAGGAGATCCTCTGGTTCCACGCGGTGATCTGGCCGGCGCTGCTGATGGCGCTCGAGCTCCCGCTGCCCCGGTGCATCTACGCGCACGCCTTCTGGATCGCCGACGGGCAGAAGATGAGCAAGAGCCTCGGGAACTTCGTCGACCTCGAGTCGATCGCCCGCTACCACGAGCGATACGGTCTCGACGCGTGGCGCTGGTTCATGTCGACCCGCGGGCCCTTGGGCGCCGCCGACGCGGACTTCCGCGAGGAGCACTTCGCCGACGCCTACCTGACCGATCTCGTGAACACCGTGGGCAACGGCGCGAGCCGCGTGACGGCGATGGCGGAGCGGTACTTCGAAGGAAGCGTGCCCTGCCCAATCGACCCTCATCGCGTGATCGACGGGCAGGACTGGAGCGAGACGATCGCCGCGGCGCTGCGCGAGGCGCGGGGTGCCGCGGACACCTTCGCGATCGATCGCATGGCGGAGGCTGGGCTGTCGCTCTTCCGCGCCCTCGACGGCTTCATCCACCGCACCGAGCCGTTCAAGATCGCCAAGGATCCTGCGCGGCGCGACGACCTCGCGCGGATCCTGCACCAGTCGCTCGAGGTGCTCTTCGCCGCGAGCGCCCTGCTCTGGCCGTTGATGCCCGGCTCGATGGATCGCCTGCGCGATGCGATCGGCCAGCCGCGGGTCGAGCAGGCCGGAACGCTCGAGACGCAGGTGCGGCTCGATGCGTCGCGACGCTTCGACGGCGTCCGGAAGATCGCGCTCTTCCCGCGGGTCGAGGCCGCGAGCGGCTGAGCAGGCTCAGTTCTTGTTGCCGCCGATCAGGTCGCCGAGGCCCTTGCCGACGCCCTCGAGGCCCTGGCCGACCGCTTCGCCTACGCCCTGCACGGCCTGGCCGGCGGCGCCGCCGATCCCCTTGCCGAGATCGACGATGCCGCCGCCGATCTTCATGGTCGCGTCTGGGAGCCCGAGCGAGTCGATCGCGTTGCCGAGGCCCGCGATCAGTTCGCCGGGCGCCTTGACTGCAAGCTGTTCGACGACGGCGGCGAGGATCGCGCCGATCGCCTTGTTGATCACCTCGTCGAGGACGAGACCCGAAGCGTTCGCCTCGTCGAGATCCTTGACATCGATCTCGTCGATCGTGAACGCGAGGTCGGTCGCGCCGCCGCCGACCGGAAGCAGCTGCGCGGTGACGCGGATGTCCTTGATCGTGAGCGTGTCGACCTTGAAGCGCTGCGACCCGGAGTCGGCGGAGGCGGTCGCGTTCGAACCGGCCTGCATGCCGTTGAGGAGATCCTTGAGGTTCGAGCCGCCGATCTTCTGCTCGATGTTCACCGCGATGCCGTCCAAGGCGATCTTCGGCACGTTGGGCTGGTCGGAGAGGAGCGATCCGAGCGCGACCTCGATGTCGCCGCGATCGAGGACGAGGATCTTCTCGGCCCGGTAGCCCGGCGGGTTCGCGACGGCGAGCCCGGAGATCGCGGCGCTTCCCGCAAGCGGCTTGATCGAGATCGAGTCGAGCGTGACCGCGACGCCGACGGCGCGGGTGCCGGCCTTCTCGACGACGCCCTTCGCGATCGAGTCGAGGGTGAAGAGCGCGATCAGCACGCCGACGACGAGCAGGACGACGAGCGCCACGAGCGCGCGGATGAGAAGCTTCATGAGGCAGGATCCTTCGGCGCCGTGAAGTCCCTCCGGATGGCCCGCCAGGCGCCGCGGCGGGATCGGGGCATGCGTTCGATGCGCTTCGCGAGACGACGGTGGATCCGTCGGCGTTCGCGCGAGATCGAGTCGAGAAGGTCCTCGACGCAGCGGTCGGCGGCGGGGCCGGCGACCGCGACGAGATCGGTCCGGCAGAGCCATGACGCGGCGAGAGCGAGGTCGCGGTCGGCGCCGAGGTCGTCGTAGATCGCCGAAAGGCGCCGTCGCCGCGCGCGAAGGCGCTTCGGATCGAGGTGTTCGACGAGAAGAAGCCTTGTCTCGAGGCGGCCGCACGACTTGCGGCAGGCGTGGAGACGCTCGTCGCTTCGGGACTCGAGATCGCGTCGCAGCCGCCGCCGCACGCGTCGCCAGTCGCTTCGCACTCCGCGGCGAAGGCTCGACCAGCCGACTTCGGCGAAGGCGGACGCCTCGATCGACTCGCGGATCGAGACGAGGATCGACGACGCCTCGCGGGCGATCGCATCCTCGCTTCGCGGCGGACCGCCGCGCCCGCCCGCAAGGACGACGATCGCCGCGAGCGCGTCGCGGTCGTCCTCGTCGGCGAGGTCCGATCGCACGTCGCGGGCGCACGATGCGATCGTCTCGCTGCGCACGTCGCGATCGCGGGTCGCCGAGAAGAGCCGGCCGCACCGCCGCAAGCCGTCGCGCCAGGATTCGAGCAGGGCGTCCTCGACCGCGCGTTCGAGCAGCGGCAGGATCGCGCGAAGTCGCTTGGTCGCCTTGCGGGCGACCCGCACCGCCGCGGCGCGTTCGATCGGATCGTCGAGCTTCGGCAGGCTCGTCGAGGCGGCGATCGCGCCATCGAGCTGCGCGAGCATCGTCTCGCGAAGCGCTTCGCCGAGCGGTCCGGTCGCGTCGAGCCGGAAGGTTCGTGCCGGCGGCTGCGGCGAAGCGGCCGCCGCGGTCGATTCCCATCGCCGCTTCGGTTCGCTTTGGATCGGCGCTTCTCGGATCATCAGGCTCATCCCGCGAGCAGATCCGCGATGCCGGTGATGCCGACGGCGAGACTGACGAGGCCGTTCAAGGTCATGACGAGGCCGATCCGCGCGGGGCCGGGATTCCGCGAGATGGTCGCGTGGTCGAAGAGAAGCACCGCCGCGGCGAAGGCGACCGCGCCGACGAAGAGCCTCCCCATCGCCTGGCTCGGATCGAAGAGGTAGACGCACACGAGCAGGCCGATGCTCGCGACATGCAGGACGCGGCTCGCGTGCATGGCCGGGCCGACGCCCCAGTTGGCGGGCAGGCTCTTGAGCCGTTCCTTGCGATCGACCTCGACGTCCTGCAGCGCGTAGAGCACGTCGAAGCCGGCGACCCAGCAGGTGACCGCGGCGCCGAGGAACCATGGAGCCAGATGACCGAGCGACTCCGGATTCACCGCCAGCGCCGCCGCGATGGGGCTGATGCCGAGGCTCGTGCCGAGCCAGAAGTGGCAGATCCAGGTGAAGCGCTTGAGGTAGCCGTAGACCGCGATCCAGAGAAGGACCGGCACCGCGAGCCGGATCGGCCAGGTGTTGCCGTCGAGGATCCAGAACCCTCCGCAGCAGGCGACGAACGCCGCGGCGGCGACGAGCATCGTCAGCAGCGCCGTGCCGGCGGAGAGCCTGCCCGAGGGAATCGCCCGCCCTGCAGTGCGGGGATTTCGCGCATCGATCCTTCGGTCGGCGAGTCGGTTCGCGAGCATCGCGACGGTTCGCGCCGCGACCATCGCCACGAGCACCAGCGCCAACTGCCATCCGAAGAGCCAGCGCTGCGCGGGGTCGGTCGCGAGCGGGCCGGCGGGGCTCGTCGCGGCAAGGAACGCGCCAAAGAGCGCAAACGGCAGCGCGAAGACGCTGTGGGCGAGCTTGATGTCCGAGGCGATGACCTTGATCGCCGCGAGCCCGCGCGCGGGCCCGGGCGAGGCTTCTGGCGCGGGCATGCTGGCGGCGGCGCTGGTCATGGATGGATGGTACCTTCGCGTTTTCGCCGGTTTGGAGAGGGAAACCGACCCCGTACCGGCGAAGGCCAAGCCCTCGTCCATCCCCGCAACCACTCCAGAATCAGGAGCGCGATTCGCCATGAGCGACGCCAAGACCGCCATCACCCCGACCCGAAGCGAGAACTACGCCGAGTGGTATCAGCAGGTCGTGCGCGCCGCCGACCTCGCCGAGACCTCGCCCGTCCGCGGCTGCATGGTGATCAAGCCCTGGGGTTACGCGATCTGGGAGAACGTGCAGCGCGGCCTCGACGGCATGTTCAAGGCGACCGGTCACAAGAACGCCTACTTCCCGCTCTTCATCCCGCTTTCCTTCCTCGAGAAGGAGGCCGAGCACGTCGAGGGCTTCGCGAAGGAGTGCGCGGTCGTCACGCATCACCGCCTCGAGGCCGGGCCCGGCGGCAAGCTTGTTCCCGCCGGCGAACTCGAGGAGCCGCTCGTCGTGCGGCCGACCTCCGAGACGATCATCGGCGCGACCTTCGCGAAGTGGGTGCAGAGCCACCGCGACCTGCCGCTTCTCATCAACCAGTGGGCGAACGTCGTGCGCTGGGAGATGCGCACGCGGCTCTTCCTGCGCACCGCCGAGTTCCTCTGGCAGGAGGGTCACACGGCCCATGCGACCGCGGAGGAGGCGAAGGAGGAGACGATGAAGATGCTCGGCGTCTACGCCGACTTCGCCGAGAACTGGCTCGCGATGCCGGTCGTGCGCGGCGAGAAGACCGCAGGCGAGCGGTTCCCTGGCGCGGTCGAGACCTGGTGCATCGAATCCATGATGCAGGACCGCAAGGCGCTGCAGGCAGGCACGAGCCACTTCCTCGGACAGAACTTCGCGAAGGCGCAGGAGATCCAGTTCCAGGACGATCAGGGCAAGCGCGAGTTCTGCTGGACGACGAGCTGGGGCGTGAGCACGAGGCTCATCGGCGGCACGATCATGACCCACGCCGACGACGACGGCATGGTCTGTCCCCCGATGGTCGCGCCCGCGCATGTCGTGGTGCAGCCGGTGCTGCACAAGCCCGAATCCGCCGCCGAGGTGCGCGCGTTCTGCGACAGACTCGTTGCGGATCTGCGCAAGAAGCACTACGGGGGCCGTGCCGTCGAGGTCGAACTCGATGCGCGGGACATCCGTGGCGGCGACAAGACCTGGCAGTGGGTCAAGCGCGGCGCGCCGGTGCGGGTCGAGGTGGGTCCGCGCGACGTCGCCTCGGGCAGCGTGTTCGTCGGCCGCCGCGACAAGGGCGTCAAGGAGAAGGAGTCGATTCCGGTCGCCGCGTTCGTCGAGGGCATCGAGTCGGCGCTTGCGGAGATCCAGCAGGGACTCTTCGATCGGGCCAAGGCGTTCCGCACCGAGCACACCCGCACGATCGACTCGAAGGATGACTTCTACGACTTCTTCAAGAGCCCCGGCAAGGGTGGCGAGGAAGACACCGCCGCGACCCCGATCCACGGCGGCTTCGCGATGGCCCACTTCAACGGCGATCCGGCGCTCGAGGAGAAGATCAAGCAGGACCTTGCGGTGACGGTGCGCTGCATTCCCCTCGACGGCCAGAATCTCTGCGATGACGAGGGTCAGCCGGGGACTTGCCCGTTCACGGGTGAGTCGAGCGCGAAGCGGGTGGTGTGGGCGAAGAGCTACTAGCTCGATCTTCCCGCTGTCGAGGCGTGAGACGCGGGTGCTGCGAGTCGCCCCAGTTCGGCTCGGCTGCACTTGAAGCCGTCGCGACGGGCGTCCGCTCCGTCGGTGCGGAGTCGAGTTCGCCGCCCGCATCCCACCCAAGAACGACCCCGCGACCGCCGAGGAGGCGATCGCGGGGCTCGTCGATGTTGCATGAGGTAAGGGTGCGTCGATCAGTCGCGACGGCGGCGGCTTCCCGCAAGTCCAGCGAGACCGAGGATGGCCACCGCCCCCGGCGCGGGAACGGTGGTGATGTCGATTCGGTAGGTGCCCGCCAGGTCTCCACCGATGTTGTCCAAGGTCCAGTCCGCGGCCAGCATCGCCGCGCCGAACTCCTCGGAGACGAACAAGTCGGCTTCCAACCGGAAGACGTTGGGCTCGATCGTGGTGATCACCACATTCTCAGCAACGAAGAGCTGGAGCGCTCCTTCGGCAAGCGGGGGTGAGCATTGATTCCAGTACCCAAAGGACCAAGGGGCGTAAGGGTCGGACTGAGCGGCAAACGAGAGCAGGTAATTCCCAAAACACGCGGACGCGTTGGCAGGATCGTCATAGGCCCACAGCGCATCGGCGAACCACTGCGGATTGGCGGTGAACCCATCCACAAGCACAGGTTCCTCGAAGGCGATCCTGTACCCGAGCCCCATGACGCCACCAGCGAGATTGCCATTGGGAACGATCGGATACCAGTTTCCCGTCGTCTCGAGTATCCCTCCGAAGTCGAATTCGAGGGCCTCGATGTAGGTCTCGAGCACGTACTCGAAGGCGATCTCTTCAACCAGCAAAACGGACTGGGCGTGCAACGCACCGACGGGAACGGCGGCAAGGGCTGCGGCCCAGAGGGTTGTGGCGATGGGGCGCCTCGGCATGGCTCTCGTGTTCCTTTCGATCGTCCAGAATCGACCCGCGTACTTCGAACGCGGAAGCCGCGGTTGGAGGCCTCGACCGGATCGCGTGATCCAAACTCTCGAAGGCGTGCCGCGGCCGACCGGATCGACGAAGTGAACATATCTCGCGTTCCGTTCCGGTCCATCGCCACCACGCGAAACTGCTCCTCAATCGAAGGAGAGTGGACTATCCCCTGTCATCGATGACACCTTCCGGAAGCGTCTCGGACCTCGCGGCCGCCCTTCGTGCGAGTGGTCGGGGTTTGGCGAGGGTGGGTGGTCGCCGGGGGGTCGGGCTTGCGTGTCGGTCGGGGCGATTGTCGCCATGGCGTTGCGCGGGAGGTCGCGTCTCGGAGGGTTCGCCTACCGAAGGGGACGCCCTTGCGCCGGGACCCGCACCGGGCTTCGAGCGGTCGTCGCCGTGCTGGTTGCGGCTTCGTCAGGAGGAGGCAGGCACGGTCGATGCGAATGCGCGTGACGGAGCCGGGCGTCACCGGCGTTGGTCGCGAGGCGGGTCGACGGGTCATCCGGCGTTTCGATCCGGTCGAGACCGGTGCGATGCAGATCGCCTCGAGCACAGCGAGTCGGTCGTTGGGCGAACACCTCATCGGCTTCGACGCAGCGTCTCCTGGTTCGCGTGGGGAACTTGCATCAAGGCGTCGAGACCGCTCGACGATGAGGTGTTTCACCTCGCGCCTGCCCGCAAACTCGATCTAGGTTCTCTCC
>CAZTMB010000015.1:33989-37256 GCA_964614695.1 uncultured Isosphaeraceae bacterium | reverse complement strand
TGCCCGGACGGCAACTGCTCGGGCGACGAGGACTTCAACGAGAACGAGCCCTGCGGCAGCGACATCAACGGCGGCTGCAACTCGCAGCCCCCGGTCTACAGCGAGCTCGGCACCATCGCCGTCGGCGAGTCGGTGACGATCTGCGGCAACAGCTGGGCCGACGGCGGCACCCGCGACACCGACTGGTACCGCTTCACGATCACTGAGAACGCCCAGGTCACCTGGACGCTCAACGGCGGCGGCGTCGAGGAAGGCGCCCCCGGCGCTCCGACGGTTGCCTTCATCATCAACGGCTCCTGCCCGGCGTTCGTGATCGAAGCCGGCGCGGGTTCCTGCCCGACCACCGTGACTTCGGCCTGTCTGCTCCCCGGCGACTACGTCGTCTTCGCGGGCCTCAGCGTGTTCGACGGCTTCCCCTGCCCCGGCGTCTCCTACACCGGCACGCTGTCCATCACGCCCGCCATCGAGAGCGAGTGCCCGAATCCTCCCGCGAACAACACCTGCGAGACCGCGATCGAGGTCAACGAGGGCGAGACCTTCTTCGACAACATCGACGCGACCACCAACGGCCCGGCCCTCTCGGCGGCGTGCGCGAGCTTCGGCAGCGCCCAGATCTTCAACGACGTCTGGTTCCGCTACACCGCGACCTGCGATGCGACCATGACCGTCAGCACCTGCGACACGGTCGACTTCGACTCGCGGATCGCGATCTACGCCGAGAACTGCCCCGAGCTCGCGGGCGAGGAGATCGCCTGCAACGACGACGGATCCGGCTGCACCGGCTTCACGTCGCGGGTGACCTTCGACGCCTTCAAGGGCATCACCTACATCATCCGCATCGGTTCCTTCGGCGCCGCGCAGTTCGGCCAGGGATCGTTCCTGCTCTGCGGCTGCGATGTCGAGTGCCCCGCGGCTCCGGCCTGCGGCAATCCCGACGCGGGCGACTGCGACGTCGCGAACGGCACGCCCTTCTGCAACGACGCGGAGTGCTGCGAACTGGTCTGCGCTGGCGACGCGTTCTGCTGCGACGTCACGTGGGATCAGATCTGCGCCAACACGGCCCTGGCCCTCTGCTTCGCCGAGCCCTGCGAGGCGGCACAGAACTGCCCGCCCGACGCGGTCTCCGAAGGCGAGCCGTGCGGCGAGGATCTCAACGGCGGCTGCAACAACCCCGCCGACCTCGTCACCTTCATCAGCACCGGCGACACCGTCTGCGGCACCTTCTGGGCCGACGGCGATACCCGCGACACCGACTGGTACGAGTTCACCGTCGAGGTCGACAGCGACGTCACCTGGACGGTCAACAGCGACATCGGCGCGGTCGTGTTCCTCATCACCGCCGCGTGCCCGCCCGGCATCATCGCGACCGGCGATGGCGAGACCTGCCCCACCTCGGTCACGAGCTGCCTCCCCGCCGGCACCTACCGGGCCTTCGTCGCCCTGCCGGTCTTCGGCGGCATTCCGTGCTTCGACGCGGAAGGCAATCCGAATCCGAAGACCAACTACGTCGCGACGCTCACGGCGACGCCGACCGACCAGTGCGGCCTCGACAACGACCAGTGCTCGGGCGCCATCGAGATCCAGACCGGCGATACGCCGTTCTCGACCGTCGGCGCGTTCACCGATGGACCGGCCCTGCCCGACGAGTGCATCAGCTTCGGCAGCACCACCATCTACAACGACGTGTGGTTCAAGTGGGTCGCGGACTCGACCGGCGACGTGGCGATCTACACCTGCAACCAGGCTTCGTTCGACACGCGACTGGCCGCCTATGTCGGCGACTGCGACAACCTCGAGCTCGTCGGCTGCAACGACGACTTCACCGGCTGTGCGGGCTTCACCTCCCGCATGGATCTGGTGGTCACCGAGGGCGTCACCTACTACATCCGCGTCGGTGCCTACGGTGCGACCGGCCAGGGCGACGGCGTGCTGACGGTCGGCAAGGGCGGGTCCTCGACGCCTGAGAACGACGAGTGCACCGGCGCGATCGAGGTGTTCGACGGCGTCACCGGCGTCAACAACTTCAACGCCACGCAGAGCGCCATCCAGCCGCCTGCCGACCAGTGCACCTTCTTCGGCAGCGCGATCGTCCGCAACGACGTGTGGTATTCCTACACGCCGACCTGCAGCGGTTCGGTCACGATGTCCTTCTGCGCTGCCGAGGGCGGTTCGGCCACCTTCGACACCAAGTTGGCGGTCTGGACCGGAACCGACTGCGACACCCTCGAGATCGTCGCCTGCAACGACGACTCCTGCGGACTGCAGAGCCGGGTGACCTTCGAGGCGGTCTGCGGTCAGGGCTACTACATCCAGTTCGGCGCGTACGGCACGACGGGCTTCGGCAGCGGCAACCTGTCGATCGCCTGCTCGGGCGGCGAGCCGTGCGGCGACCCGGGCATCCCGGGCGACCTCAACGGCGACGGCATCGTGAATGCCGCCGACCTCAACATCCTCCTTGCGGCATGGGGCACCGACAGCCCGATCGCCGACATCAACGAGGATGGCATCGTGAACGCCGCCGACCTCAACATCCTCCTCGCGAACTGGACCGTCTGATCCCTCGCGGCGAGTTGCGTTGACTCGAATCCGCCCCCCGGGCTTCGGCCCGGGGGGCTTTCATTGAAGGATCGTTCAGGTCGGAACCCTCGTGGCCTGAACGTCGTAGCGACTCGCCATGTCGACTCCCCTCCACGGTCTCACGGTCCTCTCGTCGATCGCCACCGTCTGGTTCCTCGCCAGCGGTACGTTCGCGCAGGTCTGCGGCACCGGCGGGTCGTGCGTGGAACCTTCCGCGAGTCCCGGCTGCGAGGACCTCGACTGCTGCATCAGCGTCTGCGCGGCGGACCCGCAGTGCTGCACCGTCGCGTGGGACGCCTCCTGCGCCTTGCTCGCGAACGAACTGTGCGTCGGTCTCTGCGGCGCGGCGGCGAGCGGACCGTGCAACCAGCCCAACGGGACTCCCGGCTGCTCGAACGAAGCCTGCTGCGAGACGGTGTGCCTGCTCGACCCCTACTGCTGCGATTCCGAGTGGGACTTCACCTGCGCCGCCCTCGCGAGCTTCAACTGCACTGGCGGCGGTCCAGGCACCTGCGGCGATCCGAGCACCGGTCCCTGCACCGAACCGCAGGAGTCGGGCGCCTGCTCGGATGCCGACTGCTGCGAGATCGTGTGCGATCTCGATCCGACCTGCTGCAGCCAGTCGTGGGATCTGCTCTGCGTCTCCGTCGCGGAGCAGTTCTGCGTGCAGGGGTGCGCCCTCGAGTGCCC
>CAZTMB010000015.1:0-33889 GCA_964614695.1 uncultured Isosphaeraceae bacterium | reverse complement strand
GCGTTCCTTGCGATCTTCGCCGACGGATGCCGCCCGCTCGAAGAGGCGGCGGCGATCCTGTCGTCGAACCTGTGCGCCACCACGGTGGAGACGCTTTGTCTCGCTCCCGGTTCCTATCTGCTCGTGGTGGCGCCGGGCGAGCCCGACGCGATCGGCGAAGTGGTCGTCGATTGCGCGTTCGCGGAGTACCGGCTCGCGATCGACTGCCTCGAGCCCTGCGACGATCCATGCGGAACCGCCGAGGGAGAGTGCGGCGTCGCGCACGGCGGGCTCGGCTGCGACGATCCCGAGTGCTGCGCGACGGTCTGCGATCTCGATCCGATCTGCTGCACCGCGGGCTGGGATGCGCTTTGCGTCGAGGCGGCAACGAGCCTGTGCGGCCTCGAGGCGCCGGAGAACGACCTCTGTTCGATGGCGATCGCCGTGAGCGAAGGCTCCACGCCGTTCACGACGATCGGCGCCTCGCTCGACGGACCTGATCTGCCGCTCGAGTGCGACGAAGGATTCGGGCTCTCGTTCGAGGCCGACGTGTGGTTCACGCACGTCGCGACCTGCGATGGACCGCTTCGCATCGAGACCTGCGGCACCGCGGACTTCGACAGCCGCATCGCGGTGTATCGCGGCGGCTGCAAGGCGCCGGAACTCGTGGCCTGCAACGATGACGGATTGTTCTGCGCTCCCGCCGGTGCGAGCCGCGTGTTGGTCGATGCGGTCTGTGGCGAGAGCTACCTGATCCGTGTAGGCGGCTTCAAGGGAGCCGCCGGCTTCGCGGAACTCTCGCTCACCTGCCTTGGCTCGCCCTGCCCGACGTCCTGCGTCGCCGACCTCGATGGCGACGGACTCGTGGGCGGCGCCGACCTCGCGTCGCTGCTCGCGGCCTGGGGCACCGCCGGCCCGACGGGCGACCTCGACGGCGACGGCACGGTGTCGGGCGCCGATCTGACCGCCCTGCTCGCGGCGTGGGGCGCTTGCCCCTGAGCCGGTCTCGCCTCGTTCGAGACCCGATGGCCCTTCGCGCCACCGGTTGTCGACGAGATCGCGCCGTGCTCCCTCGTCCGCGTCGGCAGGGCGCCCGAGTCAGGACGGTCGGCGATCTCAGATCCCCGGCGTCTCCGCGGAGAGCCGTCGCCGCATGATCTTGCCGGTCGGGTTGCGCGGCAGCGCCTGCAGACGACGAATCTCGCGCGGCACCTTGTGCTGGCCGAGGCTCTTTCGGCAGTGCGAGCGAAGTTCGGTCTCGTCGAACTCCGCTCCCTCGACCAGTTCGACGAACGCCAGCGCCACCTCGCCGCGGCTCTCGTCGGCCATGCCGATCACCGCGGACGCCTGCACGGCCGGATGGGCGTCGAGAACCTCCTCGATCTCGCGAGGGAAGACGTTCTCGCCCGCGATGATCAGCATTTCCTTGATGCGACCGGTGATCGACAGGAAGCCGTCGGCGTCGAATCGCCCCATGTCGCCGGACCGGAAGAAGCCCTCCTCGTCGAAGACCGCGGCGGTCTCCTCGGGCCGCTTGAAGTAGCCCATCATCACGTTGGGTCCCTTGATGCGGACCTCGCCGTCCTCGCCGGGACCGCAACGCCGACCGTCCTCCGCGACGATCCGCTCCTCGACGCCGGGCAGCGGACGTCCGACCGAGTGGGGACGATGCTCCTGCGGTCGACACCAGTTCGCGACCGGACCGGTCTCGGTGAGCCCATAGCCCTCGTCGATCACGACGCCGAAGCGCTCCTCGAACCCCCTCGCGACGGCATCGGGCAACGGCTCGCCTCCGGAGACCGCGTAACGAAGCGACGAGAACGCGTCGTCGGGCGCCGACTTCACGAGCCGAAGCGCATTGAACATCGAGGGGATCGCCACGAACGCCGTCGGACGATGGGTGACCGCGAGATCGACCAGCCGCTTGGGAATGAACCTGGCCGTGAAGACCGCCTTGCACCCGCTCGAAAGCGGCAGAAGCGTGAGCACGGTGAGACCGAAACTGTGGAACTGCGGCAGCACGCCGAGGATGACGTCCCGCTGCGTGAAGCCTGCCCATTCGCGACACTGCCGGACGTTCGCCTCGAGGTTGCGTTCGGCAAGCATCACGCCCTTGGGGCGTCCCGAAGTCCCGGAGGTGTAGAGGATCACCGCGGGCTCGCGCGTCGAGACGCCGCGAAGCCGACGCGGCGCGGGCAGCCCGCTGAGCCGATCCTTCATCTCGTCGAGGCGCAGTTGGCGAACACTCGCCGGAAGCCCGCCGACGAGACCGACCATCGGGCCGATGGTGACGACGGCGTCGAGTTCGGCGTCTTCGATCACGAAGGCGAGTTCCTCGGGGTTCAGCAGGTAGTTGAGCGGCACCACCGTGCGCCCCGCGGTCCAGCACCCGAGCGCCGCCGCCGGGAACAGCCCCGAGGTCGGCAGCATCACGCCGACCCGCGGGCGGCGGGTCGCCTGATCGATCTCGCGAGCGAGATGCCACGAGAGCGCCAGAAGCTCGAACGACTTCCAGGCTCGCTGGTCGTCGACGACGGCGATCCGGCGCGGATGCAGCAGCAACTGGTTTCGGATCGTGCGGATGAGTGCCATGGTGGCGGGTACGGTATCGCCGACGCGGAAAGGAACTCGGGCTTTCCGAAGTCGATTCAGCGATGCGGACGATGGACGGAGTCCCGACGGAGGACCAAGTCGACGCCATGCCAGCCGCCCACTTCCTTGCGATCCGGTCTCTGATCCTGGTGCTGTTGTGGTCCTCCCTGTGCGTCGCGATCGGCTGCGAGAGCGCCCCCAAGGCGACCGACACGATCGACGCGGAGTCCGCCTATCGACGGGGCGACTTCGTGTCTGCCGAACGCCTTGGTCGCGAAGCCATGCAGTCCGAGCAAGGACTCCCTCGGGAGGAAGCCGCCTATATCGCCGGGCTCAGCGCGGCCAAGCGTGGCGATCTCGAGGCCGCGACGCGCGACCTTCAGATCGCCGCGGCCTCCTCGGACGCTGACCTTGCGGCTCGCGCCAACGCCTCGCTCGGTGCCGTCGAACGAGCCCGGGGCGAGGATTCCGCCAGCCGCCAGGCGTTCCGTCGGGCCTCGACTTCTCCGGATCCGCTGATCGCCGATCGTGCCGAGCGACTTGCGGGAGATGCTCGCGGGGCAGGCGGTGCGGCTTCGACGTCCGGACCCTCCTCCGGATTCGTCGTGCAGGCCGGTGCCTTCTCGACCGAGCAGGCGGCCCGGGCTCGCGCTTCCTCGCTCGCCTCGACCGTACGTCAAGCCGGCTTCGGCGATCCCCGCGTCGTTCGGATCCGAAGCCGGGATGGCAAGTCGCTCTGGGCGGTGCAGATCGGGGCGTTCTCCGACCGTCGGCAGGCGGGCGCAGCGCGAGATCGACTCGGGCATCCCGAATGGGCCATCGAAGCGAGCGGATCCCGCTGATCGCGGGATCGGCGGAGACGGCCGCGCCGTACAGTCAGGTCGTCCGACCGAGCGCCTGCCCATGACCGCCGCCCTGCTGCTTTCCATCGCGATCGCCTGCACGCCGCCCTCGACCGGTGCGACGGAATCGGCCGCCGCCGAATCGGTCGCGTCGAGCGAGAACTCGAACACGCCTTCGACCCTGCTTCGGCCTCTCCCGAGCCGAGGCGGCGTGCCTCGGATGGAGGGTGCGGATCCAAGCCTCACCGCGGCGAGGCTCTCGAGTTCCATCGCGGGCCGACGCGCCAAGGACGAGATCCGTTCGATCCGCCGTCGATGGCTCGGGTCTCGCCGCGATCCGGAGATGCGCGCCGAAGGGCTCGCGAGGCTCGGCGAGTTCACCGAGCCGACCGCCCTCCTGCCGATGCACGAAATCCTGCGCGAAGAGGAGGACGACGTTCGTCTCGCGATGCTCGACCACTTCGCCTCGCTCGGTTCTCCCGGGCAGGCGGCGCTGGCGTTCGTCGCGATCCGCGATCCCGATCCGGCGCTGCGAGGCGAGGCGCTGCGGCGTCTGCAGCGTCCGGCGGATCCCGGCGCCTTGGCGATGCTCGACGAGGCGCTTCGCGAACGGCGGCACGAGATCGTCAATCGCGCGGGTCTCGTCGCGGGTCATCTGCAGGCGCTCGAGGCGATTCCGCATCTCATCTTCGCGCAGGTCGCCGCGGACGAGGTGCCGGCGAGCGGCGACCTCGCGTGGATCGCGATTGGGTCGCAGATCTCCTACGTCGCCGACCTCGTGCCGGTCGTCGGCAACAACGTCGGGGCCTTCCAACCGGTCGTCGGCACGATCATGGAAGGCGTCGTGCTGCAGGTGCAGGACGCGGTCGCGATCAGCTACCGCACCGACGTGCACCGATCGCTCGTCGCGATGACCACCTACGACTTCGGCGAACCGACCGACTTCCTCGGCTACGACCCGGCCCGCTGGCATGCGTGGTTCAACGAGGTCTATGTGCCGAGGAACATCGCAAAGGTCGTGGCGGAGCGGGCGATTCGGGACGCAGCCCGCACCACCGAGTCGCCGTGACGATTCGTCGGCGCGGCCGAGACGTTGCCAGAGCCGTCGACAACGACCCGCCCCTCATCCCGCCATCGAGAGGATCGCCTCGGCGAGCCGCTCGTACTGCGGTGGTCGGTTGTGGACCATGGCGGAGACCCGCACGAAGCGTCGCCCCCCCCAGTCGATGACCGGCAACTCGATCGCGTGCTGGTCGAAGATCGCCTTCTGCAGGTCCTCGGGCCGCGTGAATCGCTCGGCGAGACGCTTCGGCACCTCGACGACCGCCATCGAACCGAGCAGCGATCCGTCGAGGGGCGACATCGGCTCCGCGCCGAGCCGTTCGACGAGCATCGCGTGGGCCCACGTGGCCAAGGCGTGGTTGTGCTCGCGGATGCGCCTCCACCCCACCGGAGCGAGATCCTCGATCGCGTCCTTCGCGACGATCCAGCCCGACACGTCGCGGGTTCCCTGCCAGTCGAACTCCGCTCCGAAGCCCTCGCGGTGAAAGTGGCTCGTGATGTTCGGATGAACGCGAGCCCGAACGCGCGGCGAGGACCAGAGAAACGCCGTTCCGAGCGGAGCGCCGATCCACTTGTGAAGGTTCGCGGCGTAGTGGTCGGCATCGAGCGCGGAGAGATCGAGATCGATCATGCCCGGCGCGTGCGCGCCGTCGACGAGAACCTCGATCGATCGCTCGCGGCAGATCGGCACGAGCCTCTCGACCGGGAACCGGATCGCCGTCGCGGAAGTGATGTGGTCGACGAGCAGCAGCCGCGTGGGCGGGGCGAGCCATGGTTCGATCGCCTCGACGATCTGCGTCGCGTCGCGAAGCGGAAGCGGCACGGGGATCTCGACGAACTCGAGATCCTCCTCCCGCGCCAGGCGCCGCAGCGTCTGCCTGACCGCGTGATAGACATGATCGGTGGTGACGATCCGGTCGCCCGGCTTCCAGGGCACGGATCGAAGCGCGGCGTTGACCGCCTCGGTCGCGTTGGTGACGAACCCGAGCCCCTCGGGGTCCGCACCGACGAACGACGCGACCGCCTCCTTGGAGGGTGCGAGCAGCTCCCGCACCCGACGCCCGAGCATCTCGATCGGCCGGGCCTCGACGCGATCCCGCCAGACCCGCTGACGCTCCAGGACCGCCCGCGTCCGAGCCCCGAAGCTGCCGTGGTTCAGGAAGACGATCTCCGGGTCGAGCAGCCAACGGGAGGGATCGACCCGTTCGGCGGGCGTCAGGGGCTCGGGTGGGGCGAGCGTGGGCTTGGCGGGCATCGCGGGAGACTACCGACCGCGAGGCCCCTGCACGCCACCCGGACCACCCCCGGCGGTAGCGCGTCGTCCGAGTACTCCTCGGCACCTCCCGCGGTCGCTCTCGGCTCCGCTTGAGGCGGTCTCGACCCGCCCCAACACCTTGCCCCGACCGAGCGAGCTGGTCGGCGGACGGGTTCTGTTGGGACTAACATCTCCCGAACAGATTCTGGAGTCGCCAGCCACGAACGCCCGAAACACGTCCTCCCGCCGGCAACGCTGGTGTTCCGCCGGCCCGAGGAGTTCCCCCATGCCCGCCGAAGCCCCCCTGGTGCAACTTGGCCCCGGTCCGAACGCTTGGGAGCGGTGGTACGGCTCGCCCGGCGGCGCGCTGCTGATCGTGACGGGAGAGAGCGATTCGCTGCCGGTCACGCATGACGCCGAGCGCGGCCGCTCCAAGTCTCGTCAAGGCTCTGTGGACGCGGTCGCGGGACTCTTCGAGCCCGTGATCAACTGGATCGGCTCGCTCATCGAGGCCCTCGTGGGACGACCACTGGCGTGGTGCCTCGACTCGCTGACCGGGGCGATCGCGGGTCCGGCGATGCCGACCGATTGCGAGGACACGGCATCGCGATCGCCGGCCCCGCGCGTGGTCGCCTGCACGCCGCCACCGATCTCCGGTCTCCTCGGCGTGCGGCGATTGCATGTCGCGTCGGCCGCGACGCCCGCGACGCCCGCGATGCACCGGGCTCCGTCGCCCGATCTCGGCGTCCCGGTCATCCGATGGCGCCCCGGCGATCCGCTGACCCGATCGCTCATCGAACACTTCGGTCACTCGCCGGTCTCGACGGTTCATCGCCGTCCCCTTGCCAGCTCAACCTGTTCGGAGATTCGTCATGGAAGCGAACGTCACGCCGAAGCAGCTTCGGATCCTGCAGCTGATCCAGGAGTCCCGCGACCATCGCGGCTTTTCCCCGACGATGCAGGAGCTCGCCGACGCCCTGGGCGTCAGCAAGGTCACGGTGTTCGAACACGTCGGAGCACTCGAGAAGAAGGGCGTGCTCAAGCGCGACCCGAACCGGGCCCGCTCCTTATCGATGTCTGATGAGGTGGTCCTGCCGGGCGAGCGGCGAGCCGAGCCGATGCCGCTCGTGGGCCGCATCGCTGCGGGGCATCCGATCGAGAAGTTCCCGACCGAAGACACGCTGAGCCTCGAGGAGGTCCTCGGCCCTCGTCGCGGGCAGCGTGGATCGACGTTCGCGCTGCAGGTCGATGGCGACTCGATGCGGGACGAGGGCATCCTCGACGGCGACTACGTCATCGTGGAGAAGCGGTCGACCGCCCGAAACGGAGAGCGGGTGGTGGCCCTGCTTCCCGGCGGCGAGACCACGCTGAAGACCTTCTTTCGCGAAAAGAACGGGTCGATCCGGCTCCAGCCGGCCAACCCGGACTTCAAGCCGATCATCGTGCAGGAGTGCACGGTCCAGGGTGTGGTGATCGGTGTGCTTCGCCGCTACTGATCGAGCGGGGCGATCCGAACATCGTCTCCTCGGCGCGGCGTCGACGCGGCGTCATCGAAGGGCCTCGAGCCGCTTCTCGATCCACTTCGGATCCGAACCGCCGAGCTCGATGCCCGCGACATGTCCATGCGCGTCGACGTAGACGAGCTTCGGGATCGTGTTGCCGGGATTGTGCGGCGCAAGCGCGGCGCGAAACTCGGGCGTCGCGAGCAGTTCGACGAATGGACTCGGGTTGCTCGCGAGATGCTTCGACACCGCTGCGGCACCGCCCTGATCGACCGACACCGCCACGATCGTCGCGTGCTCGGAGATCCTCGCCGATGCCGCCTTCAGCATCGAACGGACGCGCACGCACGGACCGCACCACGTCGCCCAGACTTCGATGAGCATCGGCTTGCCGGCGAACTCGGCGAGACTGAGCGATCCACCATCCACCGAAGGAAGCACGAGCCGATGGATCGGCCCTGCATCGGCCGACACCGTTGTGGCAGCCATGGCGGACGGATCGGACTTCGCCTGAACGGCCGATTCGAGTTCGGACGACGGCGGCACGCCGACCTGCTCGCTCATGGCAGGATCGGGAGTCTCGACCGTTGCGGAGACCTTGGCGACCGAGGCCGACGCGGATCGTCCGGTCGCCCAATCGACCATCGCCACGCAGGTCGGGCAGTAGCCGGACGAGCCCATGAAGGCGACGTATCCGACGAGCACCGCTGGAATCGCAGCCCACTTGAGGACGGTGACGAGAGGCTTCATCGATCGGCTCCTGATCGCGGCGAGACGTGGAGGGTAGGTCGCTCTCTCGGGGTTGATCGGCCCGCGCGGCGCACCGGTTCGCCGCGATCCTCGCGATCGCCCGACGTGGCGTCGGTACGCTCCCGCCGTGCCAGATCCTGCCGAAGCCGATCCCGCCCATCAGACGCCAGGAATCGCGTTGCGGCCGTGGCGGATCATGGTCGACACCGGCGGGACCTTCACCGATTGCCTCGCGATCTCGCCCGATGGGGGCCGGCGTCGGATCAAGGTCCTGAGCAGCGGACGGCTTCGGGGCACGCTCGGCTGCATCGATGGCCATGCCGCCTCCGTGCGACGTCGTCTGACGATCGAGCCGGCTCCACCGGCTTGCGTCCTGCAGGGAGCCCGCGTGTTCGATCCAGAGGGATCGGCACGGATCGTCTCGGTCGGCGATGACGGATCGGTCGAACTCGATTCGATCCCCGCCACGTGGATTGGCGAAGCGCTCCGGCTCGTCGAGATCGATGCGGGCTGTTCGGCACCACGGCTCGCGATGGCGATCGCCATCGGCGAGAGCCCACGCTCGTTCGCCGCATCGATCGATCTGCGGATTGCGACGACCCGCGGCACGAACGCCCTGCTTGAACGCCGCGTGGCTCGAACGGCGCTCTTCGTCACGCAGGGCTTTGAAGACCTCCTCGAGATCGGCGACCAGACCAGGCGTGATCTCTTCGCGCTGGCGATCCCGCCGCGGCGTCCCCTTCCGGAGGCGAGTTTCCCGATCCCCGGCCGCCTCGCCGCCGATGGCTCGGTCGCGGCGCCTCTCGACGAAGCCTCGCTCGAGGAGACGATCCGCGCGGCCCGCCAAGCCGGCTTCGATACCGCGGCGGTCGCGGTGATGCACGGTCATCTCGAGGCGGCGATGGAGCATCGCGTCGCGACGATGCTGTCGCAGGGCGGATTCGTCCGCATCGTGTGTTCGAGCGATCTCGCTCGCCGTCCCGGATTTGTCGAACGAACGCAGGCGGCGTCGGTGGACGCGGCGCTCGACGCGACGATTCGCGACTTCCTGCGCGAGATCGCGCGACCGGGCGAAGCGCTCTCGATTCGCGCGATGACGAGCGACGGACGGCTTGCTGCCGCCGATCGCTACGCGGCGGCCGAGAGCCTGCTGAGCGGACCGGCGGCAGGCGCGATGGGAGTCCGGGCGGTGGCGGAGTCGCTCGGTCTCGGACCGTCGCTCGGATTCGACATGGGTGGCACGAGCACCGACGTCGTGCGCGTCGACGGCGAGCTTCCAGTCTCCGGGCGCACAGAGGTGGGCGACGTTCGACTGGCATCGCCCTGTGTCGCCATCGAGACCGTCGCGGCGGGCGGAGGATCGATCTGCGGCTGCGACGACGAGGGACGTCTGTTCGTCGGCCCAGCGAGCGCCGGCGCCGACCCGGGACCGGCCTGCTACGGGCGGGGCGGACCGCTCACCGTGACCGACGTCAACCTGCTGCTCGGCCGCGTCGACGAGTCGATGTTCGGCGTCCCGATCGCGGAACAGGCTGCGAAGGCGAAGCTCGAAGCCTTGCTTGATCGACTTGCGGCGATCGAAGGCAGCCGGCCCGACGGCGAGTCGGTTCTCGATCGCCTGCTCGCGATCGCCGACGAGCGGATGGCGGGCGCGATCGAGACCGTCTCGACGCGCCAAGGCTTTGCGCCCTCCGATCACGCGATCGTCGCCTTCGGCGGCGCCGGCGGCCAGCATGCCGCCGCGATCGCGGAACGCCTCGGGGTGCGCACCATCGCGTTCCCGGCCGATGCGGGCATTCTCAGCGCGGTCGGTCTCGACCATGCGTCGCTCGCGACCCGCGCCGAACGCACCGTGCATCGCTCGCTCGAGGAGGTCGAGCACGAGCTCGAAGACCTCGCCGCAAGCCTCGACGCGGAGGCACGCGAATCGTTGGGCTCGCAGGGCGTGCCGCCCGAGGCGATGGAGGCTGCGGTCTCGACGATTCACCTGCGACTCCGGGGTCAGGACGAGGCGATCGAGCTGCCGCTTCATCCCCGAGCGACGCTGCGTGAACGATTCGCCGACGGATTCATGCGCCAGTACGGCTACGCGGCGCCGAATCGCGTGATCGAGGTCGCGATCCTCGAAGGCTGCCGATCGGAACAGCGGCCCACGCCGCCTTCATGGCGCCCCGAGCCAGCGATTCCGACAGCCCCGCCGCGACGCCTGCAGGCGATGCGCCATGACGGCGGCTGGATCGACGCGTCGGTCCACCGCCGCGACTCGCTTCGCCCCGGCCAGGAGCTCCGCGGCCCCGCGATCCTCGCCGATCGCACCGCGACGGCGATCCTTCCGCCGGGATGGATCGGCGAGGTTCGTGGCGACGGAAGCGTCGTCGCGCGATGCCTCGAGACGCGACCGGCGCGGGATCCGACCGCCTTCGGCATCGAACTGTTCACGGCTCGACTCGCGTCGATCGCGGAGGAGATGGGCGAGCAGCTGCGCCGCACCTCGCTCTCGGTGAACATCAAGCATCGCCTCGACTTCTCCTGCGCGATTCTCGATGGCGAAGGGCGGCTCGCCGTCAACGCCGCCCATCTGCCGGTCCATCTCGGCGCGCTCGGCATCGCCGCGCGATCGGTGATGGCCGAAGTTCGGCTCGTCCCCGGCGACGTCGTCGTGACCAATCACCCGGCGTTCGGGGGATCGCATCTCCCAGACGTCACGCTGCTGACGCCGCTCTTCGCCCCCGGAACGCAGCGCCTCATCGCGATCCTCGCCAATCGCGCGCACCACGCGGAGATCGGCGGCATTCGTCCCGGCTCGATGGCGCCGAGCGCCCGCTGCCTCGCGGAGGAGGGGGTGGCGATCCCGCCGACGAAGCTGATCGAGGGTGGGGCCGCGCGATGGGACCGGATCGAACGGGTCTTTCGCGACGCCCGCTTCCCGAGCCGCAGCCTCGACGACAACCTCGCCGACCTCGCCGCGCAGGTTGCGGCGAACCATCGCGGCGTGCAGCGGCTCGGCGCGGTGCTTGACGAAATCGGCGAGCGGCGATTTCGAGAGATGCTCGAAGGCATGTCGCTCCACGGGCTCGCCACCCTTCGAAGGGCGCTGCCGTCGCTACTTGCGGAACCTCGGCACGCGAGGATCGAACTCGACGACGGCACGCCGATCGCGGTCTCCCTTCGACTCGAGTCCCGACGCGATGGCGAGACCCCAGCGCGTCTCGTCGTCGACTTCGCGGGCTCCGGCGGCACGCATCCGCGGAACCTCAACGCCCCGGTTGCCATCGTGCACGCGGCGGTCCTCTACGTGCTGCGAGCACTTGTCGGCCCCTCGGTCTCGCTGCAAGAGGGCCTGATGCGGGCGGTCGACCTTCGCGTGCCGGCGGGACTCCTCAATCCACCCTTCAGCGGGGACGCCTCGCGGGATCCAGCCGTGGCCGCCGGCAACACCGAGACGAGCCAGCGGATCGTCGAGTGCCTGCTTCAGGCCTTCGGCGTCGTCGCCGCGAGCCAGGGCACCATGAACAACACGCTGCTCGGCAACGGCCGCTTCGGCATGTACGAGACGATCTGCGGCGGAAGCGGCGCAGGACCGGGGGTCAATGGCGCCTCCGCCGTGCACACCCACATGACCAACACCCGGATCGGGGATCCGGAGTTCGTCGAGGCCCGCTATCCGATCCGGATCGAGCGATTCGAGATCCGTCGCGGCAGCGGCGGCGATGGCGCGCATCGCGGCGGCGACGGCGTGCGCCGGGTCTACGAGGCGCTGGCCCCGCTCTCGGCCTGCGTGGTCGCAGAGCATCGCCGGATCGGCCCGCCGGGAGCCTTCGGCGGCGACGCCGGCCTCACCGGATCGCAACGCGTGATCCGAGCGGACGGCACGGTCGAGACGCTCGGCGGTGCCGCGGAGATCGATCTGGTCGCCGGTGATCGCCTCGAGGTGCTGACGCCCGGGGGCGGCGGATGGGGCGAGCCGGCGGCTCGCTGAGCCGAACTTTCCAAGGACAACGACACCGCACCCGCCGAAGCGGGTGCGGTGCGAGAAGACGAGCACAATCGGCGGATGATCGGATCAGCCGCGGCGGCGACGCGAGCCCGCGAGACCTGCGAGGCCGAGCAGGGCGACCGCGCCCGGCGCGGGGATGAACGTGATGTCGCCGAAGAGGGTCAGCGTGACGTTGTTGTACTGCACGTCCGCGCTCGCGGTCCATCCGTTGCCGATGCCGAAGGTCCACATGCCCCCCGCGCCGGCCCCGTGAACCTTGGTGTCGGAGTAGGTACCGCTCGCGGCGGAGCCCGAACCGTCAAATCCCCAGGTGCCGCCGTTCAATGGAATGCCGAACTGGGTGTTGTAGCCACCCCAGGCGATGCCCTCGAGGCCCGGTCCAATGATGTAGAGCACCATGTCCGAGGCCCAGCTTCCGCCGGTGTTGGTGACGTAGTCGAAGGTGATCTCGAAGCCGGTCATGGTCCCAATCAACTCGAAGGTGTAGTCGTTGGACGCATTTCCGGCGAGCGTGTTGTTGCCGAGATCGAGCGTGACCTCCGCCGACGCCGCGGCCGAGATCGCCAGTGCCGCCACGCCTCCCAGAACGAGACTCTTCTTCATGACCCTTTTCTCCCTCGTGGGGCCGAGGCCAAGACCTCGCCGCCCTCTGAACTTCTAAGACGCCGCCCGACTCTCGGACACGGCGTGCTGTTCGAACTTGGAGCCTCCGGCACGCCCGAAGTCTCCCCCAGCGGTCCGAAAACGGAACGCTCCGAGAACGTGCCACCGGTTCCCGGACAGTCAAGGAAAGGTGACCGGGAATCCACCGCGAGAATTGAAAAACGACCGCCACGAGGGCGGTCGTTCGAGGGTCATGGACCGGTCGCGACCTTGCGACCGTGGGATCGCCGGGGCTCAGCCGCGGCGGCGACGCGAGCCGGCGAGGCCCGCGAGGCCGAGCAGCGCGATCGCGCCGGGGGCCGGGACGACGTCGCCGGTCAGGCTGATCGTCCACTTGGCCAGGACACCGTCGTCAAACGAAGGGAAGGTGTCCTCGACGGTGAGACGCCACGTGCCCGCCGAGGTGATCCCGGCGAAGGCGGCGTTCATCGAGACGAAGTCCGGCGAAGCGTTGTTGGTGGCGTAGTAGAAACCACCCGGCACGACTCCGGTGCCGGCCGCGGACGCCGCGGCCCAGAGGTTGCCCTGGGCCGGGACTGCCGGGTTGTAGACGCCGTCGTTGAAGGTGTAGAAGCCGTCCATCTGGGCGGGAGAGCCGAACAGGCCGCCGCCGACGGTACCGAACAGCGAGACGCTCGTGCCGCTCTCGACGTGGGTCAAGGTCACCACGAGGTCGCCAAGCCAAGAATGTTGCAGGCCGTTGAGGCCGACCTGCACCGAGAGGTTGGCGAGTTCGCCGTACGTCGCCGGATCGAGCACGATGTCCGAGGTGTGCAGCGACGAGCCATCGATGAGGAAGCCCGTGCCGCCCTCGGTGATGATCCCCGCCGACGCGACCGATGCCGCGGCGAGCGAGAAACCTAGCGTTGCAATGATTGAGCGAGTCATGGAATTGCTCCTTCGTTCAAGTCGTGGAAGGAACGACGCTCAGCCGCGACGGCGACGCGAACCCGCGAGGCCCGCGAGGCCGAGCAGGGCGACCGCGCCGGGAGCCGGAATCGCTTCGACGCCGATCAGCGTGATCGAGCCCGACCAGGTGCCGGACGTGCCCGCGGCGCCGTAGCCGTTGCCCAGCCACACCGCCGCGTCGGCGGCCGAACCCGTGAACTCGAGCGCGGTCGTCAGGACGACCGTCCCGATCACGGTGGTGCCGGGAGCGGGGCTGCCGCCGTTGGGCCAGAAGTAACGCTGCGCGGCGTTGAGGTTCGAGAACCCGCCGACCTGCAGAAGGCCACCGGTCGAGAGCGGCAGATCGTCGACGTAGATGCACAGGTCGTCGGCATAGGTGAGGTTGGTCGAGGCCGTCAGCACCGCGTTCACCGAGACGCCGGTCAGCGTGCCGACGAGGAACTCGCCGGCGTCCACCCCGAACAGCTGGTCGAAGCTGAAGCCCGCGTACGTCGCGTCCGTGAAGTCGATCGTCACGTCGGCCGAGGCGGCGCCCGCCAGAGCCATCGCCGCGCACGCAGCGCCGGCACCAATCACGCTCTTCATCTGATTCTCCTCTCGAAAAGGGTTGTTTCGCCTCGAGGTGAGGAACCTCGAGCGAGCAAGGGAAGGGACGCAAGAAGGGGTTGGGAAGACCCCGCTCACGACCGAACCGGGAAGTTCGGCAAGGTGAACGTAAAGCCGGTTCCCGTGGGGTCAAATGGATGCTTCCCGTTTTTGCTCATTTCCGCCCCAACGTGCACCGCCGACCCCGAAGGGCCGGCGGTGCTGTGGAGGCTCCGAAGACGGCGACCGAGGTCGCCATCCAGCAAGGGACTTCTTCAACGACGGCGACGCGAACCCGCGAGGCCCGCGAGGCCGAGCAGGGCGACCGCGCCGGGAGCCGGAATCGCTTCGACGCCGATCAGCGTGATCGAGCCCGACCAGGTGCCGGACGTGCCCGCGGCGCCGTAGCCGTTGCCCAGCCACACCGCCGCGTCGGCGGCCGAACCCGTGAACTCGAGCGCGGTCGTCAGGACGACCGTCCCGATCACGGTGGTGCCGGGAGCGGGGCTGCCGCCGTTGGGCCAGAAGTAACGCTGCGCGGCGTTGAGGTTCGAGAACCCGCCGACCTGCAGAAGGCCACCGGTCGAGAGCGGCAGATCGTCGACGTAGATGCACAGGTCGTCGGCATAGGTGAGGTTGGTCGAGGCCGTCAGCACCGCGTTCACCGAGACGCCGGTCAGCGTGCCGACGAGGAACTCGCCGGCGTCCACCCCGAACAGCTGGTCGAAGCTGAAGCCCGCGTACGTCGCGTCCGTGAAGTCGATCGTCACGTCGGCCGAGGCGGCGCCCGCCAGAGCCATCGCCGCGCACGCAGCGCCGGCACCAATCACGCTCTTCATCTCGTCTCTCCTCTCGTCCTGAGTTTCTCGACCGTCGCGCTTCGCGCCGGTTCACCGAGGTTTCGGCGACTGCGACTCGGCAGGCGGCCGGACTGCGATCCGCGCAGACGAGGCGACCATGGCACGGAGTGTCGCTCGGTCAAACCGTCGGATTGAAAAACGAATTCGCGCCGGACACGCTCGCTGTGACGATCCCGAATCGCCACGGTTCTCGGATCCCCGCCCAAGATCAACGGTCGAGCGGCGGCTCCACGAACGACGCGATCCCGCAGCATCGCCCGCTGCCGGGATCGATTTCGACAAGGCACCCGCCGACCGCCTCTCGTCCTCGTCCGACCTCATACGGCACGTGCACGCCGGTCGTCATGTGGCGAAGGACCGCTTCGGGATCTCGTCCGATCACGCTGTCGTAGGGCCCGGTCATTCCCAGGTCGCTGATGAATCCGGTGCCCCGTCGCAGCACTCTGGCGTCGGCCGTCGGAACATGGGTGTGGGTCCCGAACACCACCGACACCCGGCCGTCGAGATGAAGGCCGATCGCGGCCTTCTCGCTCGTCGCCTCCATGTGTGCCTCGACCAGGACCAGCGGACTCCGCTCGGGCAGCGAGGCGATCAGGACATCCGCACACGCGAACGGATCGTCGGCTGGCAGGCCCATCCCGATCCTCCCCAACACCGTGAAGACGTACAGGTCTCTCGGACACTCGCCGCCGGCGGGGATCCGAAGGAGCCGTTTTCCCGGAGCGCCCGAGGCAAGATTCGCCGGACGGCAGACCGGTGTGGCCGGATCCTCGAGGAGTGGGACGACGCGCCGATCCCGATAGACGTGGTCCCCCAACGTGAGTCCATCGATTCCCAGACCGAGGAATCGCGCCGCCAGTTCCGGGGTCAGGCCGGATCCGTTCCGAGCGTTCTCGACGTTGGCGATCACCCGGTGCGGCCGGAATCGATCCCGCAGCCGAGGCAGTTGCGCCTGGAGAACCTCCCGCCCCGGGGTTCCGACCACGTCGCCGATCAGGAGGACGCGGATCGGATCGGGCATGCGACTGCGACTCCAATCAATTCGGGGCTCGGGAGTCCGACTCGATCAAGGAGATCTTGATCGAACGCTTCGGACCCATGTGGACCGCCGTTACACTCTACGCCGATCCGAAGGACGTCCGTCCGCGGATCGCCTCTGCTCGATCGCAGCCGGGTCCTCGCGGATCGCACCGCGACCTCCAGCGCCTTCACCGATCGATCGACCAGTGCCGCCGACGGACCGGCTCATCCGAATCCGGCCGCGATGCGGATCGGCGTCGAACGTTTCCTCGACGCGACATGCCTGTGAGAAGTCGGAGTCCAGATGCCCGAAGGAACGTCCCCTGACGATCGAACGCCGTATCGCGTGGGCGAAGAGGTTCGCCATGCGAAGCGCCCGGAGTGGGGCGTCGGCACCATCCAACGGCTCGAGCCGGCGCGGCACGGCGGCATCGTCGATCAGCGGCTGTGGATCCGCTTCTCGAACGCCGGCATGAAGGTCGTGCTCGCGAGTCTCGGCGAGTTGCAGCGAACCGCCGAACCGCCGATCGGCGTCGATGGGCACACGCTCGCGGACCGTGAACTTCGGCATGAGCAGGGATGGCTCGGCGAGATCGCCCGCAGCAAGCCCGAGCAAGCCATGACCGAACTGCCGCCGCAGGCGAGCGATCCGTTCCTGCCGCTTCGCAAGCGACTCGAGTTCACGATCGGCCTCTACCGATTCGAGCCGTTCGGAGGCAAGTTGCTCGACTGGGCGGTCGCCCAGAGTGGCCTTGCCGACCCGCTGGCTCGCTTCAACCGGCACGAGCTCGAGCAGTTCTTCCAGCGATGGGCCCATCATCGCGACCTTCATCTCGCTCGCCTCTCGCAGGAGGCCCGGAACGAGCCGGGCGTGTTCGACGCCGTGATGAAGCAGGCTCCCCCGTCGGCCCACAAGGCGTTGCGAAAGCTCCACGCCGGGCGTTGACGCCGCACCACAACTCCCCTTCGCCGCAGGACCGGTCCCGCCGATCGCGAGGGGGTGTCCGGAAATCCCCGTGATCCGGGTCTTCGGGAGCGCTTCGCTTCGTCGAACGCCGACGAAGTCGCTCGCGCGGCATGTCGGTTGCGTTGGAGATGCGGTCCGGATCGAACTCACGATCCGGAGACTCGTGGACGCGTGGAACGCGACAAGCAACCAGAGGAGAGCAGAGATGGACGAGGAGAGCTTCCGCCGCAAGCTCGGCGAGATCCTGGGGGTGATGGAGTCGCACGCTGCAGACGCATCCAACCCGCATGCGGGGAATGAGGAGCGGTCGTCGGCGGCCGCGGCCTGGCCCGATCACCTGCGGGACTCCGTCGCGCGGCTGCATGTGGCCGTCGATCAGCTGCGTCTCCGCGTCAAGTACCTCGTCTTCGATCTCGAGGCGACGCGACGGGAAAACGCCTTCCTTCGTTCGATGCTCGAACGCACCTCGCGAGACGGCCGCCGCGAGGATCACGACGACTCCGACCGCTGACAGGCTCAATCGCCTCCCGCGATCGAATCACGCCTGCACGGGCGACCCGCCGTCGACCTCGGCCGAAGGCGGGTCGTCCGCGCGTTCGAACACCGCGTGGAAGACGTGCCAGTGCTTGGGCTCGCCGCGCGGACCTCGCCCCGGGCGATCGACCTCGTCGAGATTCACGATCCGCCATCGCGGCGAATCGGCCGGACCGAGCAGGCGTTGGATCGACTCGCGATCGTGCGAGACCGCGCTTCCGGGGACCGCGGCAAGGACCAGCGGCTCGCGGTGACCGAAGAACTGGCCGGCGAAGCAACCTCCGGGAATCACGGCGCCGGTGATGCCGAGCCACGCCCGCTCAAAGGCGTCGGCTCGACAGAACGGCAGCGAGAATCCCGCGTGGGCCAGGCCAAAGGCCCGCCGAGGAAGCGAGAGATCCTCGAATCCACATCGAGACATCCGCAGGCCCTCGGCACACCCGGCCCCCTCCGCTCGGCGTCTCGTGAAGTCGAGGCAGGGCTGATGCAGGTCGATCGCATCGACGAGCCATCCACGGCGCAAGAGTTCGAGCGTCTCCGTGCCGGCGCCGCATCCGAGGTCGATCGCGCGACGCTGTCCGTTCGGCCACTCGAAACCGGACGCCGACCGCGTCTCGAGATGCGTCAGCGCAGACATCAAGGTCGCCCGCGGCGGCCATTCGGCGCTGGCTTGGAGGAAGTCCGCCGCCTCGGCGGCATCGAAGGCACACGGTTCCTGCCGATGCATGCGAACCTGCTCCTGCGGCAATCAAGGTGGCGGCGGCACGAACGAATATAGTTCCCATCCCTCGAACCACGGACACCCGCGACTCCCCATGCCCGCCGCGCTTCGACTTCACGATCTTCGATTCGCCTATCCCGGAAGCCTCGCCCTCGAGGTGCCGTCGTTGCGCCTTGATCCGGGCGAGGAACTGCTGCTCGAAGGCGCCTCTGGAAGCGGCAAGAGCACCCTCCTGCATCTGATCGCGGGGATTCTCGAGCCGACCCGCGGCACCATCGAGATCGCCGGAGAGACGCTCTCGACACTGCGAGGGGCCGCCTTGGATCGTTTCCGCGGCCGGCGGATCGGCATGATCTTCCAGACCTTCAATCTGCTCTCGGGCTTCTCCGCGGTGGAGAACGTCTCGATCGCGATGCTGCTCGCAGGATGCCCGGCGGCGCAGCATCGCCCGCGTGCGGAGTCGCTGCTGAGTTCCCTTGGAGTCGAGGCGATCGATCGTCCGGTCGATCGATTGAGCGTCGGGCAGCAGCAACGGGTGGCGGTGGCGAGAGCGCTCGCGGCGAAGCCCGCTCTCGTGCTCGCGGACGAGCCGACGGCGAGCCTCGATCCCGACCATGCCGAGCGAGCCGTCAGCATGATTCGGGACGCGTGCCGCGAAGAGGGCGCCGCCCTGCTTCTCACGAGCCATGATCCGGCGATGCGCGATCTCTTCGCGAACCGTCTCGACATGCGCCCGTTCGTTCGTGCGGAGGTCCCCGAATGAGCGACCTCGCGATCGTGCTTCGGAGCCTGCAGACGCGGCTCTTCCAGACACTCGTGACCGTCGCCACGGTCGCGGTCGGTGTGGGACTGCTGCTGACGCTGCTGTCGATGCGGGAGTCGGGACGCGACGTCTTTCGCCGCGGCAGCGGCAACGTCGATCTTCTCGTCAGTGCCGAGCCCGGCGCACTCGTATCGGTGCTGAACGGACTCTTCTACGCCGGAGCGCCGGCCAACCCGATCCCGTGGTCTCGATTCGTCGAGTTGCGGGACGGATATCCCTGGCAGTGGGCGGTCCCCATGCAGCAGGGCGACAACTATCGCGGCTTCCCGGTCCTCGCGACGACGACCGACTTCCTCAGTCGATACGAGCCCGAGCCCGGCGTCCCGTGGAGATTCGCCGAAGGCCGGCCGTTCGAAAGGGCCTTCGAGGTCGTGGTCGGGTCGGAGGCCGCCCGATCGACCGGCCTCCAACTCGGCGACCGCCTCACCGTGACGCACGGCAGCGGCGGCTCCCGCGAGGACCACGGGCACAGCCACGACGAGTACGACTACACCGTCGTCGGCATACTCGAGCCAAGCGGCTCCGCCCACGATCGGGCGATCTTCAGCGATCTCGACAGTTCTTGGGTCCTGCACGCCTTCGATCGCCACGAACGCGAAGGCCGGCACGTCCACGTCGGCGTCGATGACCTCGAGGAGGTCGACCGCGCCGTCACCGGCATCCTTCTGAAGGTTCCTTCTCGAGGAGGCGTCTCGGCGGCGCTGCCGCAGCAGTTCGCACGGCTGCAGCGCGAAGGGTTCACGGTCGCGCAGCCGGCCCAGGAGATCGGAAGGCTGCTCTCGATCGTCGGCAACATCGACGGACTGCTCGTCGCCATGGCGATGGCGGTGCTTCTGGCGAGCGGGGTCGGGATCCTGCTCGCCCTCTACAGCTCCATGGATCTTCGCCGGCGACAGGTCGCCATCCTGCGGGTTCTTGGGGCGAGTGCCGGTCGCGTCTTCTCGATCGTGCTGACCGAGAGTGCGCTGATCGGCCTCGGTGGCGGCCTTCTCGGGGTCGGTCTCGCGGCGGCGGGGAATGCGGCGGTCGCCTCGACGCTCGCCGACCGAATCGGCCTCGTGATTCCGTGGTCGCTCGAGCCGCGGATCGTGCTCGGGGTGGTCGTCGGCACGACGCTGCTCGCTTCGTTCGCGGGCCTGCTTCCGGCACTGCTCGCGTACCGCACGAACGTCGCCGACCATCTGAAGCCGATCGGCTGAGCACATCTCGGAGCCTGTGGACGTGAGGATCTTCTGGATCAGCCTGCTCGTGGCCGCCGCCCTCGCGGCCGCGTGGTCGTTTTGGCCCGAGCGCGATCCACGCCCAGAGAGCATCGATTCCTCCACTTCACCTGATCGCGACACGACCTCGACTCCCGAGAGCGAGGGCACGAACTCCCCCGATCCCATCGAATCGAAGGTTGCGCTGCCGGAGGCGGCGGCGTCGATCGCTCCGCCCCCAGCCGCACCGACATCGAGCGAGACGAACGTCGTCGCCGCGATCGAGGCGGAGCCGCCGACCGCTGTTCCATCGCCGTCCGGACCTGCCGAACCGGCCATCGAGCCGGAGCCGCTCACGCTCGGCCTCGAGGCGTCGATCCCGGAGGCGACGATCATCGCGGGTTCGATCGTCCGCGGGCCGAAGGACCTGCTGCTCGCCGACGACCGCTTCGAGATCGAGGGCGACGGCACGCGCGAGAATCCCTTCCGCGTCAGTTGGGAACTGCTCGTGAGCGCGGGCGAGAACTACCGACCGCGGGTGGGCGACCGCGGGATTCCTCAGCGGATCGCCATGCTCGACGGCAAGTGGGTCGCGATCGACGGCTACGTCGCCTTCCCGATGCTTGTGGGCACCACGAGCGAAGCGCTGGTGATGCTCAACCGCTGGGACGGCTGCTGCATCGGCGTGCCGCCGAGCCCCTACGACGCCATCGAGGTCAAGCTCGATCGCCCCGTCGTCCGCACCCAGATGCATGCGATCGACTACGGCGAGGTCGTCGGGGTCCTCGAAGTCGAGCCGTATCTCGTCGACGACTGGCTCGTGGGCCTCTATCTGATGGACGACGCGACCCTCAAGCTCGACCTGTAGCGAGTCGGGTTCGGCTCTGGCGCCTCGTGTCCCTGCCGGTGACCGTATGCTGCCGCGACCGGGCTGGTAGCTCAGCGGCCTAGAGCAGTCGACTCATAATCGATCAGACCTCGGTTCGAATCCGAGCCAGCCCATGCTCCTGAGCTCTGCCGCGCCTCGTACGACCGGAATCCGTCGCGAGCATGCCGCGAACGCGGCGTCATGACCACCCCCGACTCACCGTCCCGCTCGCCTCGCTGGATGCAGCGATGGCTCGTCGCCGCGGGTCTCTACAACCTGATCTGGGGCGCTTCCGTCATCCTGTGGCCGCGGGGTCTGGTCGAACTCGCCGGGCTCGAGATGACCGCCGCCGGACTTGCGATCTGGCAGTGCCTGGGCATGGTGATCGGCGTCTACGGGATCGGCTACCTCGCCGCGAGCCTCGATCCGATCCGACATTGGCCCATCACGCTGGTCGGTCTGCTCGGCAAGATCTTCGGGCCGATCGGCTTCGTGTGGACGGCTTCACGCGGTGAGATCCCATGGTCGTTCGGATGGACGATCCTCACCAACGACCTGCTGTGGTGGATTCCGTTCTTCCTGATCCTCAAGGCGGCGTGGGAGCGCGGAAGTCGCGATGACGAGACGGCGCCCGACTCGCTCGACTCCGTGCTCGACACCACGATCGTGACCGGTCCCGACGCCGCCCGCACGCTCCGCGAAGCCTCGGAAGTCCAGCCGCTGCTCCTGGTCTTCCTTCGCCACGCCGGATGCACCTTCTGCCGCGAAGCGATCGCCGACGTCGTCGCGAGGCGAGGCGCGATCGAGGCGGCGGGCGCCACGCCGGTGTTCGTGCACATGGGCCTGCCCACTCAGGGCGATGCGTTTCTCGCGAAGCTCGGCGCTGCAGACCTGGCGCGGATCTCCGATCCGCAGCGAAGGCTTCATCGTGTGGCAGGGCTCGGACGGGGATCCTTCCGCGAACTCTTCGGCCTTCGCAACTTCGTTCGGGCGATCGCCGCGGCGCGCCACGGAGTCGGACATCCCATCGGCGATCCGCTTCAGATGCCCGGAACCATGATCCTTCACCGCGGGCGAGTGCTGCGGGTCCATCGGCACCGATTCGCCGGGGAGCGACCCGACTATCCGTCGCTTGCGTGCGCCGTGCCGGCGGGCTGAGCCATGCCGCGACGAAGCTTCGCGCGGAGCCGCAACGCGTTGCCCACCACGCTCAGATCGCTCAACGCCATCGCCGCTGCGGCGATCAGCGGTCCGTGCACGCCAAGCAGGCCCGCCGCAGCGATCGGAATCATCGAGACGTTGTAGGCGAACGCGAGGAACAGGTTCTGCCGGATCGTGGTGAGCGCGAGCCTCGCGATGCGGATCGTCTCGGGGACCGCGAGCACGCGATCGCCGGGAACCACGATGCCCGCCGACTCGATCGCGACGGACGTTCCGGAGGCAAGCGCGAGACCGACCTCCGCCCGCGCGAGCGCCGCCGCATCGTTGACGCCATCGCCGACCATCACCGTGCCGCGCGACCTCGCCGCGATGAACGCGAGTTTGCCCGTCGGATCGACCTCCGCCTGCACCGACGCCGGGTCGATGCCGACCCGCTCGGCAATCTCGACCGCGCGAGTTCGACGATCACCGCTGAGCATCGCGACCTCGAGGCCGAGTCGGTGAAGCTCGGCGATCGCGAGCGACGCGTCGGGCCGCGGCTCGTCGGCGAGATCGATCGTGCCGAGCCGGCGACCGTCGACGAGGATCTCGCACGACGCCTCCGCCGCGCGACGGATCTCCACTCGCCGACCCGCGACCGAGCCTCGCACGCCTTCGCCGGGAATCGACTCGAAGGCGGACACCGGATCGAGACGCATCCCCCGCTGCTGCGCGGCTTCGACGATCGCCCTCGCCAACGGATGCTCGCTCGCCTGCTCGACGCTCGCGGCGATCCGAAGCAGGTCCGCCGCCCCCGTCCCAGACTCCGGCTCGATCGCAACCACCTTCGGACGCCCGACGGTGAGCGTCCCGGTCTTGTCGAAGACGACGCGCTCGGCACGGCCCGCCCGCTCGAGGCTCGCCGCGTCCCGCACGAGGATTCCCCGTCGCGCCGCGTGTCCGGTCGCCACGACCACCGCCATCGGGGTGGCGAGTCCCAGCGCGCAGGGGCACGCGATGATCAGCACCGTGACCATCGAGATGGCTCCGCGCGCCGGATCCCCGCCAGCCCACCACCCGAGCATGGTGACCGCCGCGATCGACACCACGATCGGCACGAAGACGGCGCTGATTCGATCGGCGAGCCGCTGGATGTCCGCACGGCTCGCCCGCGACTCCTGCACCAGTCGCGCGATTCTCGCGAGGGTCGTTCCACGCCCTTCGACCGAGGCTTCGACCAGCAGCACACCAGTCGTGTTGATCGCGCCGGCGACCACTCGGTCGCCGACCGAACGATCGACCGGGAGGCTCTCGCCGGTCAGCACGCTCTCGTCGAGCGACGACTCGCCCTCGACGACGAGCCCGTCGACCGACACCCTCGCACCGGGCCGGATCTGCACGACGTCGCCAGGAATGATCGCGGCGGACGGGACCTCTTCGAACGAGCCGTCATCTCGCCGACGCAAGGCAACCTCAGGCTGCAGATCGAGGAGCTCTCGGATCGCCGAACCGGCGCTCGCCGAAGCCCGCGCCTCGAGCCAGTGCCCGAGGCTGATGAGCCCCAGCAGCGCCGCCATCTCCGCGAAGTAGGTCGGCTGTCCTTCGAGCCACCCTCGCCCCTGACCGAACACCACGAGGACGCTGAAGATCCACGCGGTCGTCGCGCCGATCGAGATCAGCGTGTCCATGTTCGACGTGCCACGCTTCGCCGCCTCGAACGCCGATCGATAGAAGCCTCCGCCGACCGCGGCCAGCACGAGCGTGCCGGCGACGGCGAGCGTCGGATCGAGCCACGCGGGATGCCCCATCGCATGTCCCGCCCAGTGGAGCGACTCCATCGGAATCCAGCACGCGATCGCGACGATCGCGCGACGCCGCCAGTCGGTGCGCCGACGAACATCCTCCCGCTCGAGGCGGCTCCGAAGTTCCTGAGGGGTCTCCTCGACGACGTCGGCCCGCGCCTCGAAGCCGGCGGCGTCGATCCTTGCAGCCAGTTGCCGAGGATCGAGCCCCCGCCCCCGAACCACCGCTCGCCCGGAGGCGAAGTCGACCGAAGCGGCCGCCACGCCCTCCGCGGACTCGAGGGCCCGTCGAACGGCCCCGGCACAGCCCGCACAGGTCATGCCCTCGACGCCGAACGCCAAGACCTCTGGGGATCCCGTGCGATCCTGCAGACCGATCGCTGCATCCGGGGAGCCGACGGGCGGGTGCGTCATGACGCGACTGAAGCGAGGTTGGGGGTCATGAAGGTCAGGTCGAGGGATTCGACGAATCGGAGCCGGGAGCGAACATCACATCGCTCGCACCGCCGGTCGGCACCAAATCCGCGGTCTCCCCGCCCCAGCATTGGGTTGGAGGGGGGCCGGAACCGATACTACAGTTCCCGGTTCGCCCGGATCGACCTTTCCTCCATGCGATCGACGCACACGGCAACCTCCCCCGCCTCCACGAGCCGAAGCCTCGGCGTCCTGCTTGTGGTGCTGTTTGCCGGGTACGCATCGCTCGTGGTCGCCGGCCACGGTGGTGCCGCGACGCCGCGTGAAGTCCGGACCGCTTCGGCCTGGAGTCTCGCGAGCTGGCCCCATGTCGTGGCCGAGCGGGCGATCGGGCGTGATGCTGCACGAGGCGACGCGGAGTCCGGAGTTCGCGGGTTCGGAGCCACGTCGGGCGTCGACTGCAACCTCGATCGGGGTCGCGGATTCGGCGTGCAGAATGCCTCGAAGTCGCTTGCGAGACAGTTGAACCTGCCTCCTCCGACCTGCTGACGATCTCGCCTCGGGGGGTCCGCCCCTTGGCCCGCGATCCGGCACTCCATTCCCTTCGATCCTTCCTCACCACGAGGGCGAGCCGTTCGGCGTCGCCTGCTGCGAGAACCCAACCATGGGCGTTCCCTTCTTCGGGCCGCTGGCCCGCCTCATCTTCGGCACCCGCAATCAACGCATGGTCAAGCGCTACCTCGCCGAGGTGGCCCGGGTGAACGCCTTCGAACCGAAGATCCGGTCGCTGACCGACGCGGAACTTCGCGCGAAGACGGACGAGTTTCGGCAGCGGATCGCCGCGGGCGAGAAGGCGATCGATCTCCGGGCAGAGATCTTCGCAGTGGCTCGCGAGGCGATGGATCGCGCGGTCGGCTTGCGAACGATGCTCGACCCGGCGACCGATCTGACTGGAGATGCCGGGGCCGTTCTGGTGTCGGCGGGCGGAGAGTCGGCCCCGATCCGCGGGCTCGAAGCCTCCAAGTTGCCGCCTGACGCCCGCGAGTTGCTCGAGTCGCTACGTGCCCAGGTCGCCGAGATGTCGGACCTGCAACCGGAGGGCGACCTTCGTGGATGCGCGGGACCGATTCCAGCGTGGCAGACCGTCGACATCCCGAATCGGCTCTACGAAGCGGTCCGCGAACTCCATCCGACTTCGCGCCCGCCCTTCCGCGCGAGACCGTTCGACGTCCAGATCGTCGGCGCGATCGTGCTGAGCGAAGGTCGCATCGCCGAGATGAAGACCGGCGAGGGCAAGACGATCGTTGCGCCGCTGGCCGCCTATCTCGCAGCGCTCGAGGGCCTCAAGGTCCACGTGGTGACCGTCAACGACTACCTCGTCCAGCGAGACCGTGACTGGACCTTCCCGTTCTTCCGGGCGCTCGGCCTGACCGTGGGGGCGATCCATCCGTTCCACATGCAGCCGCCCGACCGCAAGCTCGCCGCCTACGCCTGCGACGTGATCTACGGCACGACCGCCGAGTTCGGCTTCGACTACCTCCGCGACAACATGAAGATGCGGACGGAGGAGCAGGTCCAGAAGCGGCACGACTTCGCGATCGTCGACGAGGTCGACTCGATCCTGATCGACGAGGCGCGCACACCGTTGATCATCTCGGGTCCGGCCCACGCCCACAAGCCGCGCTACGAACTCGCCGACACGCTGGCGCGGCACCTCGTCTCGAAGCAGTCCACCTGGAACGACGCGAACGATCGGCTCGACCGCGCGAAGGTCGAGGCGGCGTCGCTCGAAGGCGACATTCGCAGCACCCGCGAGAAGGAGGCCATCCCGAGGATGCGGGAGCGGCTCGCCGAGTTGAAGCGGCAACTCCCTGGCCTCGAAGCGGAACGAGATCGGCACACCCAGTTCTACGAGGTCGAACTCGACAAGAAGCGGGCCACCCTCACGCACGAAGGCGTGGAGGAGGCCCAGCGGAACGCGGGCATCGGCAGCTTCTACGTCGGCGACAACATCGACATGCCGCATCTCCTCGAGCAGGCGATCCGCGCGCACGCGGTGTACCAGCGAGATCGCGACTACGTGGTCGCGCCGGACGACCGGGGCGAGGCGGGCGTGGTGATCGTCGACCAGAACACCGGCCGCAAGATGGTCGGACGGCAATGGTCGGACGGCCTGCACCAGGCGGTCGAAGCCAAGGAGGGGGTCCGCATCAAGGAGGAGACCCAGACCATGGCCACGATCACGGTCCAGAACTTCTTCAAGATGCACAAGCGTCTCGCGGGCATGACCGGCACCGCCGACACCGAGGCGACCGAGTTCCACGAGATCTACAAGCTCGACGTGGTCTCGATCCCGACCAACGAGCCGGTGGTCCGCGAGGATCGTCAGGACCTCGTCTTCCTCTCGCTCAAGGACAAGTGGTCCGCGATCGTCGACGAGATCAAGGCCTGCCACGACCTCGGGCAGCCGGTGCTCGTCGGGACCACGAGCGTGGAGAAGTCGGAGAAGCTCAGCGAGATGCTCGCGAAGCGGCATCAGATCCGACACGAGGTGCTGAATGCGAAGCACCACGAACGCGAGGCGGAGATCGTGCTCGGCGCAGGTCGGCTCGGCGCGGTGATGATCGCCACGAACATGGCCGGCCGCGGCACCGACATCAAGCTCGGCCGCTTCACCCGCGAGGAGCTCGTCGACCACTGGAAGCGGCGCGACATCTGCCCCAAGGAGGCCGAGGCCTCGATGGACGACGATCGGATCCTCGATCTCGTGCACCGGCATCTGCTCGCGAAGGAATCCGGGCGTTCGCGAACGGAGGTCGCGAAGCTCGACGCCGCCACGGCGAGGAAGGATCTGCTGAGGCATCTCCTGAAGTCGCACCACGAGGTGCCGCTCGAACAGACCGCCTCGATGGACGAGTCTTCGCTCGCCGCGAAGCTCGACGCGGGCGGTCTCTGCCGGCTGCACCGGCTTCGCATGTTCGCCGACATCGAGGATCTCGGCGGGCTCCACATCGTCGGCACCGAGCGACACGAGAGCCGCCGCATCGACAACCAGTTGCGAGGTCGTGCAGGCCGGCAGGGCGATCAGGGCTCGAGCCGCTTCTTCCTGAGCCTCGAGGACGAGCTGATGAAGCTGTTCGCGGGGCCGAAGACGCTCGCCTTGCTGAGCCGCCTCGGCATGAAGGAGGGCGACGCGATCGAGAACCCGATGGTGACTCGCCAGATCGCCCGGGCCCAGCGCAAGGTGGAGGAGCGGAACTTCCAGATCCGCAAGAACATCCTCGAGTACGACGAGCCGATGGAGCACCAGCGTCGCAGCTTCTACGGCACCCGCCAGCGGGTGCTCGAGGGGCGTGAGATCCGCGAACTCGCCTTCGAGTACATCCGCGACTCGGTTGCCGACGCAGCCGAGCGGTACCTCGCCCGCGACTATGCCGCCAAGTGCATCGCCGAATGGGTTCGCGAGCATCTCGACGTCGCGATCGATGCGGATCGCTTTGTGGGCAAGGACCGTGACGACCTCGCGGCACTGGTGCGGGCCGATGCGATCGGCGAGACGGCCGAACTCATCCGCCTGACCGCCGGGGAGTACCTGCCGACCGACCTCGACGAGTCGGACTGGGAGTGGGCAGGCTTCGCGGAATGGGCCGCCAAGCAGTTGAAGGTGGAGGTCGATGCGGCGGCGTTGTCATCGCTCGGTCGAGCCGGGGCGCTTCGGCGACTCGAGGAGCTCGTGGAGGCACGATTCGAGTCGATCGATCTCTCCCCCGCCGAGGCGATGCTCGATGGCGACCTCGGCCGGCGCGAACTCACCGCATGGCTCGGCCGCAAGCTCGGCCGCGACGTCCCGTCGGATGCGATCCCCGCCGACGCCGAAGCCAAGGCGGCCGCGGACGCGATGATGCGGCTCGTCGAGAAGGCCTACTCGGAGCGCGAACGCACCTATCCGATCGACTTCATCCTCGAGATGACCGCGGCGATGCTTCCTCGGGACCCCGGCGCCGCGCTGGGGCAGTTCTGCGCGTGGGTGCGGAGCCGCTACGAGCTCGAGTGGACTCCGCAGACCCTGCCGAGCACGAATCCGGCGGAACTTCGCACCTTGCTGCTCTCGGACGCCGCGACCTGGACCGACGCGAAGATCGCGGCACGCGGCGAGCGAGCGATCGCCTCCGGCGACGCCGACGCGATCGCCGCGTGGTTCGAGAAGGAGTGCCTGATTCGGCTGTCGCCGACGGAGCGAGAGACGCTGGCCGCCGATCCTCGCGCGTTCGTGCCACGGCGCCTGCGAGATCTGCTTCGAACCGAGGTCGCGCAGTTCGAACGATGGATCCTGCTCCGAGTGCTCGACGACGCGTGGAAGGACCATCTTCATCAGATGGATCAGATCCGCGACTCGATCGGCTACCGCGCCTTCAGCCAACGCGACCCGCGGATCGAGTTCAAGCGAGAGTCGGCGGCGCAGTTCAACCGCATGCAGGAGTCGATTCGGGACAAGGTCACCGATGTGATCTTCAAGGGTCGTTTCGCCATCCAGGCTCCTCCCCCGGTGGCGCCAACGGCTCCCTCATCCGCCGCAGCCGAGACAGGGTCGACTGCTCCGGGTTCCCCGCCGACTCCTTCGTCGGAGCGACCGGCGACGACGGCGGCCCCCGGTTCGCCGACCGAGCGACCGAGCGAGGCGACCGCGCCGCCTCGACGTTCACCCGCGACCGCACTCCGACCCTCGCCGCCGAAGCCGGCTGCGGCGCAGGTCGCAGCGCCGACCGCGGCCGTGGTGGGTCGAAACGAGCCGTGTCCGTGCGGTTCTGGTCGCAAGTTCAAGCAGTGCCACGGAAAGTCGGCGTAGCCCGTTCGGCGACTTGCCCGAGTCGATCGCGGCACCGTCAAGGTCGCTTGCAAAAACGGACCTCAGCGATACAGTTTCCCCCTTCGCCTCTGTAGCTCAATTGGTAGAGCAGCTGACTCTTAATCAGCGGGTTCTCGGTTCGAGTCCGAGCGGAGGCATGTCGGCGCGTCGAGTTCGATCACCGCGGTGGATCTCGTCTTCAAGAGGACACTGCGACCCTCAAGACCGCTTCATCCGGGGTCTTCTCGTCGTTCCCTTGTGCGGATCTGACCGAATTCAGGGATCGGTTCGTTCGGTCGGTGCGTAGGTGCGATCCATGCATGGAACGCTTGGAGGCCTGGGTTCGGTGAGGCGGCAGAAGCGATACGACGACGCGGAACTGCTCCGCAGGCTCTACCTCGATGAGGGGATGACGATCGCGGAGATCGCGCGGGATCTCGGCGCCACCTCCGTTACGATTCAGAAGTACCTGAAGAAGCACGAGATTCCATCCCGGGGACGCGGACCGCGCAAAGGGCGGATGCTTCGACAGATCTCCGCCGCGGAGCATCAGGAGATCTCGGAGTCGCTGCGGCAAAGGCTTCTGCGACTGGTAAGAGCCGCGGCGGTTGCCGACGAGACCACGCGAGTGCGGCTGCTCGAGCAGCTCTCGGACGCGATCTCCAGGGCTTGAGTGGTTTCCGACGACCCTCTCGGTCTTGAAGGGGTCGGTGGGGATCGTCACGACGCACCCTACAGTTCAGTTCTCATCAGCAGCCGCGGGGTGGCCCAGACCGGCAGGGATTCTCCCCCGCCGCCGCCGCGAGATCGAATGGGCGGCTCGAACACCTCTGAGGTCACTGATCGGCCGAGACAAGCCCTTCGCGAATCGCGAAGCGGGCCAGTTCGACCCGATCGTGCACGTCGAGCTTCGCCATGAGACTGGTCGCGTGACGATCAACCGTCTTCACCGACAGATGCATCAACCCGCCAATCTCCTTCTTGGAGAATCCACGGGCGATGTAGCGGAGCACCTCCATCTCGCGACCGGTCAGTCGACGCAACTGCTCGGACAATCCGTCCCGAATGCGGTCCCGGAGTGACGGCGAGTAGTACTGCTCACCCTTCAGGGCGGCCTGAATCGCGTCGATCACGCAGGCCGCCCCGTCCGCCTTGCTGATGAAGCCGATGCTCCCGGACATCCGGGCCTGCTCGACCATCGCATCGTGGTCTGCGCCGCTCAGGAAGATCACGTCGGTTCCGGGACTGAGTCGCCGCATTTCATCGACGGCCTGGAACGCATCCACGCCAGGCATGAGGATGTCCATGACGACGATTCTCGGCTTTGCCTTGGCGACGAGGTCGACGGCCCGACCGGCTTGATCGACCATGCCGACGACCTCGTACTCGGAGCATTCCGACAGGAGGGAGGCAATCGCCTCCAAGATGAGGGGGTGATCGTCGGCGAGGATCACCGAGACTCGGGACGGCTTGGCGAGGTTGGTCGACATCACTGGGGAGATTACCTCATGGGAAGATGCTGCCCGTCCAGACTTCCGGAGAATCGGATCTCCCGCATCCGACGTCAAATCAGGGTTCTCAAAACCCACCAGAGCAGTCCGCCGCCGGCGATCACCACCGCCAAGATCAGGCCCACCGCCAGTTGTGGACCGTTTCGACGCGAAGAGGTCGAGACCGCATCCTCGAGCCAGTGACCGCAGTGGGGGCAACTCACGGACTCGTCGTGGATCGCTCGGCGGCAAACTGGACAGGGCACCGTGTCGCCCCCGAAACGCCGCCGATCATCCTCCGACGGCCCCTCGGGATCCTCTTCGCGGTCGTCCTCGCTCCAGTCGTCTGGTCCAGTACTCCGTCCCGTTGGCATCTCTGATCCTCTCGGTCCAACTTGGAAGCCTTAGATTACGGGCAACTCTCAGGAGATTCCGATGGGACGTGTCTCGTCGATCATGATGCCTCTTGGCTCGGAGCAACCCTCTTTCTCGCTTGCGGACGCTCACGGTCGGATGCATCACAGCGAGGCGTGCCGTGGCACCCACGGCACCCTTGTCATGTTCCTCTGCAACCACTGTCCGTTCGTTCAACACGTTGCCGGGGCGATCCGAGCGGCTTCGATCCGCGCCGCGAAGCTCGAGATCGGTGCGGTTGGAATCATGAGCAACGATTTCGAGGCGTACCCGGACGATGCTCCGGACAAGATGATCGAGTGCGCCGCCAAGTGGGGGTGGGACTTCCCCTACCTCGTGGATCGACGACAGATCGCCGCCAAGGAGCACGGTGCGGTCTGCACGCCCGACTTCTTTCTGTACGACGCCAGCGGTCACCTCTACTACCGCGGTCAGATCGATGCGAGCCGCCCCGGAGCTGGTCTGGCGTCGAATGCGGAGGATTTGATTCGAGCCATGAACGATCTCGCCGCGGGCAACCCGCCGCCGAAGATCCAACTCGCGAGCATCGGCTGCAACATCAAGTGGAAGCTTTAGGTTCGAGAGACCAGCTCGCCCGAGTCGCATCGACTTCCCCTTGGGGAGCCGCCAATCTGGAACTGGACCCCCACCTGCCGTGGGTTCAACCACCGGCGCGTTGACGACGCGATTCCGAGCCCCCGACCGTGGCAATCAGTGGGTCTGTCCGCCGTCGGGACGCGGTCCCCGCGGACCGCTGCCACCCTCCCGAGGTCCCGAATCGCCGCCTTGGGGTCCGCCACTCGAGCGACCGAAGGATCGACGCGGATTCCGGCTGCCGGCCCGTCGGGGATTGATACCCATCGCGCGGGGCCCCAATGGACCCTTGCGAAGTTCCTTGAAGGATGGCGCCTTTCCAGCCTTCTTCGGGATTGCCTCATTGATCACGAGACTTCGACCGCGCAACTTCGTCCCGGCCAGAGACTCGATCGCCAACCGGGCACGCAACTCGTCCCGAATCATGACGATGGCAAAGCCTCGCCGCTTTCCAGTGGCCTTGTCCTCCGCGAGCGCGATGTCCTCGATGGGTCCGAAACGCTGAAAGAGCCGTACAAGGTCTTCCTTCTCGACCTTGTAGTCGAGGTTGCCAACGTAGATCTTGAACATGCGGTCCTATCTCCCCGGACGTCAGAAGCGAGATGACTCCGGTCCCAAGAGCTTGAACTTCAGCCTACGCCACGAAGATGTCGCAGTCGCGATCAAACATCCACGACCGCAGAAAGAACGGCTCCATTCCCATCACAAGCAACACCTACCACATCGAGTTGCCGAGTGCCCAGGAGCATGATCACGGAGGCTCGGCGCGGCTGGTACGAGATCAAGAGCGTCAGCGCAAGAAAAAGGGCCTTGCTGGGTTTCCCCAGCAAGGCCCATGAAGTCGGCGATAACCTACTTTCCCGCGGAGCAGTATCATCGGCGAGGCGAGCTTCACTTCTGTGTTCGGGATGGGAACAGGTGTTTCCTCGACTCCATCGTCACCGACAAGACCTCACAAGCGGGAACCGCGTGTGAGGCGAAGAGATCATGTCGCGATCGCGTCAAGGACGCGAAAACCAAGAGCGAGCCAGGCTCGCTGGATGAGCAGCTGAAACAGGCTGGTGCTTTCCATGCTCCGTCGGAGCGTGGTCAGCGCGACCAAGCCTTCGACCGTTAGTACCGCTTAGCTGAACAAGTTTCCCTGCTTGCACTTGCGGCCTATTAACCCGGTGGTCTCCCGGGGGTCTCTCGTCTTGCGACGTGCAACACTCATCTTCAGGTGGGCTTCCCGCTTAGATGCTTTCAGCGGTTATCCCTGCCGCACTTAGCTACCCAGCCATGGACCGAGCGGTCCAGCTGGCACACCAGGGGTGCGTCCATCCCAATCCTCTCGTACTAAGGATGTCTCCTGTCAATGTTGCAACGCCCACGGCAGATAGGGACCGACCTGGCTCACGCCGGTCTGAACCCAGCTCGCGTACCACTTTAATGGGCGAACAGCCCAACCCTTGGGACCGCCTTCAGCCCCAGGATGTGATGAGCCGACATCGAGGTGCCAAACCGCTCCGCCGCTATGGACGCTCGGGAGCGATCAGCCTGTTATCCCCGGGGTACCTTTTATCCGTTGAGCGACGACCCTTCCACACAGAATCGCCGGATCACTAGAGCCCTCTTTCGAGACTGCTTGCCCTGTCTGGCTCGCAGTAAAGCTGGCTTGTGCTCTTGCACTCTAAAATGCGGTTGCCAACCGCACTGAGCCAACCTTTGCGCTCCTCCGTTACTTTTTGGGAGGAGACCGCCCCAGTCAAACTGCCCGGCATGCAGTGTCCCCCGCCCAGCTTCATGGGAATCGGGGTTAGGCCACGAACAAATTCAGGGTGGTATTTCAAGGACGGCTCCACCGGGCCCGAGAGCCCGGCTTCAAAGCCTCCCACCTATCCTACGCAGAACACATCCATGACCACTACAAGCGTACAGTCAAGGTCCACGGGGTCTTTCCGTCTTGCCGCGGGTAGGCGGCATCTTCACCGCCACTACTATTTCACCGAGTCGGTTGTGGAGACAGTGCTCCAGTGATTACGCCATTCATGCGCGTCGGAACTTACCCGACAAGGAATTTCG
>CAZTMB010000014.1:0-38672 GCA_964614695.1 uncultured Isosphaeraceae bacterium | reverse complement strand
TCGGTCGCGGTGCCGGTGTGCCTGTTCGTCGCGGTGCATCCCGGTCCGGCGGCGAGCGAGGGCTGGCTGCTGACCAGGACCATCCTGGTCTGGGCGACGGTGATCGCGACGGTCCTCTCCGCGGTGCCGTACGTGATCCGCGCGGTCCGCGCGAATCCGGACTCCGAAGCATGAATCGCGGTCATGCGGGGTTCCGCAGCCTGGTGCTCACGGCGGGCGGTCTCGGACTGCTCCGGCCCGCTCCGGGCACGTGGGGATCCCTGCCGCCGGTGGCACTCGCCCTGGCGTTGCATGCGGCAGGCACCTCTTCAGCGGTCCTGGTCGCCGCGGTGCTCCTGCTTGGACTTGCCGGATCGATCGCCTGCGTGCGCTTCGGCCGATGGGCCGAAGCGCATTGGGGCCGTTCCGATCCCTCGAGCGTGGTCGCCGACGAGGTGGCCGGCCAGGCGATCGTCGTCGCCGCGCTCCCGTGGTGGCGCTTCGAGGTGGGGGTCGTCGACGGCGAACTGCTGCTTTGGTGCGGCGGAGCGTTCCTGCTCTTTCGGGGGCTCGACATCGTGAAGCCGCCCCCGATCGATCAGTTGCAGTCGCTGCCCCACGGCTGGGGCGTTCTGGCCGACGATCTCGCCGCCGGATCGGTGGCGGCCATCGCGATCATCGTGGCGGCGGCCGTGCTCTGAACGAACGGACGCGAACGACACCGGATGCTCGCGGGGGATCAACCCTCTGGCCGCAGTTCGCCACGCGCGGCCGCGGCCATCATCGCTTCGAGGCGGCCGGTGAAGCCGCCCTTCGTCAGCACCGCGTCGGCGCCTGCCCGCTTCGCCGCGTCGAGTCGGTCGGCAAGCAGGTGTCCTGCGAAGGCGACGACCACAGGCCGTGGCTCGCGAGCGATCGCGTCGGCGATCGTGTCGAGCGCATCGCCGTCGGGCAGTTCCGCCTCGAGATCGACGATCACGAGCGAGGGGGTCATCTCTGGATTCCGCATCGCCTCCCGGGACCGCGCACCTCGATAGTCGATGCCGTGGGCGCGAGCGGTCGCGGCCACCTTCGACCCGAAGAAGAGATCCGAGACGAGCGCGAGGACCATGGTCACGAGGGGCTCGTCCTCAAGCTTCTTCCGCCTCGCCGCCGCCGCGGGTCCAGTTCTCCTGCAGCACGAACCCGACGACCGCCGCGACACCGACGAGCAGCGGCACGAGCAGCTGGTGCGACGCGAGATGCTCCTTCACCGGATCGGCGACCTGGGGGATGTGCAGCAGACAGGCGAGTCCGCCGAGCACGAGCATCGCGGCGCCGCCAAGTGCGGTGAAGAGGATGATCGAGAGCCGGGTGATCAGGAAGCTCGACATCGCGAGCAGGATGAAGCCCATCGCGGCGCCCGGCCAGGGGTTCCCGGCATCGGGACCCTGCACGATCGACCAGACGTTGGCGCCGAGGAAGGCGCCCGCAAGCCCCGCGAAGATCGCCACGGTCACCTTGATCATCGGCGAGGCGATCGCAGCGAAGAGCAGTCCCATGGCGATCGCCACGACGCTCGATCGTCCGATCGACGGGCTCAGCAGATGCCCGAGCCCCAGGCCGAGCATGAGCGCCAGCAGCACGATGATCCATCGATGCCAGCGGTAGCCCTGCAGGATGCAGACCACGCCGATCACCATCACCAGCACGCCGACGATCGCGTGCATGTCGAGCAGGCGGTTGAGGAGATCTTCGGGACGGCTCAGCAGGTCGGCCTGCTCGAGGATCTCGCTCGCATGGATCGACTCCTCGGATTGGGCCAGCAGCGACAGGGTCGGCATCGGTTCGCTCGCGGGAGGACTTGGGCCGGAACCGTGCTGCCAGACACGGCTCCTTGCTCGATCGAAGAAGGGAGATCGGCAGGATGGCCGTGTTCCCATTCAGGAACGCGGGCGAGCGGACCGGCGACCGGTCACTCCTCGTCGGAGGCCCGACGCTTGGCCCGCTTGGCCTGCAGCACGCCGCCGGTCACCGCAAGCACGCCCCACATGGCAAGCCACGGCCCGCCCGGGAGCGATGCGGCGGTCCAGTCGGGAAACGACCGACCAAGAATCGCCGTCGCGCCGGCGAGGATCAGCATCGAGCCGAGCAGGGCGGTGACCAACTGCATCGCCCCTCGACGGAAGACGAGCCCCACGCCGAAGCCGATCACCGCGCCGACGAGCCCCGCGGCGGCGGCGAGGGTGCGTCCCTGAGGCGGGAGGCGATCCCATCGCTCCTGCGTCCACTCCTGCGCGCGGGTCATGCTGCCGCGAAGGTGGTCGAGCGGACCTTCGGCCTCGCCTTCCAAGGCTTCCGCATCGGCTTCGACCGCCGCTTCCGCAGACTCCTCGGACTGCCAGCGGGCGAGCGTCACGCCGCTGGCGGGCAACCATGCGGTGGCCTCCGTGGCCGGCGCCTCGGCGGGACTCTCGTCCAGCTTCACCAAGCCCCGTTCGATCGCGACCATGGTGCCGAGCACCGAGGCGACTCCGAGCAGGAACGCCAAGCCTCCGGCGACGGCGAACTTGAGCCCGATCGCCGCGAGGATCACCAGCGCGACCGCGCCGACGATCGCGGCAGCAAGCGGCGGCAGCGTCGGCGCGAACGCCGCGCCGAGGGCAAGCCCGACCGGAACGCCCACGACGATTCCGAGCACCATCAACGCGAAGCGCAGGAATCGCTCGCCGTGCCACCAGAGCAGGAGGCCGGTGACCAGGGCGACGATCGCCGGCACGAGACCGACGAGCGGGAGTTCGCGGAAGGCATCCGCGAGCGCCGAGGGATCGAGCGGCGGCAGGCCGTCGAGGAGCTCGCTGGCCTGCTCGACCTGATCGGATGTGAAGAGCGAGCCAGGCACGGCGGCGAGCGAACGGAGCGGCAGGTGGGCGGCGAGTGCGTTCATGGCAGGTCCCCGTGCAAGTTCGAGGGCGAGCCGCCCTTGTTCGGGAAGGACGATCGACGCTTCCTCGCTTGCGGGTCCATTTGTCGCAGCGGATACCCTCCGCCCCCATGGCTCATGGACGGACCTCGGCGGCTCGCCCCGGATCTCGGCTCGCGGCCTGCGGCAGCCCGTATCTGCGGCAGCACGCGGGGAATCCGGTCGACTGGTGGACATGGTCGCCCGAGGCGATCGAGGAGGCCAGGCGCCGCGACGTTCCGATCTTCCTCTCGATCGGCTACAGCACCTGCTACTGGTGCCATGTGATGGCGAGGGAGAGTTTCGAGGATCCCGCGACCGCGGCGATCATGAACGTGGCGTTCGTCAACGTGAAGGTCGATCGCGAAGAACGCCCCGACGTGGACGAGATCTACATGACCGCCTGCCAGGCGTTCACGCGACTCACCGAGGGACGGGCCAGCGGGGGGTGGCCGCTCTCGGTGTTCCTCGAGCCCCGCTCGCTGAAGCCCTTCTTCGTCGGCACGTACTTTCCGCCGACGCCGGCCCACGGCCGAGCGAGCTTCTCGCAGGTGCTCTCGGCGCTCTCGGCCGCGTGGCAGGATCGCCGCGGCGAGGTGGTCGCGCAGAGCACGCACCTCGGCGATCTTGTTCTCGAGGAACTCGCCGCAGCCTCCTCGGATCGGGTCGAGCTCGACGCCTCGCTTCTCGATCGGGCCGCCGATGGCCTGCGCTCGTTCGAGGATCGCGAGCACGGCGGCTTCGGCGGCGCTCCGAAGTTTCCGCAGCCGGTCTATCTGCGGCTGCTCGAAGCGGCGTCTTGCTCGCGTCCGGCCCTGGTGTCCGCGGTCGATCGGGCGCTCGAAGCGATGAGTCTTGGCGGCCTCTTCGATCACGTCGGCGGCGGATTCCATCGCTACGCCGTCGATGCGACGTGGACCGTGCCGCACTTCGAGAAGATGCTCTACGACAACGGCCAGCTCGCGAAAGCCCTCGCCGCGAGCCTCGCCCGCCGTGACGATGCGTTCCTCGCCCGAACGCTTCGACGCACTCTCGAGTGGATGCTTCGCGAGATGCGGGTCGACGGCGGTCTCGCGGCCGCGCTCGACGCGGAGACCGACGCGCGAGAGGGCCGCAGCTACCTGTGGACACCCGACGAGGCTCGCGCCGCCCTCGAGTCCGCGGGCGAAGGTCCGTTGGCGGAGTGGGCGATCGAGACCTACGGCCTCGCCGGCGAGGCGAACTTCCGCGATCCGCATCACCCGCTCGATCCGCCGTCGTGGGTGCTGCGCTTGGCGGAACATCCGGCTCGCATCGCCGATCGGCAGGGCATCTCGCTCGAGGCGTTCTTCGAGCGTCAGGATCGCGTCGAGGCGGCGTGGCTCAAGGCCCGCGATCGACGCGAACAGCCCGCCCGCGACGACAAGGTCCTCGCCGGTTGGAACGGGCTCGCGATCGGCGGCCTCGCACGAGGAGGCGAGGCGCTCGGCGGAGCCGGAGTGACCTTCATCGAGGCCGCGCTCGAGATCGCCGAGTCGCTGCTCGCCAAGCATCTCGTCGAGGGCGGACGGCGCCTCCTGCGCACCCCCGACGGCATCGCCGGCGTGCTCGAGGATCACGCGCTGCTCGCCGAAGGCCTGCTCGACCTCGCCACGGTCCTCGAGACCCGTGATCCCTCCGCCGCGAGGCGTCTGCTCGAGTCGGCGAGGCATCTCGCCGAGATCGCCGCGGCGCGATTCGGCGATCCGAGCGGCGGATGGTTCGACACCGAGGCGGGACAGGCGGATCTCTTCGTGCGGGCAAGGCGACTCGACGACGGTGCGGTGCCGTCCGGCGCGGGCACCATGATGCTCGTCGAACTCGATCTCGCCGCGCGGACCGGCTCCGAACTTCATCTCGACCGCGCGGCTTCCGCAATCGCACGAGGGGCATCGGCGATCGCCGCGAATCCCGTCGGCGCCGCACTCGCGACGATCTCCACCGCGCGACTCGCGAGCGTCGATCCCGCTCGGCTCCCGCGCCGTTCCGAGTCGGTGGCGACACCGGTGCGGGCCTCGCTGCGTCCGGCGGTTCCCGTGTTCGGCGCCGACGGCACGGCCGCCGCGACCCTCTGCCTCGAAATCGATCCGCCGCATCACATCAATGCCCACGAACCTGGCGAGCCTGGACTCGTCGGTCTCGAGGTCGCGTCGGCGAGCGAGGGCTTCGAGGTGCAACCGCTCTATCCCGAGGGCGAGCTCTATCGCGAGCGGCTGCGGGTGCACGCACGCACGGTCGAGATTCCGCTGGTCCTGCGCCGAAGCGCCTCGGCGCCCGCCGTGGCGAGGCTTGCGGCGCGTGTGCAGCCGTGCACCGATCGCCACTGCCTTCCGCCGATCCTCCTGGAGGTTCCCGTCCCGTGAACGCCGCCGAGATTCCGCTTCGCCGACGCCTCGCGATCGTCTCGACCGGCGGCACCATCGAGAAGACCTACGACGAACTCGGGGGCGTGCTCGCCAACGCCCTCGGCGAACGCGTGAGCGTGCTCGACGTGATGCTCGCCTCGCTTGAGCTTCGGGATCTCGAGATCGAGCGCATTCCGCTGATGAACAAGGACAGCCTCGAGATGACCCGCGAAGACCACGAGGCGATCGCGGCGGCGGTGGAGCAGGCGTTCGAATCCCACGAAGCGGTGCTCGTCGTCCACGGCACCGATCGTCTCGCGACGACCGGCGAGCGGATCCTCGAGCGGCTGACGATGAGGGATGGCCTTCATGGCACGGTCGTGCTGACGGGCGCGATGCGTCCGTACGAGCTTCGCCGGACCGACGCGATGCAGAACCTCACCGAAGCGCTGCTCGCCGCGAGGGTCTTGCCCGCCGGGGTCTACTGCGTGATGCACAACGAGGTGCTTCCGTTCCCGGGGGTCTACAAGGATCGCGCCGCAGGACGATTTCGCCGGAAGCTGCCGACGACGGAGCCGAAGCCATGAGCACTGCCGAGAAGGGCCTCGCCGCCCGATTCCTCTCCTGGGTCGAGCGGGCCGGGAACCGCCTGCCCGATCCGGTCACGCTCTTCGCCGGCGGGGCGATCCTGGTGCTGGTCGCCTCCGCGCTCGCGGCGAACTTCGGCTGGGTCGAGCCGCACCCGACGCGTCCCGGCGTTTCGATCGAGGCGAAGAGCCTGCTCACCTCGGAGGGCCTGCGCTGGGTCTTCACGAGCATGGTCGAGAACTTCACGAGCTTCCATCCGCTCGGGGTCGTGCTCGTCGCGATGCTCGGGATCGGCATCGCCGAACGCAGCGGTCTGATCGCGGTGCTGCTCCGCGGTCTCGTCGCGATCACGCCGCGGGCGCTGGTGACGCCGTCGCTCGTCCTGGTCGGGGTGCTCTCGAGCCTTGCCGCCGACGCGGGCTACGTCGTGCTGCCGCCGCTTGCGGCGGCGATCTTCGCGCGGATGGGCCGAGCGCCGCTTGCCGGTTTGGCCGCGGTCTTCGTGGGGGTCGCCGGCGGGTTCAGCGCGAATCTCGTGGTCACGAGCCTCGATCCGCTGCTGCAGGGGCTCACGCAGGAGTCCGCGCGGCTGCTCGATCCGGAGGCCTACGTCCGCGTCGACTGCAACTGGTGGTTCATGATCGGCTCGACGTTCCTCATCACGCTCGTCGGCTGGGCCGTCACCGCATGGATCGTCGAGCCTCGCTTCGGTGCCGACGAGATCCGGGCTCAGATCGCGGCAGGCGCCGCTTCGACCGGCGATGCGGCGACCTCGCCACAGTCGGGGCTCGATCGATCGGAGCGTCGCGGGCTCGCCTTCGCGGCGATCGGCTTCGCGATCGCCGCGGTCGGACTGGCGCTGCTCATCGTGCTTCCGGGTGCACCGCTCTACGGCGCCTACGAGAAGGTGCCGGGTCGACCGCTCGTTCCGGTGTGGGCGGACGTGATCGTGCCGCTCATCTTCCTCGTCTTCCTCGTGCCGGGTGCGTGCTACGGGATCGGCGCGGGCACGATCCGCTCCGATCGCGACATCGCGAAGCTCCTCGGCCAGAGCATGAGCTCGATGGGCACCTACATCGTGCTCGCGTTCTTTGCCGGCCAGTTCGTCGCCTGGTTCCGCGAGTCGAACCTCGGGACGCTGCTCGCGGTCGCGGGCGTCGACTGGCTGCGTTCCTTCGGCCTCGGGCCGATGCCGCTCCTCGTCGGCGTCGTGGCGCTCACCGCGTTCCTCAACCTCTTCCTTGGTTCGGCAAGCGCGAAGTGGGCGCTGCTCGCTCCGGTCTTCGTGCCGCTCATGATGGGGCTTGGCCTCTCGCCGGAGCTCACGCAGGCGGGCTATCGCGTCGGCGATTCCGCGACCAACTCGATTGCGCCGCTCAATCCCTACCTCGTCGTGATCCTGGTCTACCTGCGTCAGTACCAGCCGCAGGGCGGGCTCGGATCGCTCGTCTCGCTGATGCTTCCCTACACGCTGGTGTTGCTCGTGGTGTGGACCGCGTTCCTGCTCGTCTGGGCGTGGTTCGGCGTGCCGCTCGGCCCCGGAGAGACGCCGCTCTTCATCGAGCCGCTCGGCGCTGCGACCGGCGGCTGATCGCCCGATCCGTACACTCCGAGCCGACGCAACTCCGCGAGGCGCCTCACGCATGAGCAAGTTCCTGACCCTGCCCGACCAGAAGCTCGCCACGATGCCGGGAGGCGTTCCCTTCATCGTGGGCAACGAGGCCGCCGAGCGATTCAGCTTCTACGGCATGAAGACGATCCTCGTCGTCTTCATGACGCAGTACCTGATGAGCGCCTCGGGGCAGTGCGCGTTCATGAGCGAGGCGGAGGCTCGGGAGAACCTCGCGTGGTTCACCGCGAGCGCCTACTTCTTCCCGGTGATCGGGGCGATCATCGCCGACGCGATCCTCGGGAAGTACCTCACGATCATGCTGCTCTCGTGGGTCTACTGCCTCGGGCACCTCGCGCTCGCGCTGATGGACCTGCCGCCCGCGGCGCTCGAGGCGAGCTTCGAACCGAAGACCTGGATGCTGATCGGGCTCTTCCTGATCGCCGTCGGCTCGGGCGGCATCAAGCCGTGCGTCTCGGCGCACGTGGGCGACCAGTTCGGCGCCGGCAACAAGCACCTGCTCTCGAAGGTCTTCGGCTGGTTCTACTTCTCGATCAACTTCGGCAGCTTCTTCTCGACGCTGCTGACCCCGTGGCTTCTCAAGTGGCACGGACCCGGGTGGGCCTTCGGCGTGCCCGGCGTCCTGATGCTGGTCGCCACGATCGTCTTCTGGATGGGACGGCATCGCTTCGTGCACGTGCAGCCGCGCGGGTTCGCCTTCATCCGCGAGACCTTCTCCGGCGACGGGCTTCGCACCATCCTGAAACTCATCCCGGTCTACCTCTTCATCTCGGTGTTCTGGTCGCTCTACGACCAGACCGGCGGCGCGTGGGTGCTGCAGGCGGCCAGGATGGATCGGGAGTTCCTCGGCGTCGAGTGGCTCGAGAGCCAGGTGCAGGCGATCAATCCGTTGCTGATCCTTGCGTTCATTCCGCTCTTCTCCTACGCGATCTATCCGGCGATCTCGAAGGTCTTCCCGTTGACACCGATCCGCCGGATCTCGATCGGGCTCTTCATCACCGTCGCGGCGTTCGGCCTGTCGGGGCTCATCGAGAGCTGGATCGACCAGGGCATGACGCCGAACATCGCCTGGCAGCTGCTCGCCTACGTGGTGATCACCGCGGCCGAGGTGATGGTCTCGATCACCGGCCTCGAGTTCAGCTACACGCAGGCGCCGCCCCAGATGAAGTCGTTCGTGATGAGCCTCTTCCTGCTCACCGTCTCGGTCGGCAACGTCTTCACCGCGATCGTCAACAACGTGATCCAGGTGCCCTCGCGTCTCGACGGGGTGCAGGCGGCGGTCGCGGCGCACACCGCGAGTAACGGCGATCTCGACGGCGGCGGACTCGAGGCGTCGCTGCGGGATCTCGGGGCGACCTTCGTCAAGGACGCCGAGAACTGGAAGGTGACGCTCTCCTCCGGCCGAGCCGACGACGGGCTCGCCTTCGCCATCGCGCCCGAGGGCTCGATCGGCTCCATCGAGACGGCCGCGGGTCCCGCGATCGCCGAGGCGCAGGCCCGCGTCGAGAAGGCCTGGCGCGATTCGGGCTCGAGCGACGAGGCGCGAAGCCTCCCGAGCGTCGCCGAGGGCGGAACGCTCGTCGCCGGCCTCGCCGATCCGTGGGGGCATCCGCTCTCGTACCGGCTCGTCTCGCCCGATCGATTCGCGATCGCGAGCATCGGTCCCGATGGCGCTGCTCGAAGCGACGACGACATCCGCGTCGTCACGACGCTCACGCTTCCGCAGACCGGCGATCCGGTCGACGAGCCGCTCGACTGGCGAGATCGGCACGTGCCCTGCGCGAAGGACGAGGTGCTCGCGGGCGTCGCCGAGCCGACCTTCACCTCGCGGGTCTCGATCGGCGGTGGCGAACTGCTCGCCGGCGCCGACTACTACTGGTTCTTCACGACGGTCATGGCGATCGCCGCGGCGCTCTTCGTCTTCGTCGCGATGGTCTATCGCCCGAAGGAGTACATCCAGGGCGAGAGCGACGCGGCGGATCCGGACGCCTTCGAGCGCCGGGAGAACCTCGGCCGTCTCGACGATCGCTGACGCGGCGCGAACCTCGCCTCCGAACCTCGACGAGCCACCGCCATCGACGCGCCTCGCCTCATCCCGCTGCGACGCCCGCCGGTCGTGAACCTCGTCGCCGGCGCCTTCGTGCCGACGGAGCCGTCGCTCGAGACGATCGACTCGGCCTGGGCGTCGATGCGGACCGCCAATCCCCGGTTCTTCGACGGTCGCGTGCTGCATGTGCTCGGGGTCTCCCGCAACGGCCACGGTGGCGTCGTGATCCATGCGATGGAGAGCGCGTACCGGTTCTATGCGGTGATCCGCGAGGGACTCGACACCGGCGTCCGCCCGCTCGGCGTGAAGGGGATCGCCGCGGAGCGGGATGCTTCGCCCGATCGATGGCTGATGGGGCGCCGCGCCTCGAACGTCGCGTACTACCCGGACCAGTGGGAGTTCGTGCCGGGCGGATGCCTCGAGCCGGGAGCCGCTCCGGGCGAGATGCTTCTTCGCGAGCTCGGCGAGGAGTCGGGCTTCGAGGCCGCGACGCCGCCGGTGCCGGTGGCGCTGCTCTACGACCCGAGCGCGTACACCTGGGAGATCGTGCACCGACTCGACGTTCGTCCGCGCGAGGGGATCGATCCTCCCGGGTGGGAGTACCGCGAACTCCGCTTCGTGGCCTCGGGCGAGGAACCGGCGCCGCTCTCGCCGATCGCCGAGCGCATGCTGGCGCTTCGGAACGCGCGACCGTGACGGCGGCGATCGCCTTCGAGTCCGAACACGAGTACGTGCTCTACAAGCCCGCCGGCATCTCGTGCGAACTGCCGGGCGCGGCGACCGAGCGATCGTGGCTCGCAGCCATGCAGCGGGAGCTCGGTGACGGCCTTCGCCTCTGCCATCGGCTCGATCGAATCGCGCGGGGGCTGGTGCTCGTCGCGCGGGACCGCGAGGCCGCGGCCTTCCATGGCGAAGCGATCCGACAGCGGCGCGTGCGAAAAAGCTACCTCGTACGGGTGCACGGCGATCCGACGCAGCGGCTCGGCTTGCAGCGGGCCTACCTGAAGCGGGTCGGACGGATCGCGAGGGTGGTTCGAAGCGGGGGAGATCCCGCGTCGATGGACCTGCTCGCGACGTTGCCGGCGCCCGATCGCCCCGGCGAGCATCACCTGCTCCTCCGCCTGCACACGGGGCGCTTTCACCAGATCCGCGCGATGATGGCTTCGCTCGGCCATCCGCTCGTCGGCGATGCCGACTACGGCGGCGAGGCTGCGCCGAGAGGGCCGTGGCTCGAATCGGCGATCCTCGGATTCGCGAGCGCCGCTTCGGGAACGTGGCAGGTCGTCGGCGACGCGGACGATCCTCGCCGCGAGACCACGCACCCGGCGATGCGTGCCGCGTTCGAAGAGGAGCGAATCGCGTGCGCCGAACCGATCACCTGACCGCGAACATCGCTTCGGTCGGCGGATTCGCCTCGACCCAGTAGGGCCGACCGATCGCGTCGGTCACCAGCTGGCTCACCGCCTGCCGGATCCGGATCGCCCGCTCAGGCTCGAACGTGGCGGAGAAGGTGCCGGTGATGGAGGCGGGGCTCGCGAGATCGACGAAGCCGGGGGTCGACGCGATCAGGGAGAGCGTCGAGGCTTCGATCGAGATCGAGTAGTCGCCGGTGCCGAGCTTGCCGCGCGGCCAGCAGAATCCCGCGCCGCCGTAGACGCCGACCTCGCCGCCGCTGAAGACGATCCATCGAAGCGTCACGTTGGTGGCGGTCGGGTCGACCGGCGTGTATCCGGGCTTCGGTCCCCAGAGGATCTGCGCGTGCAGGACGCTGGCGGTCTGCGGCGGCCCGTTGAGCAGTTCGTAGAGCGTGACATCCGAGAAGAGCATGCTCGTCTCGGAGGCCGAAACAACGTACGAAGCCTCGACGTATGGAAGTTCGAGCACGATCGGCTCGGCATCGAGCGACGTCATCGATGGCGGCGTGTCGAAGAGGCTGCAGCCCGCGATGGCGGCCGAAAGCACGCCCGCGATGGCGAGACCGATTCGCCCAAGGCGTGGAGCGGCGACCTGCTGCATCGATTCAGACGAGACGCCGCTCCGGGGAGAGCGGGGAGACCTTGGCCGTGGCGGCGGCCGGCGGCAGGACCTCGAACTCGATGCCGAGCGAGGCAAGGCTGTCCCGCTCGACGATCGCCTTGAGCGCTGCTCGCGGGATCGACGGCAGCGGCGTGCCGTGCGCGAAGGAGTTCACGGAGTAGATCGTCTCGATCGCCTTGGCGGGGGTCAGGTGCGGGAAACCCGAGGCGAAGAGCAGGCGATCGAGCACCCCGTGCGACGCGGCGGCGTGCAACGCCTCGAAGAGCTGCCAAGGTCGCCCGACGAGACCGCCGAGATCGGCAAAGACGCGATCGTGCTTGGCGAGCAGCAGCGATGCCTCCGGCACCCACGGCTCGCCCAGGCCGCCGAGCACGATCGGAAGCCGCGGAAAACTCCGTGCGACCTCGTCCCATGCCAGGGGACGATCGAACTCGAGGCGGCAGTCGGCAGTGACCATCCCCGGCCGTGACGCCCAGACCGGCATGCCGAGCCGCTCCGCCAGTTCGAAGACCTGCATCGCCGCGGAGTGGGTCGGGTGGAATCCCTGGGTCGAGGGACTCACCGCAAGACCGCTCATGCCCAGGTCTCGTGCTCGGAGCACCTGCGATTCGGGATCCTCGGCGAGCGGGTCGATGCCGGCGACGCCGACGATCCGGCCCGGATGGCGACGCATCTGCTCGGCGATGAACTCCGTCGGGATCGCGGCTCCGATCCGATCGCATCGAAAGCCGAGCAGGCAGGTCGCCGCGACGCAGTCCATCTCTGCGGCGAGACGGCTCGGCGAGGCGTCGAGGGGCACGGGCCGGGAAGCGTCCATCCGTCGCAGGCGATCGGCGAGGGAGGGACCGAGCTGCTCGATCGAACTCCACGAGCGGGTCTGCAGATCCACGATCATTCAGGCGGGCTCCGCGAAGCCCGGCAGGACCGGGCTCCGGAGGGCGAATCGGAAGAACCACATCATGGACGAACCCGCGGGGGATGGGAAGCGCCGCCTCGGCGGGTTCGGGAGGAGATCTATCGCCCGGCAGGGCATCGCCCCTGCAGAAGCCGTTGGAGCCGGAAGTTGCCGCGGAGCCGCCCGGTTCCCCTAGGATCGCTCCGAGGGTCGCTCGATCGCGATTCCCGGCATCGGCGGAGCCTCGCACGCCGAACAACTCCCACCTATGTCCCGACCTGCCGCCTCGCCCGAAACCTCGCCGAACGACGCCTCGGAGCCGGCCTGGAGCGCCGATCGGCTCGCCGGCAACCCCCACGAGGACCGGGAGAAGGCCCGTCGGGTCCATGCGATGTTCGAGGCGATCGCCCGCCGGTATGACCTCAACAATCGCCTTCACTCCTTCGGTCGGGACGTCTCCTGGCGACGGGAAGCGGTCCGGGCGGCCCGCGTGGGTCCCGAGCACGACGTGCTCGATGTCGCGTGCGGCACGGGCGACCTTTCTGGAGCGCTGCACCGGGCGGGAGTCAAGCGAGTCCTCGGCGTCGACTTCAGCCAGGCGATGCTCGATCTGGCCGTCGTCAAGTCCCGCCGCCTGCGGGGACCGGGACAGATCGAGTACCGCCTCGGCGATGCGATGAACCTCGACCTGCCGGACGCCTCGTTCGATGCGGTCACGATCGCCTTCGGGCTTCGCAACGTCGCGGACCCGCCGCGAGCGCTCCTGGAGTTCCGTCGGGTGCTTCGACCGGGAGGCCGACTGGTGGTCCTCGAGTTCAGCGAGCCCCGCGCGGGCCTCGTCCGCTGGGCGAATCGCCTCTACACCGAACGAATCATGCCCGTCACCGCCACGGTCGTCTCCGGTGATCGCTCCGGGGCGTACCGCTACCTGCCTCGCTCGGTCCGGACCTTCCCGGATCCCGCCACGCTGTCGGAACAGATCACGGCGGCCGGTTTCGGCGACGTGACGCGGAGACCGCTCACCTTCGGGGTCTGCACCATCCACACTGCCGTGGCGAGCCTCCGGAAGGGCGAGGATTCGTTGCAACTTCGGACCAACGCTGCCCCTACACTCGCGACGTGACGCACGAAGAGGAACTGCGGCTGATCGAGCGGGCCAAGTCGGGCGATCCGAACGCCATCGAGGCGCTCGTGCGGCGGCACCAGGCGTCGCTCCACGCCTTCCTGCTTCGCCGCTGTGGACGCCCCGAACTGGCGGAGGATCTCGTCCAGGAATCCTTCGTTCGCGTGATCCGCAGCATCGATCGCTTCGATCCGCGCTTCCGCTTCAGCACCTGGCTCTTCACGATCGGCCGTCGGCTTCTCGTCAACCATCTCCAGAAGATGCGTCCGGCCTACGACAGCGACTTCGTCGAGTCGCGGGGCGATCGACGAAACCAGCCGGCGGATCCGGTGCTTCGGAAGGAGCGTCGAGGTGCCGTGCTGGGTCTGGTGGAGCGGGCGATGCAGTGCCTGAATCCACGTCAGCGCGAGGTGGTCGAACGGTTCCACACGCAAGGTCGGCCGATTCCGGACATCGCGGCCGAACTCGGCATCCCCGAGGGCACGGTCAAGAGCCATCTGCACCGGGCGAGGCGCCGCATGCAGGAGTCGATCGCGGCAGACGAAGCAAGCCATCGGCTGGCGCTCGAAGCCCTGGAGGCGGATCATGCGTGAGCGTCGCCCGCATCGCTTCGCCCGGACGAGGGCACGCCGCTCGCTTCTTCGAGAGGTCCCGCGCAGCCATCGCGCACGCTGCGTCTCGCCGGACCTCGTCGAGGAGGTCCTCGGCGACCTTGGATGGCGTCGCATCGATCGCTTCACGCAGGTCGTGCGTCGCAGCCTCCGGTCCGCGTGCCTGATCGCGGCGGTCGTCGTCGCAGGCTCGATCGCGATCGAGGCGGCGGATCGTGCGGCCTCGACCGTCGAGCCGGGCCGAATCGACGACGCGATGCAGCGATTCGGCGAGATGCCTGCCGCGTGGCGCGACGCGGGATGGAGCGGTTGGATGGGGGGAAGCGACGTGGAGCCGGCGGCCTCGCCGGTTCCGGATCGATTCGAGAGCCTCGTCGCCGCCGCCCCGTGGTCGCCGGTGTGATCCGAGCCCATCGCCGTGGCTGCCCCGACACCGTCTGACTTCCGACCGTTCCCTCGCCGCGTGATCGCAGCGTTGCTGTCGGCATGGCTGGTCGGCGCGTCGGCGGCTTCTCCCGATCCGGTCGCGGATCCGCCCTTTGCGGCCGCGTCGTTCGCGCCGCCCGATGTGGACTTCCTGCTGCGGGTCGAGGGGTTTCCGCAGGTCTGGTCGAGACTCGAACCGACTCCGATGGGTCGGTTCCTGGCGTCGCGGTTCGAGCGGAGCGACCTCGCCGAAGCGTGGCGAGGGTTCACAGCCGAACGTGGCGAGGATCCGCGCCGACTCGCCGAGGAGCTGCTCGAGCGCGACGCGACCTGGATCGCGCGTCGTGGCGTGGAAGGGGATGAGTGGCTGCTTCTGGTCACTCTCGACGACGAGGTCCGGCGCAGCCTGCTGGCGCGATGGCGACCGCGTCCCCTGGGTCGCGGCTGGTTCGAACTGGAGCAAGAGGGCCTGCTGCTTCTCGACACCGGCACCCATCTCGCGATCGCGGGCAGTCGCAGTCGAGACCTGCTCGTCGCGGTCGCGTCGAGGCTCTCGGGCGGCGCACGCATGCCGTCGCTTCGAGACGGCTTCGAGATCGAGGATCGAGACGAGATCGGCCAAGGCCAGATCGAGTGCTACCTCGACCGGCGACCGTGGACCAACGAGGGACTGCTCGTCGAGGCCACGGTGACTCCGAGACTCGTCGGAATCGAGCTGCATGCGGCGAAGCCCGATCACGAGGCGATGTCCAACCGATCGGCGTTGGCGGTCGATCCGGACTTCGCAGCCCTGATCGGTTCGCTGCGATCGGAGCATCTCGTGGTCGTGGCGTCGGCTGCCGGTGTGCCGATGCCGTTCGCATCGGAGTGGCTTGCGGCGCTGCCCGAGGCCGCGGCCAGCCCGGCCTTGGGCGGAACGGCAGCGGCCCGACGGCTTTGGGTCGTCGGCGAGTCGTGCGGTGCCGGCGACGATCCGGATCGCGACCTTCCCACTCCCGCGGTCGCATTCGCAATCGAGTTGAAGGATGCGGCGGAGGCGGAACGGCGCCTCGAGCGATGGGGCGAGGCGTTGGCTTCTGGATTCAATCGACGATTCCCGTCGCTGGCGGTGCCGCCGCTCTCCGTGACAGCGACCGTCGATGGCGGATCGATCGACCTCGCGCCGCTCATGCGACGAACGCTTGGCGATCATCCGATCACCCGAAGGCTTCGCGTCGATTGGGCGGTCGCCGCGGGAGAGCAGGGCGGCTGGGCGATCGTCACCAGCGGTCCGGTGTGGCTGCGAAGCATGCTTGGGGCGATCGAGTCGGGCGTCGACCGAACTCTTGGCGTCGAGATCGCCGCCGATTGCGACAGCTCGGCTCGCGAGTTCGAGGCAGCGGTTCAGCAGGGCTGGCTGCGGGGCGATCGAATCGGACGCCATTTCGATCGGTGGGTCGAAGCTTCGGATCGACTGGCGGGACCGAGCGATCGCGAGGCGTTCGCCGATCGATGGCGTCAGGTGGCGGAGGCGGCCAAGGCGGTGGGCGAACTCCGCTGGACCGTCGTCCGATCGCCCTCCGGCTCGATCCGCACGTCGATCCGAATCGAACTGCCCGACTCTTCGGAGCCGGTCAGACCCGACTCGCCGTCCGACGCAGATTGAGAATCAGTTCGACGCGTCCGGTCGGTTCCTCGACCACTCTCGCGATCTCGGCGGACGAGAGTCCTTCGGCCGCGAGTGTCTCGATCCGCTGCTCGAGGCTGTGAGGATCTTCGAGCAGCGGCATCACGTCGGCGTCGGATCGGGACGGCGCGAGCCTCGCCTCGAGTTGGGCGATTCGACGCTCGAGCCGAGCCACCGACAGGCGAAGGTCGTCCGGCGCGGTCGAGGTTCCCGACGCCGCCTCGCTTCGCTTCCTCGCGCGGCGACTCACCGCGGTCTGCCCGAGGAAGAGCGACGAACGCACGGCCTGACCCACCAGCGCGATGAAGGAGGCGACCAGCACCACCGCCGCGACCTCGGACCAGTGCTCCGCCCACCAACCGGCTGCGATCACCACGATCTCGGACTCCTCGAACTCCAGCCTCCGGACCCCCGTCGCCCCGCCGGCAACTTGGGAACTCACCCATACTATCGACGGAGTGATCGACGGTGAACCCTCCACACGGCACACGACCCAAGGCGATCCCGAGGATCTCAGGATGCGCGCCGGGCGGCACCCGCTCGCGACCGAACTCGGGGTGTCCCTCCGCGAACACACTGGTTTCAGCGGTGGACGAATCCTGCTCGCGGTGAGCGGTGGCCCCGATTCGCTCGCCCTTCTGTGGCTTGCGGCAGCGCTGGCCGATCGTGGCATGCCGGGCGAAACGTGGCAGCCGATCGTCGCCCACATCGACCATGGACTGCGGGCGGAGTCTGCCGAGGAAGCTCGATTCGTCGTAGCGCAAGCGCGGGCCGCGGGCCTTCCCGTCGAGACGATCAAGGTCGATTGCCGGGGACCGGGAAACGTCTCGGACCGGGCTCGACGCGCCCGCTACGACGCGCTCGAGCGAGTCGCTCGCGAACGATCGTGCCACGCGATCGTCACGGCACACCACGCCGAGGATCGGCTCGAGTCGATCCTGATCGGCCTCGGGCGCGGACGAGGCCTTGACGCGTTGCGATCGATGCCGGCGAGGCGACCGCTTGGCGATGGCCTCATGCTGGTGCGTCCACTGCTCAGGGTCTCGAAGGCGGCGCTCGTCGAGTGCTGCCGCTCGCTCGGGTTGATCCCGGTCGACGACCCGAGCAACAGCGACCCGCGACGGCTCCGGGCGCGGCTTCGACAGGTCGTGATGCCCGAACTCGAATCGATCCTGCCGGGCGCGAGCGTCCACGCCGGCTCGATCGTGGAGGACGCGGAGTTGGCCGCGATCGCGATCGACCGTTGGCTCGACGAGACCTTCGGACCGGCGAGCGTGGTGCGATGGTCGCGAAGCGTGCTGGCGGAACTCCCGATCCAACTTCGAATCGCGGGGCTCCACCGGGCGATGCGCGAACTCGATGCCGCGTCCACGCGGGAGATTCCTCGGCGAAGCGTCGAGGCGGTGGCGCTCGCGATCGGCGATCGGGAAGAGCGACCTCGTCGCTGGACGCTGGGAGCCTCGCTTGAAGCGGAGATCGCACGCGGCGACGTCACGGTCCGTCGCCGCGAGACTCCGGGTCAGGGCGACGACGACTCCCAAGGACCCAGGCACGCCGCGACCTGATCGGCTTCCCATGCGACGCACTGCACGCGTCCATCCTCGACGAGGACGAGGACCGGCGGCTTCACGAGCCACAGCGGCCCGGTCGGAAGACTCAGTCGCTCGCACGACGCGCACGCGATGTCGTCGGGCTGATCGGAGTCAATCACCACCGCCCCGGCTTCGGGCGGAACTTCGAGCGCGATGACGCGAAACGGCCGCGGATCCGCGAACCACGCCTCGAAGAACTCGTGGCAGGCGCCGCAGTGGGGGTTGTAGAGCACCACCGCGCTGCGACCTTCGACCGTGAGGGCCGTCAGCCGAGGCACCCTGGCGCCGAGGCCCGTCTCGGGAATGGTCTTCCCGACCCAGTCCTCGACCGCCAGTTCGACGATCTCGCCCGAGAAGGAACCGAGCGTGGGGATCGTCGGCGCGATCGGGATCCTGGCCGCGGTCGCGACGCTGGTGGTCGCGATCGCCACGAGTGCAACGATCCGCCACGCGGGAGAACCGGATGCGGCGACCGGAGGACTGCGGCGCGCCAGCGGCGGCAGCAAGAGGCCGCACGCGGCAAGCAGCACGCCCGCAGGCAGAAAGCGCGCCGCCTCGATCCCTCGCCCGGCGAGTGCCGACAGCTCCGCGACCGCGGCGAAGGCAAGCAGCATCGCCGCGAGCAGCGAGATCTGCCGCGACCATCGCCGCAGGAGGATCGCCGTCGCGGCGAAGGTCAGCTGCAGGCCGATCAGCACCCGCAACGCGGCTTCCGGGGAGACCTCGAGGCGGCTCGACAGCCCTTCGATCCAGAAGGGAAGCGAAGCGACACCTGACCGCGACTCGACCACCACGAGCGCGATCAGCATCGCCGGCACGCCGACCCGCGCGGAGAAGAGCGAGGCCGGCAGCGGACGGGGCGAGGATTCAGCGGGCATCGAGGCACTCGGCGAGCTTCGCCTCGTCGCCCACGTCTTCGCAGGCGCACACCACCGTGCCATCCACCATGGTGAGCAGCACCGGCGTCGTGATCACGTAGCTCGGCCCCTTCGGGAACTTCGCAAGCGTGCAGTCGACGCACGGCATCTCGAGCGCGGCGACTGGATCGGTGTCGGGGATCTCGACCGCAAGGACCGGCGTCTCGAGTTCACCCGAGAAGTAGTTCTCGAGGAGTTCGTGGCAGACGTCGCAGTCGGCGCGATAGAGCACCACGTGCCAGCGGCCTTGATCGATTCCCGGAGGCACCGGGCGGACGAGCTGCTGCGCGAGCGGCTGCCCCGCGAACGGCTTGCCCACCCAGTTCTCGAACTTGTCGAAGTAGAAGGGCTCGACCGGCGGTGCCGGCAACGACCACGGACTCGTCGCAACGGCGGGATCGCCGCCCTCGCCTTCGGCGACCGCGGGCGGCGCGTCGCCCGATGAAGGCGCGGGCCCGCGAGGCGGCACCGCGAAGGCGACGGCGATGCCCGCAAGCGCGACCGCCGCGGTGATCGCCGCCATGCGGTTCTGGATCTTCATCCAATGCGCCGAGAGCGGCACGCGGAAGGCGAGCACCGCCGCGAGCAGTCCGGCGTCGATCAGGAACATCACCGGCGCGGGCGGACCCTTGCTGCCGAAGCATCCGCAGTCGGAGAGCATTCCCGCCAGACCGCCCTTCTGGAAGCCCTGCCACAGGACCGCCGCGAGGATCACGAGGAAGAGCGAGAGGATCGCCGCCGCGACGATCCGCGAGAGCCGCGGGAAGAGCACCATCACCGCCACCGCCGCGAACTCGATCCCGATCATCGCCCGCATCGAGAACATCAGGAACGTGGGCAGGTCCGCGCCCATCGCGCTTCCGAGTTCACGCACCACCGAGAGGACCGGCGGAGGCAGCAGCAGGGGGTCGCGTTCGAAGAGCTTGAAGGTCGCTCCCGCGAAGACCCACGCGGGCACGACGACGCGGCACACGAGGCTTCCGACCGTCTTCGACCAATGCGGCGGACCGAGATGGACGCCGGGAATCATGTCGCCATGCGAGGAGGAGTCGACGAGGCTCACCAGGGGCTCTCCGGGAAGGCGGGCGACGGTTCGCGATCGGGTCGCCGCGGGTTTCGATCGAAGGGTCGGGATGATAGTCCTCGGTCGAATCGCCTCCCGGGCGTGATCGAAGCCGTCGCCACCTCGCGGAGCCCTGTGTGAAGAGCGAAGCCCCTGCGATTCTCGTGCTGCCGGACCAGCTCTCGCTCGAAGCCGGACCGCTGGCGTCTGCAGAACCTTCCGCCTCGCGTCGCGTGGTGCTCCTCGAGAGTCGCGAGTGGCTCTCACGTCGGCCGTACCACCGGCAGCGGATCGCCCTGATCCTCCTCAACCTTCGGGCGTTCGCTGAGGAGCTGCGCGACGCGGGATTCACGGTCGAGGTGCTTCATGGCGACGGCTCCATGCGGTCGCTGCTCGAGCGTTGGCTCGAGGACCATCCGCACGCCCCGCTGCTCGGAATCGAGCCCGCGGAACGCGAGATGCGTCTCGAGTTCGAGCCGCTCGTCGCTGCAGGGCGGCTTCGATGGGAGGCGAATCCCTTCTTCATGACCGACCGCGCGCTGTTCGAGTCCGCCTGCGGACGGGGCGAGAAGGCCCGGTTCCGCATGGACTCCTTCTACCGGAAGGTCCGCGCGGCGACCGGCCTGCTGATGGACGCGGACGGCACGCCCGAGGGCGGGAAGATCTCGTTCGACGCAGAGAATCGCCAAGCGTGGAAGGGCGATCCGCCGGCGCCCGAACCGCCTCGATTCGCCATGACCCCGCTGCGTCGAGCGGTGCAGCAGGAAGTCGAGACGCGCTACGCGAGCCATCCAGGCACGCTCGACGTCGAGGCGCTGCCGGCAACGCGGGAGGACGCGATCGGACTCTGGTCGTGGGCGCGAAGCGCCTGTCTCGAACACTTCGGCCCCTACGAGGACGCGATGAGCCGCCGAAGCCGCGGGCTCTTCCACACTCGCATCTCGCCGGTGCTCAATCTCGCGCGGATCCTGCCGCACCGACTCGTCGGCGATGTCGCGGCAATGACCGACCTGCCGTTGCCAAGCCGCGAGGGCTTCATCCGCCAGGTGATCGGGTGGCGCGAGTTCGTGCGCCATGTCCACGACGCCACCGACGGCCTGCGCGTGGTCCGAGGCGAATCGCACCCATCTCGCGACAGGCCCGGCGATGGTGGATGGTCGGCGTGGGCAGGACACTCGTGGACGCCTGCCGCGACCACGCCGCCGGAGATCGACGGCGGAAGCGACGCGAATGCCCTCGGCAACGGCATCGGCGTGCCGCCGGCGTTCTGGGGTGCCGAGAGCGGCCTCGCCTGTCTCGACGCGGTCGTCTCCGACGTGTGGGCGGAGGGCTGGTCGCATCACATCACCCGGCTCATGGTGCTTGGCAACATCGCGAGCCTCGTCGACGTCTCGCCGCGCGATCTCGCGGACTGGTTCTGGATCGCCTACGCCGACGCGTGGGAGTGGGTGGTCGAGCCGAACGTGATGGGCATGGCGACGTGGGGGCTCGGCGGCGCCATGACCACGAAGCCCTACGTCGCCGGCAGCGCATACGTCGATCGCATGAGCGACTTCTGCGGCGCGTGCCGGTTCGCCCCCAAGCCGAACCGCCCCAACAGTTGTCCCCTGACGCGGCTCTACTGGGCGTTCCTCGATCGACACGAGCCGGTCCTTCGCGACAATCCCCGACTCGGCGTCGTCATGCAGGCGATGCGGAAGCGCCCCGACGCCGAGCGGCGGCTCGACCGTGCGGTGTTCGCGCGGGTGCAGTCGATCCTGATCGAAGGCAAGCCGCTGCCGGCGAATGTCGTCTCCATCTGCGCCGACTGATCCCATGCCGATCCTGCTTCACTCAAGTCGCATGCCGGTGCCGGTCGAGGCGCTCGCGGCGTGGCACTTCCGTCCCGGCGCCCTCGAGCGGATGACGCCTCCGTGGACGAAGGTGAGACAGCTGCACACCTTCGGCGGCGTCTGCAACGGCGCGATCGCCGAGTTCGAGGTCCGCATCGGCGGCGTCTGGTGGCGGTGGAAGGCGCTTCACGAGGAGGTGGACCCGCCACGCGGATTCCGCGACCGTCAGATCGAAGGGCCGTTCGCCGCGTGGGTGCACGACCATCGCTTCCTGCCGGAAGAGGGTCCTCACAGCCTGCTCGAGGATCGCATCGAGTACGAGGTGAAGGGCGGCGGCGCCGGACGCCTGTTCGCGGGCGGCAAGGCGCATCGCGAACTCGTTCGAACGTTCCTCTTCCGCCACCATCGCCTCCGAAGCGACCTTCGCCGCCACGCCGAGTGCGCAGGCGATCCGCTGCACATCGCCATCACCGGGGCGAGCGGGCTCGTCGGTTCACACCTGCGGCCGTTCCTGTCAAGCGGTGGCCATCATGTGCGACGGATCGTGCGCGGACGGCCCGACGCCGCGGAAGGGGACATCGCGTGGAATCCCGCCAAGGGCGCGATCGACGCGAAGGGGCTCGAGGCGCTCGACGCGGTCGTGCATCTCGCGGGCGAGAACATCGCCGCGGGTCGCTGGACGAAGGCTCGCATGGCGTCGATCCGCGCGAGCCGCGTCGAGGGCACGCGGCTCCTCTGCGAGACGATCGCGAAGCTCGATCGGAAGCCGCGCGTGCTCGTCTCGGCCTCCGCCGTCGGCTTCTTCGGCAACCGTCCCGATCTCGATCTCGAGCACCCGCTCGACGAGTCCGGTCCTCGGGGCGGGGGCTTCCTCGGCGAGGTCGCCGCGGAGTGGGAGGCCGCCACGCGTGCCGCGGAGGACGCGGGGGTTCGCGTCGTCCACCTGCGAATCGGCGTCGTCGTCGCGGCGAAGGGAGGCGTGGTCGCCAAACTGCTGACGCCCTTCTCGCTCGGCCTCGGCGGGCCGGTCGGCAGCGGCCGTCAAGCGATGCCGTGGATCGCGATCGACGATCTGCTCGGCGCGATCCTCTGGTCGATCCGCCGCGACGAGCTGCGCGGAGCGGTGAATGCGACGAATCCCCAGCAGCGGAGCAATCGCGACTTCGGCCGTGATCTCGCGGCGGTGCTTCGGCGTCCGGCGTTCATGCCGTTGCCGGCATTCGCGGTGAAGCTGCTCTTTGGACGCATGGGCACGGAACTGCTGCTCTCGGGCGCGCCGGTCGCGCCGCGGCGACTCGTCGAGAGCGGATTCCGCTTCGAGTTCGCGACGTTGCGCGAGGCGCTCGCCTTCGAACTCGGCCGGGGCGGCGCTTCGGAGTCGATCTCCCGATGACCACCATCCTCTGGTTCCGGCAGGACCTTCGCCTCGACGATCACGACGCGGTGCTCGCCGCCGCAGCGCGGGGCGAGGTGCTGCCGGTCTTCATCTGGGATCCTGAAGGCGAGGGCTCCTGGGCGCCGGGCGGTGCGAGCCGCTGGTGGCTCGATCGATCGCTGCGTTCGCTTGCCGGTTCGCTCGAGTCGATCGGCAGCCGGCTGCTCGTGCGTCGCGGCGACAGCGGACGAGTCCTCGCCGAGTTGGCTCGCTCGATCGGATGCGATCGAGTCGTGGCCAGCCGACGCTTCGAGCCGCGGGCGATCGCGCAGGAGCGGTCGGTGTCGGACTCGCTCGCCGAAGCCGGAGTCTCGGTCGACCTGCACCTGACGACGCTGCTCTTCGCGCCCGAGTCGATCCGAAGCGGATCGGGCGAGCCCTACCGCGTCTTCACGCCGTACTGGAAGGCGTGCGGCCGACAGGTCGCGGACATCGCGAACCCCCGATTGGCACCCAAGACGATGCCGCTTCCGAAGAAGTCTCCGCGCGGGGACTCGATCGACGCGCTCGGACTGGCGCCCACGATCGCGTGGGACGCCGGCCTCGCCGAGATGTGGTCGCCCGGAGAAGCCGGCGCTCGCGCCCGGCTCGCCGCCTTCGGGCGCGGCGCGGTCGACGGCTACGGCGAGGGGCGGGATCGTCCGGAGATCGTCGGCACCTCTCTCCTCAGCCCGCACCTGCACTTCGGCGAGATTTCGCCGCGGCGGATCTGGCATGCGCTCTCCGGAACGCGGACCCAGGATGTCGACAAGTTTCTTGCCGAGATCGGTTGGCGCGAGTTCGCGCATCACGTGCTCGCGGCGTATCCGAAGACGCCCGAGCGCCCGCTTCGTCCGGAGTTCGAGCGCTTTCCGTGGCGTCGCGACGCGAAGTCGCTCCGCGCGTGGCAGCGGGGAGAGACCGGATACCCGATGGTCGATGCGGGCATGCGGCAGCTGTGGCACACCGGATGGATGCACAACCGCGTGCGCATGATCGTCGCGAGCTTCCTGGTGAAGCATCTGCTCCTTCCATGGAACGCTGGTGCCGAGTGGTTCTGGGACACCTTGGTCGACGCGGATCTCGCCAGCAACACGCTCGGGTGGCAGTGGTCGGGGGGATGCGGCGCGGATGCGGCGCCCTATTTCCGCATCTTCAATCCGGTGCTGCAGGGCGAGAAGTTCGATCCCGACGGTGCGTACGTCCGCCGATGGGTGCCCGAGTTGTCGAAGGTGCCGCGCAAGTTCATCCATCGCCCGTGGGAAGCGCCGCCGGAGACGCTTCGCGGTGCCGGCGTCGCGCTCGGCCGCGACTATCCCAAGCCGATCGTCGATCATGCGATGGCGAGGGCTCGCGCGCTCGAAGCCCTCTCCGCGATCACGTCGAAGGGAGCTGCGGGCGGCGCTTGAATCGCGGCATCGCCGCCGGCACGACGGAGATCGCCACGACGATCCAGATCGCGCCCACGATGCCCGGACCTCCTGCGACGAGACTGCCGATCGCGGCGACCGCGGGGCCGACGCCGTACCCCACGCCGATCAGCGCCTCGTGCGTGCCGCCCGCATCGACGCCGGCGCGGCCGACCGCCATCGCGTAGTAGAGCGCCGCGTAGTAGACGATGCCCTGTCCGACGCCGAAGGCGACAAGGCCGGCGCTCATCGAGCCGATCGAGCCGGCCAGCACCATGGCGGCGAATCCGCCGACCATCAACGCGCCGGCGAGCAGAAGCGTCGACCACCGCCCATGCCAGAAGTGGGTTCGCCAAAGCACGACGACGATCGCGACGCGGGCGATCAGCCAGAGGCTCGTCATTGGCGTCTGGCGGTCGAGCGAGATCGAGAGGCCGTCGAGCAGGTACGGCATCAGCGGCGAGATGGCGCCGACGAAGACGTAGCTCAGCGGCAGCAGCACCCGGCACGACGCGAGAAGGCGCGGATACTCCGGCGTCGTGTGCTCGAGGCTCTCGTTCTCGTCGTGGGCCGCGGGCACCGGCGGCAGCGAGAAGCCGATGAACGCTGCGATCGCGAAGAGGACCGCGAGGCCCGCGAGGTTCCACTCCGCCTCGCCCGCGGCGAGCATCGGTCCCATCGCCAGCATGGACAAAGTCACCGCGACCATCCAGGTGACGTTCCACCAGCCGATCGTTCGACGCATCGCCGCGCCGTGCCGTCCGGCGGTGAGGTAGCTCTCGACCAGCGGCCACTGCACGGCGCCCGCGGCGCTGAGCAGGCCCGCCACCGGCCAGATCGGCCACGAAGACTCGAAGAGCAGCGGCAGCGGGCAGCAGATCGCCTGGATCGCGAGCAGCCCGATCGTCAGGCTCCGCGCCGACACGCGCCGTTCGATCGCCCGCGTCAGCGGTCCCGCCGCGAAGGCGGCACCGACGTAGACCACGCCGTTGAAGACCGCGAGCAGGAGGTTCTCGAGTTCCCCGAAGCCGTAGCTCTCTCGGGTGATGAACGCGAGCCCGTTCCAGACCATCCCCGTGCCGAACGAGGCGAGGAAGGAGATCGCAAGCAGCGACGGCGCCGAGGCAAGCCGCTGCGGCGATGGGGGGGTGGTCATGGGGGCGGCATGCTACGGAGACGCCAGCGATGCTGCCGCCCGTTCGGCCGCGATTGCTACCATTCCGCCCTCCAGTCCACGTAGCTCAATTGGATAGAGCGTCGCCCTCCGAAGGCGAAGGTTGCAGGTTCGAGCCCCGCCGTGGACGCTTTCGCCCCGCCCGTTCGGCGGGGCGTTCTCGTTGCCGGCACGTCCGCTCCGGAATCGACCAACCATGCGCATCGCCGACTTCCAGCACCTGATCCGCGACCGCTACCTCGAAACCGACCGTGCCCGGGGCGTTCCGGGCACCTTCCTCTGGCTGAGCGAGGAATTCGGCGAACTCGCCCACGCCCTCGGTCGGCGTGAACAGGGCAAGGAGGATCGCGAGAACCTCGCGGAGGAGTTCGCCGACGTGTTCGCCTGGCTGACGACCTTGGCGAACGTCTGCGAGATCGATCTCGAGCAGGCGATCGCCGCGAAGTACCTCTCAGGCGGCGGACCGAAGGGCGTCAAGTGATCGGCGAGCGGCCTTCCTCGTAGGATCGCGAAGCCATGGGCGTTCTGATCGACGCGGCCTACCTCTCCGCAGCGGCCATCGCGAGCCCGCTGCTCGTCCCGCATCTCGCGCGGCGAGGAAATCTCGCCGCCGACTGGCCGGCGCGGCTTGGCGAGGGCGAGATGCTCCCGACGCCGCACGGGCCGAGGGTGCTGGTCCACGGCGTCTCGGTGGGCGAGGTCAACGCGTGCCGGGGACTTGTCGATCTGCTTGCGGGAGTCCCCGGAGACGAAGCGGTCGAAGTCGTCTTCGCCGCAACCACGAGCACGGGCCTGCGGCGGGCGATCGACCTCTTCGAGCCGCGGCATCGGGTGGAGCAGTATCCGCTCGACCTCTCCCGCGCGATCGGCCGCTTCCTGGATCGGGTACAGCCCGACGTGATCGCCACGGTCGAGCTCGAAGTGTGGCCCAACCTCGTCGAGGCGTGCCGGAAGCGGCAGATCCCCGTCGTCGTCGTCAACGGACGCCTGAGCGAGCGGAGCTTCCGCGGGTACCGCCGGTTTCGTCCGCTCGTCGCGCCGATGTTCCGCGGACTCGAACGGGTGCTCGCCCAGGATGAAGGCTACGCCCGGCGATTCGAAGCCCTTGGCGTCGCCCCTCGTCGCATCGAGACGACCGGCAGCCTCAAGTGGGACAGCGTCCGGATCGAGGACGAGGTCGAGGGCGCCCGCGAACTCGCGGAAGCGATGGGCATCGATCGATCGCGTCCGCTCGTCGTCGCGGGCTCGACCGCACCGGAGGAGCACGAACTGCTGGTTCGATCGATGCCCGAGGGTGCGCAGCTGCTCTGCGCACCTCGCCGTCCGGAGTGGTGCGAGGGCGCGGCGGCGGCGATGCCCGGATGCGCTCGGCGAAGCCGCGGCGATCGCGGCAGCGCGACCGGGCGCTTCCTGCTCGACACGCTCGGCGAGCTTCGGCAGGCCTACGCGCTCGCGGACATCGTGGTGGTCGGACGAAGCTTCGGATCGCTGTTCGGCTCCGACCCTATCGAGCCGATCGGGCTCGGCAAGGCGACGTTGATCGGTCCGGCCGTCGCGGACTTCGCGAACGCCGTGCGCGATCTGGTGACGGCGGGCGGTCTCGTGCAGTGCCGCGGCGAAGAGCTGGCTTCGCAGCTCGAGGCACTGGTGCGCGATCCCGCGCGGCGTCGAGCCATCGCCGAAGCCGGGAGGGCGGAGATCCGGCGACGGCAGGGGGCTTCCGCGCGAACGGCCGACGTGCTGCGCGAACTCGCTCGCGGTCGCTCGGCGCGTCGTGCAGCAGGAGCCCAGGCGCGGTGAGCAACCCGATGCACGAACGGCGCTTCATCCGCGATCTCTTGGCGAGCGAGCCCGCGATGCCGTCAAGCGTCGAACTCGCAGCCGGCGACGACATGGCGGTCCTTCGCGTCGGAGGCGAGCGGGTCCTCGCCGCGATCGATGCGGTCGTCGAAGGCCGGCACTTCCTGCCGGGAGCCGATCCGCGGCTCGTCGGACGCAAGGCGCTCCTTCGCAATCTGAGCGACGTCGCGGCGATGGCGGCGAAGCCGCTCGCGTGCCTCGCGTCGGTGACGCTGCCTCGCTCGGCGTCCCAGTCGCTTGCCGACGGGCTGCTCGAGGGGCTTCGCTCGGCGGCGGACGAGCACGCGTGCCCGCTCGTCGGCGGCGACACCTCGATGCATGCCGCCGACGGGCCGCTCACGTTGTCGGTGGCGATCCTCGCGACGCCGGCGCTTGAGCAGGGTCGAGTGGTCACGCGCCGCGGCGCCCGCGTCGGCGACGTCGTGGCGGTCACCGGATCGCTTGGCGGCAGCATCGATCGCGATGGCGGCGGCAGGCATCTCGACTTCCCGCCTCGCCTTGCGGAGGCGATCGATCTCGCCACGCAACTTGGAGCGCACCTGCACTCGATGATCGATGTGAGCGACGGGCTCGGCGTCGATGCGGCGCATCTCGTCGAGCACGACGATTCGCTCGCGATCGAGATCGAGGCCGCGGCGATTCCGATCCGGGCGGGGGCCTCGCTCGAACAGGCGATCGGCGACGGCGAGGACTTCGAACTGCTGTTCGCAAGCAAGATCGATCCGCCCGCCTCGGTCTCCGGCACGCCGGTGCGCACGATCGGCCGCGTGGTCGCTCGCGACGGCGGGCCCTTGGTGCGTCTGAGGCTTGCCGATCGCCTCGTCGACATCTCGGAACGCGGATTCGAGCATCGGTCGGGAGACCGGCGATGACCGAGGCGATGCTTCGGATCCAGAGCGATTCACCCGATCGCACCGAGGCGATCGCGGCGACGATCGCCGAGTACCTGCGCGACGGCGACGTCGTCCTGCTCGAAGGCGATCTCGGCGCCGGCAAGACCTGCTTCGTGCGCGGACTCGCCCGGGCACTCGGGATCGATCCTTCGATGGTGTCGAGTCCGAGCTTTGTGATCGCGCAGCGGTACGACGGCGGCCCTCGATCGCTGCTCCATGTCGATGCTTATCGCGTGGAGGGGCCTGCGTCGCTCGCGGGAATCGATCTTGGAGAGATGGCGGCCGAGCCCGGAACGGTCATGGCGATCGAATGGCCGCGCAGACTCGGCCCGCTCATGCCGGATCGAGCGATCGAGATCCGCCTGCGTCAGGCCGACGGTTCGCGGCGCCGGATCGAGATCGACGACCGACGCGGCGATCGGGCGAACGCCACGCGCCTCGCCGATGCGCTCGAAACGCTCCACGAGGCGACGCGCCTCGAGGCGACCGAACACGTCTGCCCGATCTGCCGTCAGCCTCGGCACGACCACGCGCATCGTCCGTTCTGCTCGAAGCGATGCCGCCTCGCCGACCTCGAACGCTGGTTCTCGGGGCGCTACGTCGTCTCACGGCCGCTCGAGCCCGACGAGGAGCCGCTCGGCTGAGCGGGCTCGGGGCTCGAAGCGTAGATCTGGAATCGGTGGCCCATCGGAACCCAGCCGAGCTCGCGGCAGATGCGGTCGCGCAGCGCGACGAGTTCGGGCGCGGAGAAGTCGATGGTGCGGCCCGTGCGCACGCAGACCATCCAGTCGCGCGGCTCGCGGCCGTGGGCAAGCTGGTAGTGCGACTGCTTTCCGTCGAAGAGCGCCGGCGCGATGATCCCGGCCTCCTGCAGCAGCTTGATCGTGCGATAGACCGTCGCCTTGGAGACGCGTCGACGTCCGCCGCGCATCGCCGCGATGATCTCCTCGGCCTCGAAGTGGCCGTCGAAGCCGAGGATCTTGTCGAGGATCTCCGCTCGCTCGCCGGTGTACTTGAGGCCGCGGGCCTTGAGGAAGCGCCTGAACACCGAGCAGAGCGGCATCGCCGCGGAAGGAGCGCCGAGTCCGCTCGGACTCGACGAAGGAGGCAGCGAGGCGTTCGGGGAGCGAAGGGTCATGGAGCCCATGACGCCATTGTTGCCGCCGGCCCGGCCGAACTCCCCTCTCCCGAATCCAAAGTCTCATAATCCCCGTTACGTTGACCGAGGCCGCCCCGCGGGCTGGCCGGATGGACTGTGGCGAGCAGCCGTTGTGCCAGCGGGATCGCTCTCGCCGCCGGCATGAGCCACCACGCCGTCGCGGGCTCGCCGTCCCACCATCCCGTGGCGATCGCGTGTTCGGCCGGAACTGCGATCGGCTCCGAGGTCGGGACTCGCGAGGTCGAAGCGCCCACCAAGGACACGACCGTCAGGTCGGACTCCTCGATCACGACGGCACTGCCGGCATGCGTTCGAAGCCACGCGACTGCATCCGCAGCGCTGGCTGCGGCGACGATCAGGCTTGGGGAGCTCGTGTCGAAGAGAACTCCGGAATGACGACCGAGTTCCCGTTCCGCGGCCTCGAGAGCCTCGACCGGGTTCGGGTGCCCATCGAACCTGAGCCGGATCCGATCGACGAGAAGCCCGACCGTCGGCGGATCGGCCTCCGCGTCGCGAGCGGGCACGATGCGGGTTCCGGGAAGGTCACGCTGATTCGGGTGCGCCTCGCGGACGAGGATCTCGACGTTCGCGGCGAGCGCGAGCGCCACCGCCGGTGCATGCATGACCTGAGCCCCGACGCGAGCGAGTTGCAGCATCGCCTTGGCCGAGATCGACTCGATCGGTTGAGCTTCGGGAACCGCTCGTGGATCCGCCGTGCAGATGCCGGGCACGTCGGTCAGGATCTCGCAGCGAGCAAGGGTTCCGGGCGCCTCGTGATCCCGGAGCGAGGCCGCGATGGCGACGGCCGTGGTGTCCGAACCGCCCCGTCCGAGCGTGACGAGATCGCCATGGGCATCGACACCTTGGAAGCCCGCGATCACCGGCACACCGCCGCGCTCGAGGATGGCGAGGATCTCCACGGGTTCGACGCGACGGATCGTGCCCGCTCCGTGGCGAGCATCGGTCGTGATGCCGATGCGTGGCCCGCAGACGCTCGAGGCTTCGAGACCGAGGTTTCGGAGCGCCATCGCCATGAGCGCCGCGGAGACCTGTTCGCCGGTCGCGAGCAGCGTGTCGAGTTCACGCGGAGTCGGGCGAGTTCCGGCGACCTGTCCGGCGATCGTCACGAGGGCGTCGGTCGTGTGCCCCATGGCCGAGACGACGACCGCGACCTGCTCGCCGCATGCTCGGATCGCGGCGACCTGCGCGGCCGCGGCCTTGAGCAACTCGGGCGTCGCGAGCGAGGTGCCGCCGAACTTGAGCACTCGGGTCCTGGTCACGCGAAGCCTCCCTGCTCCACGGCGAAGCCGGATCGTCCGCTCAGCCGATCGCCGCCGCCCTGGACTTCTCGGCTCGATCGGCCCGCTTGCGATCGTTTTCCGAGAGCATCCGCTTGCGGATCCGGATGGCCGCCGGCGTGATCTCCACGAGTTCGTCGGTCTCGACGTACTCGAGCGCCGACTCGAGGGTGATCTTCCGGGGCTGCTTCAGCACGACCGTCGCGTCCTTCGAGGTCTCGCGCACGTTCGAGAAGGCCTTCGCCTTCACGACGTTGACGGTCATGTCGGTGTCGCGGCTGTTCTCCCCGACGATCTGCCCGGGGTAGATGGGGTCGCCGGGACTCACGAACATCACGCCGCGCTCGCTCAACTGCAGCAGCGCGTAGGTGGTCGCGGTGCCGGGCTCGTTGGCGACCATGACGCCGTTGCTGCGCCGCCGCACCGCCGAACGCACCGGATGCCAGCCGCTGAAGCTGTGGTGAAGCACCGACTCGCCGCCGGTCGCGTTGAGCAGGCGGGTGCGAAGGCCGATGAGGCCTCGCGCGGGGATCTCCGCCTCGAGGTGCATGCGATCGCCGCGGAGATCCATGCGGAGGACCTCCGCGCCGCGGCTGCCAAGCAGTTCCATCGCCGGTCCGGTGCCTTCGCTGGTGGTGTCGAGGCTCAGCCGTTCGAACGGCTCGCAACGGACGCCGTCGATCTCGCGTTCGATCACCTCGGGCTTGCCGACCGCCAGTTCGTAGCCCTCGCGACGCATCGTCTCGAGGAGCACGCCGAGGTGCAGCAGACCGCGTCCGGAGACCCGGAACTCCTCGGTCGATTCGCCCGGTCCAACTCGCAGCGCGACGTTGGTCTCGAGCTCCTTGCGAAGACGATCGCCGACCTGGCGGCTCGTCACGTACTTGCCTTCGCGGCCGGCGAAGGGCGAGTCGTTGATCCGGAAGATCATGTCGAGCGTCGGCTCGTCGATCGAGACTCGCGGCAGCGGCTGCGGTCGATCCGGCTCGCAGAGCGTGTCGCCGATCTCGGCCGTCGCCAAGCCTTCGACGGCACAGAGGTCCCCCGCTTCGACCGCGTCCACCGGAACTCGACCGAGGCCTTGGAAGCGAAGCAGCTTGACCGGGCGGGCACGCTCCACCGATCCGTCGGCATGGCAGATGCCGAGCTGCTGCCCCGAGCGGAGCACGCCGGAGAAGACCCGGCCGATCGCGATGCGGCCGGTGTAGTCGGAGGCGTCGAGCGTGGTCACGAGCATCGCGAGCGGTCCGGCCGGATCGTCCTTCGGCGCCGGAACGCGATCGGCGATCTCCTCCACGAGTTCCTCGATTCCCTGCGGTCGAGGATCGAGCGACCGGCCGGCCCACCCCTGACGACCGGAGGCGTAGATCGTCGCGAAGTCGAGGGCTTCCTCGTCCGCGCCGAGGTCGACGAGCAGATCGAAGACCTCGTTGACCACCGCATCGGGGCGAGCGTCGGGGCGATCGCACTTGTTGACGACGACGATCGGCTTCAGGCCGAGTTCGAGCGCCTTGGCGAGCACGTGCCGCGTCTGCGGCATCGGTCCCTCGGCGGCATCGACGAGCAGCAGCGCGCCGTCGGCCATCCGCAGCACCCGCTCGACCTCGCCGCCGAAGTCGGCGTGCCCTGGCGTGTCGATGATGTTGACGCGAATCCGCTCCCCGGCGTGGCGGCCGCTTCGCGGCACCAGCTCGACGCCGCAGTTCTTCGAGAGGATCGTGATGCCTCGTTCCCGCTCGAGAGGATTCGAGTCGAGCAGGCAGGAGCCGCTGTCGAGCCCTTCCACGGTTCCGGAGTGGGTCAGCAGGGTGTCGACGAGCGTGGTCTTGCCGTGGTCGACGTGGGCGATGATGGCGACGTTGCGCAGCGGAAGCGGCATGGAGGAGGGATCGCGACGGGTGCGGAGGCCGCGGGCCCGCGGCGAAGGGGCGGGAGTCTAGGTGCTGCGCGATGGATCGTCGATGGATGCGACGGGAATCGCCGCAGTCGGCCCATCAGATCCCGTGCAGCGGACGCAACTTCCCCTCGAGATACGCCAGCAGCGGATCGGCGGTGAGTTCCTGTCCCGTGACGACCCTGCAGAGATCGCGGAAGCGATGCCGGCGACCGTGCGCGTGCACGTTCTCGACCAGCCACTGGCGAAGCGGGGCGAACTCGCCGCGGGCGAACATCGTGGGCAGGTCGGGCATGGCCGCGTTGGCGGCCTCGAAGAAGACCGCCGAGAGCATCGTCCCGAGCGTGTAGGTCGGGAAGTAGCCCATCGCGCCCATCGACCAGTGCACGTCCTGCAGGCAGCCGCGACGATCGTCGGGAACGACCAGCCCGAGCGACTCTCGGTAGTGCTCGTTCCACGCCGCCGGGAGATCCGCCACCGCGAGGTCGCCGCGAAGCATGCGCCGCTCCAGATCGAAGCGGATCATGATGTGGAGGTTGTAGGTCGCCTCGTCGGCCTCGACGCGAATGAAGCCTGGCTGCACGCGGTTCGCCGCGCCGTACATCGCCTCCGCATCGAGTCCTGCCACGGCCGAGCCGAAGAAGCCGTCGAGCTTCGGCGAGAGCCACTCCCAGAACGGACGGCTTCGGCCTACCTGGTTCTCCCACAGCCGGCTCTGGCTCTCGTGCACCGAGAGCGACGCCGCTTCGCCCATCGGCGTGCCGAGGTGCGCCGCGGGAAGCCCCTGCTCGTAGATCCCGTGACCGCACTCGTGCATGGTGGAACCGAGGGCGTCGAGCGTCACGTCCTTGCGGAACCGAGTGGTCAGGCGCACGTCGTTGCGATGCGATCCGCCGCAGAAGGGATGCGTCGAGCGATCGAGCCGTCCGCGGGTGAAGTCGAAGCCGATCGCCTCCGCGACGAATCGCACGAAGGCCTCCTGCTGCGCCTCGGGGAGTTCGAGCCGATCGAATCGATCGTCGGGCCGCTTCGGGGCGTCCGCGATCTCGGCGATCAGTCGCTTCAGCCGATCACCCAGCGGCGTGAAGATCGACTCGATCTCCCTCGCCGCGAGGCCCGGCTCGTAGAGATCGCCCAGGGCGTCCCACGGCTCCCCGTGCTCGCGATCCCAGCCGAGGCACTCCGCCTGCTGGCGATTGAGGTGAAGCAGCTTCTCGAGCCAAGGCTTGAACTTCGCGAAGTCGCTGTCGCGCCTCGCCTCGGCCCACTCGTGCTGGGCGACGCTCGACACGCGGGCCAACTCCTCGACAAGCGACTCGGGCAGCTTCATCGCCCGCTCGCGGTCGAGCGTCCACTCGCGCACGTTCACCGCCTCGGCCGAGAGCGGGTCCTCTCCGGTCTCGCGCGAAGCGGCGTCGAGCAGGTCTCCGAGCTTCGGATCGGACTTCATGCGGTGGACGAGACCCGCGATCTGCGCCAACTGCTCGCCGCGGTACTCGACCCCCCCCGCCGGCATCATCGTCTCCTGATCCCACGAGAGGATCGCGGCGGTGCCTTGCAGCAGGTTCGCCTGCTTGAAGTGATCGACAAGGGCTCGATACGCGCTGGCGGCGGTCATGGCGGTTGTTTCCGGGAGATCAAGACAGGCTCGCCGCGACCCTGCGGCCGGCAGCGAACTCGGCAAGGTAACGCGACAACCGAGATGGTTCTCCCCGCCGCCGCTTTGATCCCAAAAAGCAGACCGCCGCCGAAGATCGGCGGCAGTCTGGTCGCGGTGGCGATCGGTGGAGCGTAGCGAGGTCTCGACCCGGAGTCGACCGGCCCGCCACGCATGGCGTCAGTTCCCCGACGCCTCCTGCACCATGGCGACGACGGCCTCGCGGCTCGCGTCACTGCGGTTCAGGGCATAGTCAAGCGCGGTCCAGCCGCGGGAGTCCTTCATCGAGAGATCGGGCTTCGTCGCAAGCAGCATGCGAACCTGCTCGACCCCGCCCGATCCGGCGGCGGTCATGACGGGCGTGACGCCCTTGAGGTTCGCCTTGGACAGATCGACGCCCTTGGCGATGAGGAAGCCGAGGACTTGAGGATTGGTGTTCTTGGCGGCTCGGATCGCCGGGGTGTCGCCGCTCAGGCGATCGGCCTGCTCGGCATCGGCGCCGGCCGCGAGCAGGAGTTCGACCGTTCGAGGATCGCGACCGATGCTCGTCGCCCACAGCAGCGGGGTCAGCCCGTTGACGTCTGCGATGTTGACCTCGGCCCCACGTCCAACAAGGACCTCGACCGTCTGCGAGTTGCCAAGGCCAGACGCCCACAGCAGCGGACTTCCACCGGCTGCGTCACGCATGTTGACCGAGCCGCCCGCATCGAGGAGCACGGTCACCGCGTCGGCGTGGCCGCCCTTCGCCGCGATGGCGAGCGGGCTCATTCCAACCCGATCGATCGCCGAGAGGTCGGCGTTCGCCTCGAGCAGCGCCTTGATCGCAGCGACCTGTCCTTCCTGCGCGGCCCAATGGAGTGCGGTACGGCTCGTGGCGGGATCGACGCGGTTCACGTCGGTTCCGTTGGCGATCTCCATCGCGATCCTCGCCACATCGCCGCTGCGGGATGCCGCGACGAGGGCCGCGGAGCCGGTCGGCGCCGCCGCGGGGCGCTCCGCGACGGGAGCCGCAGGAGCCGACGGATCGCCGGGCGCCCGGACGGGCCGGCGAATGGTGACGGCGACGGTCGGAGCCTTGGGATGGTCGGTGGTGAAGGTCACTCGAACCGGCCGCTTGGCCTCTTCCCACTTCGCCCAGTCCACGACCAGTTCGTGCTCGGTCGCCGAGGGCGTCGGAAGAGCATCGACCACCGACGGGTTGACGCCGGTCACGATGAACGCGACGCCATCGGTCGAGGCCAGCGTGAGTCGTCCGCTCTCGGACGCCGAGGCGTCATCGGGCGTCGGCGGCGCGGAGAGGATCTTCGGCGTGACGGCGACGTACTCGGCGACGTTGCCTTCGACCGTCAGCACCTGCGGCGCGTAGCCGTCGATGTCGAAGGTGACCTTCTTCGAAAGCTTGACGCCGGTCGCGACGCCGGGCTTCAGCGTGATCTCGATGTCGGCGAACTCGCCCGGAGCGATCGGGTCCTTCGGCGCCCCGAGGGTCGTGCAGCCGCAGCTCGGCACGGCGCGGTTCACCTTCACGGGTTCCCCGGTCACGTTCACCAGCCGCACCGCCATGGTCTTGGAGACGTCGGGCATCATCTCGCCCATGTCGAGCACCGCGGGCTCGAACCGGAAGGCCGGTCCGGGCTTGCGGGCATCGGCGGCCTGATCGGTCGGCGTGGCGGCGGCCGCGGCGGTGCGGTCGGTGGGTCGCGATGCCGCGAGTTCGCCCTTCTCGGGACCAATCGACTTCTCCGCCGCCGGCTGGGTGCTGTCGGTGCGAAGGTCGGGCGTCATCGCCTTGGAGGGCGCGGGCGAGGCGGCCGGAGCCGTGGCATCCCGGGCGGCGAGTTGCGGTGCCGCGGCGGGCGCTTCGGCGACGCTCGGGGCGGCCGGAGCGGTCTCGGTTGTCGACGACGCGGTTTCCGCAGGCTTGCCGCTCTCGCCGCAGCCAACGGTGAACAGCGCGAACACGCCCGCGGTGAGCATCGCCGCAAGCAGCGGGGTCTTGGTTCGGACGGTTGAATCGCTCGACTTCATCACAGGGCTCCAAGGTCGCGCCCACCCGGGCTCGACTCGAACGGCAAGCAGAACCGGCATCGCAACCGGTCGCCACGTCGGACCTTCGCACCCTCCGACACTGAAGATGCCGGGAGCGGGAGGGAATCGCGAAGCGTACTCCTGCCGGAGCACGTCGCCAAGAACCGCGCGGGGGACAAGTCCCACAAGCGGTCATGCGATCCCGATCCGCTCGAGGGCGGATCGGGGGCACCCGGAGGTCATCGGCACGAGTCGCCCGCTCCTACACTCCGCCCCCATGGACTCGACCGAACTTCCCGACCACCTCGCCCGCCCCCACATCCGCCGGTTCATCCCGATCGGCGTCAAGCAGGGAGAGAAGACCGCCATCGTCCTCCAAGACCCCCTGCGGCTCTCCGACCGGACCATGAACATCTCGCCGGAGGCCCTCGGGTTGCTTCAGCGGTTCCAAGGCGAGAAGACCCTCGACGAGATCGCCGGGAGCGTCGGGGCCAAGGCCGAGCAGCTGATGCCGTTGGTGAAGGCGCTCGACGAGATCGGCCTGCTCTGGGGGCCGAATGCCGCCCGGCTCGAGAAGGAGCTGCGGGACCGGATCGACGCGGCCGGACGCCTTCCCAAGGGCGCCGCCTTCAGCCTTGGAGAAGAGGCCGACGCGTGCCGGACCCAGATCGCCGGTTGGCTCGAGGAGACCGAGGACCCTGAACTCGGCTCCCAGATCGTCGGCATCGTCGCGCCGCACCTGGACTACGGACGCGGTTGGCCGGTGTACGCCGCCGCCTACCGCGGGCTCGTCGGCCTCGATCGCCCCGATCGGATCGTCGTGCTGGGCACCAACCACTTCGGGATCGGCGACGGCGTGGTCATGACCTCCTGGGGCTTCGACTCGCCGCTCGGGCCGGTCGCCACCGACGCGGCGTTGCAGCAACGACTGGCCGTGCGGCTCGGAGAGCGAGCGACCGCGGACCAGCTCGACCACATCGGAGAGCACTCGATCCAACTGCATCTGCCGTGGATCCAGCACGTCTTCGGCGACGTGCCGGTCGTCGCGGCGCTGGTGCCGGATCCGCTCGTCCCGCTGATCGAGGAGGACGGCAAGCGCATCGGCACCGACGAGTTCCTCGACATCCTCGCGGAGGAACTGGATGCCGCCGGCGGTCGCACCTTCTTCATCGCCTCGAGCGACCTGAGCCATGTGGGGCCGCAGTTCGGCGAGCCTCGGCAGGTCGATGCCGATCGGCGAAGCCAGGTCGAGACCCATGACCGCGAGATGCTCAAGCGCTATCTCGAGGCCGATGCGTCGGAGTTCATCGAGACGATCGAGTGGAACCGCAACCCGACCCGTTGGTGCTCGGTCGGGAACATGGCGGCGATCAAGCGTCTCGCGAAGCCGAGCAAGACCGAACTGATCGACTACCGCCAGGCGATGGACGATCAGGGCTTCGCGCTGGTGAGTTGCGCCGCGATCGGCTTGCTGGCATGAACGATCGGCCCGGATCGATCCATCCATGATCGCGGTGGTTCAACGCGTGACCGAAGCGGAGGTCCGAGCTCGCCAATCCGGCGAAGCGGAATCGTGGCAGGTCTCGGGACGGATCGGCGCTGGGCTCCTCGTCCTGCTCGGCGTCGAGCGTGGCGACGACGCGTCGAATGCTGCGTGGATGGCGCGGAAGATCGCGAAGCTCCGTGTGTTCCCCGACGCGTCGGGACGGATGGATCGCGACCTCACCGAACAAGGCGGCTCGGTCCTGCTCGTGAGCCAGTTCACGCTGTGCGGCGACTGCTCGAAGGGCCATCGCCCGAGCTTCATCGACGCAGCGGCGCCGGAGGACGCCGAGCCGCTGGTCGAGGCGGTCGCTCACGCGATGAGGCGCGAGCATGGGCTGCGCGTCGAGACTGGTCGATTCCGGACCGACATGAAGGTGTCGCTCGTCAACGACGGACCCGTGACGCTCGTCCTGCGTTCACCGAAGTCTTCGCCGTCGACGTGAATCCGGACATCGCGATTTTCGGCAAGGAGTCGGCAACTTGCCGCGGCTTCGCTGCGTAGTCCCCAGCGAGCGAGTCGCGATTCGCGACGCGGCCCGCTCACCCCAAGCCCCCACGAGGAGCCTGCCTTCGCTTCGGTGATGGCGGGCTCTTTTCTTGGGGAGAGCAGGAGAGCAGGAGAGCAGGAGAG
>CAZTMB010000013.1:36495-38938 GCA_964614695.1 uncultured Isosphaeraceae bacterium | reverse complement strand
GCGGGGGAGGGGCAACCCTCGCGCGAATGCCGCCCTCCGTACTCGAGCGAAGCGAGCGCGAGCCGCGTGACGTGGCCCGACTTCCCGACCTTCGCGAAAGTCGCCTCTCGGACCTGCCGATGCGACCCCGCATGAACGCGCTTCTCGCCCCGCCATCGGAGCGTCGCACCAGCACGCGGGTCGCCCACGAGCAGCCGTGCAAGTTGTGGCGACCGGCCGACGACCGCTTCGTTGCCGGCACCACCTGCAACCTCTCGGGCGGCGGCGCGATGGTCACGCTCAACCAGTGCGTGCCGATCGTCGCAGGCGAGCGGGTCCGCATCGGCATGGGCGTGCGCCGCACCGACGGCTTCCTGAAGGTCGACGAGATGGTCGAAGCCGAGGTCGTCCGCGCGGTGAGCTTCGACGGCCGCACCACCATCGCGCTTCAGTACCGCCGCCGCGACTCCGACCGCGGCGACGGGCTTCGCCTCGCCGCGTGAATCGCGTCTCGGCGCTCCGCTTCTCAGTTCGATCTCGTCGGTGCTGGCGTCCGACGCCTTCGACGCGCGATCGCTACTGCATCACGAGGCGGATGCGGTAGACGTAGACCTGGCCTTCCTTCAATCGCTCGAGCAGTTCGCCGCGGGCTCGCCAGCGGTAGAGCGAGTCGACGATCGGCCCGTCGACGTTCTCGTGTCCAGTGGAGGCGAGCAGCGTCGCCTGCACCACCTTGCCGGTGCGGTCGAAGCGCATCTCGACGATCGGGTCGCGCGGGCGGGTGGTGAGCTGCGTGAGCAGCGGCAGCTGCGGTCGCCTCGTGAGGATCTCGAGCCCCTTCATCGCGAGCGGACGACCGGTCTTCCAGGTCTCGGGTGGCGCGTCGACCACGCTGAAGGCATCGGACTCCTTGGGCGCACTCTCGCCGGGCGTCGGAGGCGCCGGTCGCGGCGGCCCGGGCGCGGCGGGCTCGGTCTCGCCTGAAGGCGGCGCGCCGGCGGGCTTGGGCTCCGACGGCGGTTGCGGGTTCGGCGCGGGCGTCGGGGTCGGCTGCGGGTTCGGGGTCGGTTCCGGAGTCGGGGTCGGTTGCGGCTTCGGCTCGGGCTCGGGCTTGGGCTCTTCGGGCTTCGGCGAAGGCTCGGTCTCGGGCTGCGGCTTCGGAGGCGCCGGAGTCTCCGGGGCATCGGCCGGAGGCGCCGAGGGCGTCGGTTCGGTCTGCGGATCGGTCGCGGGCGTCGGCGCGGGATCCTCGACGGGCTTGGGGATCTCCGGATCCTCGACCGGCGGCGGCTCCTCGCGTGGGGTGCCGGCGGGAAGGTCGTTGCCCGGCGTGACGACGTCGGGCGACTCCGCGGGCAGCACCCGCGGACCGTCGGGCGTCGGCGCTTCGGGACCGCGGGTCGGCGCGGGCGTCGAGCGCGGCGGCTCCTTCGCCTCCTCCGGCGTGTCGGCCGCCCCGACGTCTCGACCCCCGGGCGGCGTCTCGTTCGGCCGAACCTGCGCGCCGCCGGTGGTCGGTTCGGTCTGCGGGGTCTCGGGTGAAGCGGCGGCGGCGGGCTGCGACTCGGGGCTCGGCTGCTCGCCGGGAGGAAGCTGCTCGGTCGCCTGTTCGCCCGGCTTCGCCAGCGCGGTCCCGGTGTCGCCTTCGGCGCCGCCCGACTCCTCGTCGCGGAACGCGGCCTGATCGAACTCCGCTCGCTTGGCGAGGTGCTCCTGGTACTCCTCGTATCCGATCCAGTTGAGCGTCACCGCATCGGACTCGTCGATGCCGAGCGGCACCTCCGGATCGTCGGTGAGGGGATCCTCTACGGGCGCGGGCTCCGGCGGCAGATCGGCGACGACACCACGCGCCTCCTCGGGCCGCATCGCCTCGACGAGGAGCGGCACGATGATCGCGAGATGCATCAACACCGACAGCAGGAAGCCGCCCGCGACCGGTCCGATCGGCAGCGGGCGTTCATCGAGGGCGTCGATCGGAGCGGCGACGGCCATGGCGGAACGAGGAGGATAGGAGCGGCCGCCGGCCCCGGACCTCGCCGTCGAGGGGCGTGGCCGGAACACACGGGAACGCGGCGGTTTCAGGCGAGCGCATCGATCCGCATGGAGGTCTCGGGAGCGTCGGGGGCGGTCCCTTCATCCTCGGCTCGGTCCTGCCGCCCGCGCTCGCGACCACGCCGACCCCCCCATGCGTGGGGTGACATTCCTTCGAGAAGGGCGGCAATCTCCGGTTTTATCGTCGGTCGGGCTTGCGGCGGTGGAGATCCGAGGCAGACTCCACCGTTCGTTCTCCGAGGGGACCTTCGGCGTCTGATCGAAGGTTCCGGGGCAAGCAGTCTGCCGACGAGGAGAGCCGATGCCGCCCACAGAAGAGTCCAAGTCCCCCTTCGACCGCAGCCTCGTCGCCTACGCCTTGGCGAGCGGCGCCGTGGCGTCGTCGGCGTCGGGAGCGGTGGTCTACAGCGGG
>CAZTMB010000013.1:33574-36395 GCA_964614695.1 uncultured Isosphaeraceae bacterium | reverse complement strand
CGCTCTTCTCGCTCGGCGCGAGCGGCCTGGGTCGCTGGCGCGCTCGCAAGCGGAGCGCGTGAAGCCGACTCGAGACGCCGCGAATGCGAGCGGTGGCGTCGATGATCCGCCGCGCGTGACGCAAGGCCCGACATCCATTTCGGCAGGACGACCATGACGCCGCCTCGACGGTGGCTGCTGATCGGCCTCGATGGCCTTGGCGTCGATCTCGTGCATCCGGCGATCGATGCGGGCATGCTTCCGGCGGTCGAGCGTCTTGTCTCCGCGGGCGCCTCGGGTGGTCTCGTCGCCGGAGGGTCGACCGATCCGGCGGTCGCGTGGACCACGCTCGCGACCGGGCAGCGCCCCGATCGCCACCGCGTCCTCGACGGCATGACCTTCGATCCGGTGGCGGGCGACCTGCGGTCCGTCGACAACTGGGCACGGCGCTCGCATGCGATCTGGAACCTCGCCAGCCGCGAGGGTCGGTCGAGCGTCGTGGTCGGCTGGGCGGCGAGCCATCCTGCCGATCCGATTCGCGGGGCGTTCGTCTCCGATCGCTTCTTCGATCTCTCTGCGCCGATCGACGCGCCGTGGCCGGTGCCCGAGCGGTCGCTGCATCCGGCGGGACTCGAGCCGGCACTCGCCGAGCTGCGGCTTCATCCGGATGAACTCGGCGCCGAGGAGATCGCGCCTTTCGTGCCGCGTCTTGCGGAAATCGATCAGGATCGCGATCGCCGGCTCGCCCTCGTGATGGCGGCGCTCGCGGAGACCGTTTCCCGCCACGCGGTCGCAACGCACCTGCTCGAACAGGAACCCTGGTCCTTCGCGGCGATTCGCTATCCGATCCTCGATCGCCTCGCCGGGACGTTCCTTCGGTTCCACTCGCCCGGGCTCCCGGGCGTCGACGCGGATGAGGCTCGGATCTACGGCCAGGTGGTCGGCTCGGCGCTTCGGCTTCTCGACAACATGATCTCGGTCCTCGTCGCACTTGCCGGCGAGGCGGACCTCGTGGTCTGCTCGCCGTTCGGCGTCCGTTGCGTCCCGGCTGCCGCGAGCGTGCCGCCGCAGACTGTGCCCGTCGCGGCTGGAGTCGTTCGCCACGAGCACGGATTCGTCGCGATCAAGGGAGCGCGGATCGCCGCGGATCGTCTTGTGCACGGCGCGGCAGTCGTCGATCTTGTGCCGACCATGCTCGCGCTGATGGAACTTCCGGTCGGTGAAGACCTTCCAGGACGCATGCTGCGGGAGGCGTTCATCGAGGCACCTGGGATCGCGACGATCCCTTCGATTCCTTCGATTCCTTCATGGGAATCGCTCGACGGAGCGTTCGGGCGGCTCGATGGGCAAGACGCGCCTGTCGTCACGAGCGGCGCGGAAGAACTCGTCCGGCAGTTGGTCGATCTGGGCTACCTCGAACAGGATCCGCACGCGGAGCGCGCCAGGAGCCATCAGCAGCTTCGAGAAGACCACGCCCTCGCGATCACCCATCTGCGGGCCTTCGAGTGGGCACAGGCGATTCCGCCGCTCAAGCGCGTCGTCACGGCGCGGCCGATTGGCGGAGGCCTGATCGTGCTGCTGGCGTCGTGCCACCTGGTGGGAGGCGACGCCGCGAGATGCCGTGAACTCGCCGAACGCGCGATGCTTCTCGAGGGCAGCGTCGGGCACGCCCGGCTGCTGCTCGCCGCGATCGCGATCATGGAGTCGCGTCGCGACGAGGCGATCGAGCATCTCGAACGAGCCGAGGCGACCGGCGAGCGAGGACTCGCCGAGAAGCTCGCGTTCGGCAACCTCCAGTTGCGTCGATTCGAGGACGCGGAGCGACTCGTCGCGGTCGCTCTCGCGGAGAATCCCGACTCTCCGACCGCCTTCCTGATCGAGGCGATGGTGCGGCTCGAACGGCGCGAGGATCAGGCGGCTGCGGAGTCGGCCCTGCGAGCGACGGGGCTCCGGTTCCATTGGCCCGAGGCGCACGCGGTGCTCGGCGTGGCGCTCGCGAGGCTCGGCCACTTCTCCGAGGCGGTCATGGCGCTCGAGCGTTCGATCGCGCAGCGCCCCACGATGCTGGCCCATCGCACCCTCGCGCGGGTCCTCGAGCACGCGGGTTGGGATCCCGAAGTGGTGCGGCGCCATCACGAGGCGGCGGAGTCGCTCGAGCGCAGGTCGGTGCAGTCGCCGGCGAGGAACTCGTCGTGAACGATCGCATCGCCCCCGAATCGGTCCACCTTCGTCCCGCCGAGGGCGGTGAGCGTCGCGCCTGCCGCATGCTTCTGCAACGCGGCGATCGCCTCGGGCATCTCGGCGAGCTGTGGATCGCCACCACCGCGGAGCCGGCTCCGCAGGTCCTCGGAGCCCTGTCGATTCTCACGCTTCGCCGCGCCGAGGCGGCATCGGCGGTGCTCGTCTCGGGACGGGTCGTGCGGCACTGGCGAGGGCGGGGCATCGGATCGTTGCTCCTCGACACCGCGATCGCGGCGACGCGCCACCTTGGTGGCCGAGCGCTGCTCTCGCAGGTCGATCCGGCAGCCGATCCGGACGGCGTCGCGTTCCTCGCGGCGAAGGGCTTCGAGCGCACCGAGTTCCTGACGACCTTCGAGGTGGCGACGTCGCGGGTCGTCGAGAGCCTCGGGCCGCTGATCGATCGACTCCGCCAATCCGATCGGATTCCATCGGATGCCCGCATGGTTCCGCTGCGCCAAGCGCCGCTCGTCGCGGCGGCGAGGCTGCACGCGGAGCACCTCGCCGGCACGACGCACGGCGTGTCCGAGACCCTCAACGACCTGCTCGTGCGCGACGACGCCGACGACCACGCGGTGCTCATGATCGGCGACGAGGTCCACGG
>CAZTMB010000013.1:26321-33474 GCA_964614695.1 uncultured Isosphaeraceae bacterium | reverse complement strand
CGGGCGGTGGCGACGATCCGGTCGCCGTCCTTCACCCTCGCCACCCGAACGCCCTGCGTGTTGCGGCCGATCCGCGAGACGGTGTCGACGGCGATGCGCACCACCATGCCGCCCTCGGAGACGAGCATCAGTCCGTCGCCCTCGGTCACGCAGCGCACCGAGGCGACGCCGCCGTTGCGATCGGTGGTGCGGATGTCGATGCGGCCCTTGCCGCCGCGGCTCTGCGGCCGGCTCGAGCCGTCCTCGCTCTGGACGAGGTACTCCGAGAGCGGCGTGCGCTTGCCGTAGCCGCGCTCGGTCACGGTGAGCAGATCCGCGCCCTCGTCGCAGCGCACCAGCCCGACGATCTCGTCCTCCTCGCGAAGGTCCATGCCCCGCACGCCCGCGGCGCTGCGGCCCATGACGCGGGCGTCGTTCTCGTCGAAGCGGATCGCCATGCCGGAGGTGCTTGAAAGCAGGACGTGGTCCTCGCCGGAGGTGAGCAGCACGTCGATCAGGCGGTCGTCCTCCTGCAGCAGGATCGCGATGATGCCGCTGCGGTTGACGTTGCGGTAGTCCTTCAGGGCGCTCCGCTTCACGCGGCCCTTCGCCGTCGCGAAGAAGAGGTAGTGCTCGCCCTTCTCGAAGTCTGCGACCGGCAGGAACGCGCGGATCCGCTCGCCGTCCCGCAACTCGAGCAGGTTGACGATGGCCCGGCCCCGGCTGATGCGGGAGAGCTCCGGCAGCTGGAAGACCTTGATCTTGAAGACGCGGCCGGTGTTGGTGAAGCAGAGCAGGTCGTCGTGCGAGGAGCAGACGAGCAGGTGCTCGAGGTAGTCGTCCTCGTGGATGTCGCCGCCCTTGACGCCGGTGCCGCCGCGGCCCTGCGTGCGATAGGTGTCGAGCGGCAGCCGCTTGATGTAGCCGGCGTGGCTCACCGAGACCGCGACGGGATGCTCGGGGATGAGGTCGCCGAAGACGAAGTCCTCGGCTTCGTTCTCCTCGATCGAGGTGCGGCGATCGTCGCCGAAGCGGCGGCCGATCTCCTCGGCGTCGGCCCGCACGATGCCCATGAGGACCGCGGGGTTGTCGAGGATCTCCTCGAGGCGGGCGATCTCCGTGGTGAGCTCGTTGAGCTCCTTCAAGAGCCGTGTGATTTCGAGCCCGGTGAGCTGGATGAGCCTCAGCGCGCCGATCGCGTCGGCCTGCGGGCGGGAGAGCGCCACGCCGTCTCCCTGCGCGGCGAGGTCGCGGAGCCGCTGCGGGATGTCGTTCGCGCGGGGATGGTCCGCGGGGATGCGGAACCGAAGCCGCATGAGCTTCGCGATCGCCTCCTCGCGCGACTCGCTCGAGCGGATCGCCGCGATCACCTCGTCGAGGTCGAGCACCGCGAGGACGAGCCCCTCGAGACGGTGGGCCTGCTGGCGGGCCTGCCGCAGCTGGAACTCGGTGCGGCGGCGGATCACCTCGCGGCGATGGTCGATGTGGCTCTGGACGAGCTGCTTGAAGGACAGCGTGCGCGGCTGGCTGTTGACGAGCGCGATGTTGATGATCGAGAAGGTGTGCTGCAGCGGCGTGAACTCGTAGAGCTGCCGCTCGACCACCTCGGGATCGCCGCCACGCTTGAGCACCACGAGGATCCGGGTCGCCGCGTCGCGGCCGGAGTGGTTGCGGACCTCGGAGATGTCGGGGATGCGCCCGCTCTTCGCCGCGTCGACGATCTTCTCGATGAGGTTCGACTGATCGACCTGGTAGGGGATCTCGTCGATCACGATCGCGTCGCGCCCGCCCACCTTGTCGCGGTGCACGCGGCCGCGCACGATCACCCGCCCGCGGCCGGTCGCGTACGCCTCGGCGATGCCGCGGCGGCCCATGATCCTTCCGCCGGTGGGGAAGTCGGGGCCCGGCACGATCTCGAGCAGTCGGTCGAGGCCGATCTGCGGATCGTCGATCGTCGCGACGATCGCGCGGCAGATCTCCGCGGCGTTGTGCGGCGGGATCGAGCTCGCCATGCCGACCGCGATGCCGCTCGAGCCGTTGCAGAGCAGGTTCGGGAAGCGGCCCGGCAGGACGGTCGGCTCCTCGAGCCGCTCGTCGTAGTTGGGCTTGAAGTCGACGGTGTCCTGATCGAGGTCGTCGAGCAGCTGCGTCGCGACCGCGGTCATCCGCGCTTCGGTGTACCGCATCGCCGCCGGCGGATCGCCTTCGATCGAGCCGAAGTTGCCCTGCTTGTCGACGAGCAGGTAGCGGGTCTTCCACCACTGCCCGAGGTTGACGAGCGTGGGATAGATGACGCTCTCGCCGTGCGGGTGGTAGTTGCCCGAGGTGTCGCCGGCGATCTTCGCGCACTTGATGTGCTTGCGCCCCGGCGACAGGTTGAGGTCGTTCATCGCGACGAGGATTCGTCGCTGCGAGGGCTTGAGTCCGTCACGGACGTCGGGCAGCGCCCGGTCCATGATCGTGCTCATCGCGTAGGTCAGGTAGCTGTCGTGGAGCTCGCGATCGATCTCGAGATCGACCACCCGATCGCGCGGCGGCGCCGCGTCGGCACCGGGCGTCTGCGCATCGTTCGGATCGGGCTGGGCTGGATCGGTCATGCGGTGGGGTCGGGGGACCTTCGATGCCTCCGCACGGGGCGGAAAGCGAGGGTCCCGTGGGGGCGAATCGCGAAGCCGGGATTGTAGTTCAGGACCGCGTCGACGGGGTCGCGGCGGACGAGTTCGGCGTCGAGGACGAGGGCTCCGCCGTGGGCGGTCCGGACGCCTCGATCGGACGCAGATGCACGAGGAACTCGAGGTTTCCCGCACCGCCGCGGCCCTTGCCGCTCTTGCCTCCGCGGACCGGCGATTCGGCCTGCGACACGACCTGAAAACCCCATCGCGGCATCCGCGGCAGCAGGTCCGCGAGCACCGCCTGCGCCGCGTCGTCGTCGAGGCGTCCCTGAACGAGCCGGGACTTCGCCGCGCCTTCGAGCTCGTAGTGCGGCTTGACGAGCGTCACGACGTCGCCGCCCGGCGCGATCCAGCGCCGCGCGGCGGGCAGCGCCAATCGCTGCGGCGTCCAGCCGAGGTCGATCGAGAGGAAACCGACGCCGCCTTCGGGCGGTTCGGCGTGGAGCGCGTTGGTGCGCTCCCGCACCTCGACGCGCGGGTCGTTGCGGAGCCGCCAGTCGAGGATGCCGTAGCCGGTGTCGACCGAGACGACCGACGCGGCGCCGCGCCGCAGCAGGCAGTCGGTGAAGCCGCCGACATGGCATCCGAGGTCTGCGCAGCGGCGCCCCGAGACGTCGATCGCGAAGCGTTCAAGCGCGAAGTCGAGCTTGGCGAACGCGCGGGAGGCCGGCGACGGGCCGTCGGTCGCGGCCATCTCAGGCTCGCTCGCAGAGCGCCGCGAGCGCCTCGGCGCTCGCGCCCTCGCTCGGCACGCCGATCACCGCGATGCCGAGCCGATCCGCCGCCTCGATCACCGCCGGCTTGTCGAGCAGGATCGTGCGCCCGGCGCCGACCGCGAGGCACGCGGCGCGGTTCCTCGCGAGGTTCTCGATCGTCGCGACGCCGACCGTCGGCACGTCCGAGCGCATGTCGTGCGCGTCGCGGGCGGTCTTGAGAAGCGTCCATCCGCCCTTGCGGCAGAGCGATCCGGCCCGCTCGATGAGCGAGTCGGTGCCTTCCGCCGCCTCGACCGCGACGACGTCTCCCGCCCGCACCGCGATCGACTGCCCGACGTCCATCTGCGCGACCTGCCGCAGGATCGGCCAGCCCATCGCGATGTCGGCGAGCTGCTTCGCGGTCGGCTTCGTCCGGCTCAGCGGACCGGCCGTCGCGAGGTGGTCCGGAATGAAGCGAGTCGAGTCGATCAACCGCACGCCGCCTTCGAGAAGTTCATCCGCCACCGCCGCGAGCAGCACCGAGGAGCGGCGATCGGGACCTCGCATGCGACGGTACCAAAAGCGGCAGGTGCGGACGTCGGGCAGTTCGAGCAGCACGCCGACCGGATTGTGCAGGCGCAGCTTGCTGACGCGGCCGACCATGATCGCCTCGCGCACTCCGAAGCGCCGCGCGACCCGCACCCACTGCCCGAGCCGCACCACGCCCACGGTCGCGAAGTGGTCGCAGAGCGTCGCGAACTCCGGCTCGACGTTGCCGCGCAGGCCGATGCCCGCGACCGATCGGCCCGCGGCGCGAATGCCTTGCGCGACGAGGCCCGGAAGCGTGCCGCCGCCGGCGATCACGCCGATCGGCGGTCGATCGGAGGCGGCGAGGTTTTCGGGGGAGTCGTTCATCGAGCGTGGTCGGGACGCGGAGATTGTGCGCGAATCGCCGACCGGTGTCGGAGGCCTCGCTACGGCTCGATCCGCTCGGGATCGTGCTCGTGCGGCAGCTCGGGATCCGGCGGCTCCTCGAGGCGGCCCATCGGCAGGAAGCGCTGCGGATCGATCTCGACTGCCGGCGCGGTCTCGAGCCAGCGGATCACGGTCTCGGGATCGGGATCGATCGTGAAGAGCTCCTTGACCGCCGGCTTGATGAACCGCTCCTCGATGCCGTGCTCGATCATCGCGACGAGCGGGTTGAAGTAGCCGCGGTCGTTGACGATGCCGATCGGCTTGGCGTGCTCCTTGAGCTGCCGCCCGACGAGGGTCTCGAAGAACTCCTCGTAGGTGCCGAGACCGCCGGGCAGGACCAGGAACGCCTCGCCCCTTTCGACGAGAAGCCGCTTGCGTTCGCGCATGGTGTCGACGACGAGCAGCTCGTCGCAGCCCTGCCAGCCCTGCTCGGCCTCGAGAAGGTGCCGCGTGATGATGCCGGTGACGTGCCCGCCTCGGGCGTGCATGGCGCGGGCGATCTCGCCCATCAGGCCGATCCCGCCGCCGCCGTAGACGAGGTCGATCCCGCGATCGGCGAGCAGGTCGCCGACCTTTCGAGCGGTCTCGGCGAAGTGGGGGGCGAGGTTCGTGGAGCTGGCGCAGTAGACGGTGATCGACTTCATGAGGTCGCACAGTCTGACGGGTTGGCGGCGGGGGACAAGGAGCGTCGCGGATTCGAGTCGTCGTCGGTCGGATCCATCGGAGCCCGTCCGTACACTCCGGCGGTGATCCACGCGGTCCTGCTGCTGCCGCTTCTGGCGTTCCTGCTCTCGGCACCGCTGACGGCGATGCTCGTCCGGATCGGAGGCCGGCTCGGCGCGCTCGATTCCGCCGGCGCCGCCGGGCACGCGAAGGTCCTGCGGCCCGTTCCCAACATCGGCGGCATCGCGATCGTCGCGGCGGTCCTGCTGCCGCTCGTCGCAGGACTGCTGGCGTTCACGATCGCGCCCGAGGCGATCGTCGCGCGGGTGCCGGCGATCGAGCCGCATCTGGCGCGGCTCGCAGGTTCGGTTCCGATCGCGTGGGGAATCGCCGCGGGCGTCCTCGTGCTGCACGCGGTGGGGCTGTGGGACGATCGGCGAAGCCTCTCCGCCGGGCCGAAGCTGCTGGTGCAGCTTGCGGTCGCCGGATGTGTGGCGGGCTTCCTCGACACGCGGCTGCTGACCATGCTCGATGCGTGGGGCCCGTTCGGATTCGCGGCGTCGATGACGCTCACCATCCTCTGGATCGTCGCGGTCACCAACGCGATCAACTTCCTCGACAACATGGATGGGCTCGCCGGAGGGGTGTCGGCGATCGCGGCGGCGGCGCTGCTGGTCGCGACGCTTCTCAACCATCAATGGTTCGTCGCGGCGCTGCTCGCGTGCCTCCTCGGCGGCCTGCTCGGATTCCTCGTCTTCAACTTCCCGCCCGCGAAGATCTTCATGGGTGACGGCGGCTCGCTGCCGACGGGATTCCTGCTGGCCGTGCTCACGGTGCGGACGACCTACGTCGACGCGGCGGATCCCACCTTCGCCCTCGGCGGCGCGTGGTACGGCGTGTTCCTGCCGGTGCTGGTGCTCGCGATCCCGCTCTACGACCTCGTCGCGGTCTCGCTGATCCGCATTCGCGAAGGTCGATCGCCGTGGGTCGGCGACCAGCGGCATCTGAGCCATCGCCTGCTGCTTCGCGGGATGACGAAGACCCGCGCGGTGCTCTCGATCTGGGCCCTCGCGGCGATCCTCGCGGTCTCGGGCATCGTGCTCGGGTCGCTGCGTCCGTGGCAGGCGGTGCTCGTCGGGCTGCAGGCGATCGCGGCGCTCGGCGTGCTCGCGATGCTCGAGCGGTTCACCGGCGGTTCGACGGAGGCCGAAGCCGAACCTCGTGGCGGCCATCCGGAGCGCCCGCATTGAACGGCGACGGGCGGGGCGAACGGATTTCACCGCTGCTGGCGATCGGAACCGCCGGCATGCTCGCCGCGGCGGTCGCGCGGGCGGTGACGGCGATGCCGCCGTGGAAGTGGTTCGACGTCGATCCGATGCGATCGCCGGGTGCGCTCGAGGGACTCGGTCCCGCATCAAGCCTCGGTCTCGATGCGCTGCTCTTGCTGTCGGCGTCGCTGGTGCTGCTGGGCGTCGCGCGAAGCGGACGGCGGATCGATGTCGCCTCGCTCGTGCTCGCGATGGTGCCGGTGCCGATCCTCGCGTGGCACGGCTCGCACGACCTCGAGCAGGCGTGGCGAGGAGGCACGCTTGCGGCGTCGTGGGTCGGCCTCGTCGCGGCAGCGCATCTCCACGCGTTCCCGCCGCTCCGCACGATCCTCTTCGCCGGGCTCGTCGCGTGCGCGGTGCCGTGGCTCGCCCGCGGCGCCGAGCAGTGGTTCCTCGAGCATCCCGCGACGGTCGCGCACTTCGAGGAGAATCGCGCCGAGGTCCTCGCCTCGTTCGGTTGGGCGGAGGGCAGCGAGCCGGCACGGCTCTACGAGCGTCGGCTCTTGCAGCGGGAGATGTCGGGATGGTTCGGCCTCGCGAACGTGTGGGCGGCGGTGGTCGCCGCGTGCGCGATCGCGTGGACGCGAATCGCCCTCGCGACGCGCGGCGGACGCTTCGGGGGAGGCACCGTGCTGGTCGCGATCGCGCTCGCGCTCGCCTGCCTCTCGGGCGTCGCCATGAACGGATCGAAGGGCGGCATCGCGGCGCTTGCGGCAGGACTCCTCTTCGCCTTCGTAGCGCCTCGCGTGCTCGCGCGACGGGAATTCTCGCGAAGCGAACGGGCCGAGGCGCCGAAGGTCGCGCAAGCGCATTCGCGCGAAGTGCCCACTCCTCCCCTGCG
>CAZTMB010000013.1:0-26221 GCA_964614695.1 uncultured Isosphaeraceae bacterium | reverse complement strand
TGCCGAGCGGAGCGAGGCGGAGGGGACGTGCTGACGCGGGAGGCGTGCGAAGCGACGCGGGGGAGGTGCCGAGCGGAGCGAGGCGGAGGGGACGTCCAACTCTCGGAAGGCCTCCTCGCCCGCATCGCCCTCCTCGCCATTCCGCTCGGTCTTCTCGCCATCCTGCTGCGCGGAATCCTTCCCGAAGGTCTCCTCGGCGAGAAGAGCCTGCTCTTCCGCTGGCACTACCTGCAAGGGGCGTGGTGGACCTTCCTGCAGAACCCGTTCGGCGTCGGACCGGCCGCGTTCCAGGAGTGGTATCTGCTCGTGAAGACGCCGCGCAGCCCCGAGAGCGTGCAGAGCGCGCACTCGTTGCTTCCCGACGCCTTCGTCGCGGTGGGTCTGCTCGCCGTGGCGTGGATCGCGGTGCTCGTGCGGCTGCTCGGCCGACGCCGTATCGAGATCGTCGCCGAACCGCCGCGTCCGCGCGTCGCGGCGACCTGCTTCGCGTGCGCGGCGATCGCCGGACTGGCGTCGATGATCGCCTCGGGCGCGGAGACGCCGTCGCTCGACTCGATCGCCCGCTGGGTGGGGATCGGCCTCTTCATGCCGGCCGCGTGGGCGGCCGCGATGGTGCTTGGATCGATGTCGAGTCTTGCGTTCGCGTGGCTCGCTGCGGCGGTCGCCTTCACGCTCCTCTTGCAGGGGCAGATCGAGATGACCTTCTTCAACCCGGGCTCGATCGCGTGGGCGATGCTGATGGTCGGCGTGGCGGGCACCGCCGGCGATCGATCGGAAGGCGGTTCAAGGCCGTCGCGCCGCGTCATGGCCGTGGCGCTGCTGCCGGCGGCGCTTTCGATGGCAGTCGTGCTTGGGCCCTGGCGAAGCGTGTCGATCGCCGAGGAGCGGTTCGCCGCCGCGGCGGCGCCGCTCGATGCGATCGGGCGACGCATGCTTTCGCGGAACGAGCGCCTCGATCCGGCCGAGATCGTCGTAGCGCGGCGCGAGGCCGCGTCGCAACTGGCCGCGATCGCCGAAGACGGCGGGCCCGCCGCGCCGCACGCGGGGTCGCTCGCGGTCGATCAGTGGCTTGCAGCGGGTGCCGCGTCCGCCGACGACCTGGCACGTCGCGAGTCGATCGAATGGGCGCTCGCCCTGGCCGATCGGCATCTCGCCGAGTTCGGGAGTTCGGCCGCCCGTTGCTCGGATCGACTTCGGGCGCTGCGGGCGCTTCGCGAGATCGATCCCGGGGCGGTGCCGCCGCGGCGGATCGTCGAGGCGATCGTCGCGGCCATCGCGATGCAGCCGCAGGACGTCTCGCTGCACGTCGATCTCGGCGACGCCTTCGCCGAAGCCGGAGACCGCGAGGCGGCGGAGCGGGCATGGAGAAGGGCGCTCGAACTCGATGCGGCGCTCGAACTCGACCCGCTCATGCAGATGCCCGAGTCGGAGCGTCGCGCGATCGAAGCCCGGATCGAGTCGCCGAACGACGCGGGCTCCTGACCGTCTCGGCGAAGCCTCAGCCCTGTCGCTTCACGGCGACGACCTCGCCGACGCTGCGTCGATAGCGGATGCCTCGCTCCGGGGGGAACTTCGCGAGACCCTCCGCCCGCAGCCGCGGTGCCTCGATCTCGACGTAGCGGTCGAGGCTCGCGCGGTCGGCGAAGCGGTAGCGCACCTCGAAGGCGACCGGCGTTTCGGTCTCGCCCTCGATCGCGACGACCTCCGCGTCGGCCGCGCCGGCGGCGAGCACGTCGGCGAGGTGCCCGTCCCGCAGCCACGCGACCCACTCCGCTGCGACCGCCGGTTCCTCGAACTCCGCGATCACCGTGTAGCGGATCGGATTCGCCTCGATCACGCGCCGCCTCCGCGCCGGGCCTGCTCGATCGCATCGAGGACCTGTCTCGGCGTGTAGGCGTCGCTCTTGAAGATCTCCGCACCGCTCGGCGAGAGCACCACGAGCAGCGGGATCGTCAGTCGCCCGGACTCGCGAAGCAGGGCGTTGCCAGCCTCGTTGTTGCCGGTGAGGTCGACCTTCATCGCGACGACGCCTTCGCCGTTGAGCGCCGCGGCGACTTCCTTGGTCGCGAGCACCGTGGCTTCGAGCGTCTTGCAGTTGAGGCACCACTCCGCGGTGAAGTCGAGGACGACGACGTCGCCTTCCGCCTGCGCCTCGGCGAGCCGTTCGGGCGTGTAGTAGGTCCAGTCGATCGGGCCCTTGTCGGTCATGCGGACCGCGACGAGGAGCGACGCGGCGAGGATCAGGGCGCCGAGACCGCCGAAGACGATCCTCGGCCCGACCCGGGGCGTGATGCGGAAGGTCCGAACCATCATGAGGAGTCCGGCCGCGGCCGCGACGAGACCGACCGCCCACCAGTAGAGCCGCGAGGGCGGCGTCGGCGGCTCGACCATCAGGCCGCTGAGCCCGGCGCCGGCGAAGTACGCGGCCGCCGCGAGCAGCAGCAGACCCATCACCTGCTTGATGAGATCGCTTGCCGGGCCGGTTCGCGGCATGTTCTTGACGAGCGCCGGGAACGCCGCCAGCACGAGGTAGGGGAAGGCCATGCCGACGCCGACCGCGCCGAAGACGAGCAGCACCGTCGTGATCGTGCCGGTCACCGCCCACACCACCGCCGAACCCATGAAGGGCGCCGTGCAGGGCGTCGAGAGCACCGCGGTCATGATCCCGAAGCCGAAGGATCCGACGATCGTGTCGTGCCGCGGCTCGATCATGTAGAGCGCCTGCGGCAACCGCACCGAGAAGAGCCCCATCATGCCGATCGCGAGCACCGCGATCACCACCCCGACCGAGATCGTGAAGACCGGCGACTGGAAGAGCTGATTCGTCGCGGTGAAGCCGCTGATCGAGGCGACCGCGATGCCGAGGCCGAGCCAGAACGCGATCACGCCGAGGCTCATCGCGAGGCCGAGCAGGAAGCACCGGCCTCGATTCCCCGCCGCCTGCGAGAGCGCCATGATCTTGAGCGGAATGACCGGCAGCACGCAGGGGGTGAAGTTGAGAAGCAGTCCGCCGATCGCGGCGAGCAGCAGCAGCAGCAGGAACCCCGCGCCGCGGATGTCGACGGAGAGCTTCAGGCCGAACGCGTCGAAGTCGACGATCTCGGGGGCCTTCTCGCCGCTGCGGATGCGCCCGAACACCGAGGGATCGAAGTTCGCGAAGAGCGCGTTCGCCTCGCCGCCGCCGGCGGCGCTCGCGGCGATCGAGATCGGCAGCGAGAGCTTCACCGTCGCCGGCGCGAGGCAGGTCTGGTCGTCGCACGCCTGGAAGTCGATCGTGAAGGCGAGTTCGACGGTGCCGTCGGTCGCATCCGTCGCGACCGTGACCGGCAGGTAGACGACCGACCGTCCCTCGAAGACCGCGTAGGAGAGTGGTCCCTCGCCAAGGTCGGCGCTGATCAGATGCGGCTCGGGCCAGGCCATGAAGCCCGGATGCGCTTCAAGGCCGGTGGGTGCGGTCACCTCGATCGCGGTGCGGATGGCGCCCTCGAACTCGTCGGCGCCCTCGAGCGTGCTGCCCTCGTTGGTCCACAGGTGCCAGCCGGGATCGATCGAGAGTTCGATCGCGATCGGCAGGTCGCCGCCGGGACGGACCGCCTCGGCGGCGGCCACGGCGCGAATCTCGACGACGTCCCGCGAGTCGCCGAAGTTTCGTTCCGGCGCTGGCGGCCGAGCGAACGGGTTGCCCAGTCCCGGGATCTGGCCAAGGGCCGGCGACGCGAGGAGTCCGAGGCAAAGGAGGGCGGTCTGGAGTCGCATCGGGTAGGGGGGCTCCGTTGATGGCGCGGGCGGAGGAGGCGTGCCGGGTCGCAGAGACTACGCGGCAGAGGGCCCGTCCGAGCCACCGATGGAGGTACCTCGGACCGAAGACCCGCGGTGCACCGGTCGGCGAGCCGTCGACCCGGTGGCGGTGGACCGCGGGGGTCCCGATGGCTCGCCGGGCAAACGATTCGTCCGCGGCATGGCGTGGCTATGGGCGGCGGTGCACCGGTCGGCGAGCCGTCGAGCATGGGCGACGGCTTCAACCCGCCGGAAACATTGACCTTCTTTCGCGGGGATCGATACACTCCGCGACCCTTCGGCGGTGGAGCCGGAGGAATCACGTCGTCCCTCTCCGCGAGCCGCCATCGGTTTCGACCCATGCAACGCCCCACGCCGAGCATGAATTCTCGACCGGTGATCGCGTTCGAGCCCTGGGCATGAGGCCTCGGGGCGGCCATCGCGGAACCCCTCGGACGGGATCGCCCGTCGCGGGATCGTGCATGGAGGCCGCGATGGTCTGACCCGCCTTGCGAGGTCAGGCTCGGTTCGAAGGAACCCTTGAAGGGTTCGATCGGGCCGGAGACGACGGGCCACGGGCGCCGCAGGTGCCGGTGGCCCGCGAGTTTTTGCGATCGCCGCGCGAGGCGGCGACGCGGTTCGGTCCCTTCGGCAGCCTCATCGAGGCAGGCGCCTCGCTCGATCCGGCGTCACGACAACCCAGCAACCCAGCAATCTCGACACCGCCACCATGAACTCCGAAACGCTTCGCATCCTCGATTCGATCGCCCGCGACCGGAACATCGACCGCGACCTGCTGATCCGCGACCTCGAGCAGGCGATGATCAGCGCCGCCCGCAAGCACTTCAACAGCCTCGACGCCGAGGAGTTCGGCTGCGAGATCGACCGCCTCACCGGCGCGATCACGATCTGGCGAAACCGCCTCGACGGCACCCGCGAGGACATCCCGCTCGCGAGCCTCGGCCGCATTCCGGCGCAGACCGCCAAGCAGGTGATGATCCAGAAGTTCCGCGAGGACGAGCGCAACAGCCTCCTCGAGGAGTTCTCCAAGCGCCAAGGCGAGCTGGTCACCGGCACCGCGGCCCGCTACGAGGGCGGCGCGCTGGTCGTGCAGATCGATCGCGCCGAGGGCTTCATGCCTCGCTCGGAGCAGATCCCCGGCGAGCAGTTCCACCCCGGCGATCGCGTGCGGTGCCTGATCCTCGATGTCCGCGACGCGGGCCATCAGGTCAAGATCGTGATGAGCCGGGCGCATCCGGACTTCATCCGCCGCCTCTTCGAGACCGAGGTCCCCGAGGTCGCCGAACGCATCATCGAGCTCAAGGCGATGTCCCGCGAGCCGGGCTTCCGCACCAAGGTCGCGGTCAGCTCGATCGACTCGAAGGTCGATGCGGTCGGCGCGTGCGTCGGCGTCCGCGGCAGCCGGATCCGGAACATCGTCGACGAACTCGGCGGCGAGAAGATCGACATCGTCCGCTGGAACGAGTCGAGCCAGATCCTCATCGCCAACGCCCTCAAGCCCGCCGAGGTCGAGGAGGTCAGCCTCTGCTTCGAGCTCGGCCGCGCGACGATCATCGTCCGCGAGGACCAGCTCTCGCTCGCCATCGGCCGACGCGGCCAGAACGTCCGCCTCGCGGCGCGGCTCACCGGCTGGGACATCGACATCCTCACGCCGGTCGAGTTCGCCAAGGGCCTCGAGATCCTCGAGCAGACGGTGCGCCCGATCGAGGGCGTGACCGAGGAGATGCTCGACAAGATGGGGGCGCTGGGCATGATCAGCGTCTTCGACATCGAGGAGCTCGGCGAAGACGTGCTTCGCGAGGAGCTCGGCATGTCCGACGAGATCGCGGCGCTGGTGGTCGACACCTGTGCCGAGAAGGCTCGCGAGGTCGCCGAGCAGCAGGCTCGCGAGAAGGAGGAGGCCGAGGCGCGGCGTGCCGAAGAGGAGGCGACCGCGCAGACCCTGCTCGGCGGCGACTCGGAGTCGGCGGCTCCCGACGAGGCCGCGGAGGCGGCGGCGGATTCCATTCTCGGAGGCGGCGAGGCGGCGACGTCCTCGGAAGGCTGATCGATCGAACCGCGCACGCGGCAGGAGTGACCCTTGTCCAAGAAGGCCCAGCTTCGAATTCACCAGCTCGCGAAGGAGCTCGGTGTCAACTCCAAGGACATCGTGGCCAAGTGCCAGGCGGAGGAGATCCCGGACATCACCAACCACATGTCTCCGGTCGGGGTCGGGCTCGCCCAGACCATCCGGGAGTGGTTCGGTGCCGGAGATGGCGCGGTGGCCACGGCGGTCGAGACCGCCGAGCCGGTCGATCTCGACGCGCTCGCCCCGACGCCGGCCAAGCCGGCTCGCAAGCGGGCCGCCAAGAAGAAGGTCGAGGACGAGGCGGAGGCCGAGGAAGTTCCGGTGGCGCCTGCGGCGGAAGCCGTTGCACCGGCCGCTTCCGTGACGAGGGCCGCCGAGCCTGAAGCTCCGAAGACCGAGGCTCCCGCGAAGCCCGAGCCGAAGGCCGTGGCGGGAGCGCCTGCGGCGAAGGTCGTCGCCAAGCCGGCTGAAGCAGTGATGCCCGAGGCTCCGGCAACGCCGCCGGGACCGCCGCCCACGATGAACGTGCCCAAGCGGCCGAAGATCGTCGGGCCGGTCGGCCCTCAGGTGCAGCCCAAGCGGGTCGAGTTGAGCGGGCCCCGCGTCATTCGAATCGAAGAGCCCGAGGCGCTTCCGGCGCCGCGTCCGCGTCGGCCGCCCATGGGCGGGCCGTCCGGGCCGGGCACGCCCGCGGCCGGCGGTCCCGGCGGACCCGGCCGAGGCGTTCGGGCCGGCGAAGGCGATCGCGACAAGGCCGGCAAGACCCGCACCCCGCGTCGACGCGAGGCGACGGGCCGATCGGGGCGGGCGGGAGAAGACGAGGCCGGCCGATTCGAGCCGTGGCGCGAGCAGGACCTCGCCGAGCGCGAGCGTCGCCTGCAGGGCGCCGGCGGCTTCTTCCGGAAGCACCGCCGCGACGCGAAGGGACGGACCGAGCAGCCTTCGGGCGGCGGCGGGCGGGCTCCCACCGCGAAGGAGGTCGGCGGCGTCGTCGTCGTGAACGAGCCGATCACGGTGCGGGAACTGTCCGAGGCGACCGGCGTCAAGCAGGCCGAGATCCTCAAGAAGTTCTTCCTCATGGGCGTGCCCATCACCGTGAACACCTCGCTCGATCCCGATCAGGCGACCGAGGTGATGATCGACTTCGGCATCGAACTGCAGGTCAACGCCAGCCGCTCGGCGGCCGAGGTGATCGAGCAGCGCTTCGCCGACCGGGAACTCGTCGACGTGCAGGCCCGCGCGCCGGTCGTGACGATCCTCGGGCACGTCGACCACGGCAAGACGTCGCTGCTCGACCGCATCCGCAACACCAACGTCGCGTCAGGCGAGGCGGGCGGCATCACGCAGGCGACGAGCGCGTTCCAGGTTCCGGTGAAGGCCGGCAACCGCGACCGCATGGTCACCTTCATCGACACCCCCGGCCACGAGGCGTTCACCGCCATGCGGGCCCGCGGCGCGAAGGTCACCGACATCGCGGTGCTCGTGGTCGCGGCCGACGACGGCGTGATGCCGCAGACGATCGAGAGCATCAACCACGCGAAGGCCGCAGGCGTGCCGATCCTGGTGGCGCTCAACAAGATCGACAAGCCCGAGGCGACCGACGGCAACATCCAGCGCATCCTCGGTCAGCTCGCCGAGCAGGGTCTCAATCCGGTGGAGTGGGGCGGCGAGACGGAAGTCATCCGCACCAGCGCCGTCAAGGGCGAGGGCATCCAGGACCTGCTCGACATGCTCGACTACCAGGCCGAGCTGCGGGACCTGAAGTCCGACGTCGGCGGCCGCGCCGTCGGCACCGTGCTCGAGGCGCAGATGGAGGAGGGCCGCGGACCCGTCGCCCGCATCCTCGTCCAGGAAGGCACCCTCAAGAAGGGCGACTTCGTCGTGGTCGGCCGCGGCTTCGGCCGCGTCCGCGACCTCGTCGATGCGCACGGTCGCCGCATTCCCGAGGCCGGGCCCTCGACCCCGGTCGCGATCAGCGGCATCGACCAGCTTCCCGACGCGGGCGATCGCCTCTACTGCGTCGAGAGCCTTCGCGACGCCGAGGACGCCGCCGAGGAGCGGCGCCGCCTCGACCGCGAGCGCGAACTCGCGGTGCCGCGGGTCACCCTCGACAACATCTTCCAGAAGATGCAGGAGGCGCAACGCACCGAGCTGCCGCTCGTCGTCAAGGCGGACGTGCAGGGCTCGGTCGAGACGCTTCGGGTGGTGCTGGCGAAGCTCGGCAGCGAAGAGGTCACGGTGTCGGTCAAGCACATCGCCGTCGGCGGCATCAACGAGAGCGACGTCGCCCTCGCCGAGGCCACCGGCGCGATCATCCTCGGCTTCAACGTGACGAGCTCCTCGCGGGCGCGTCAGCTCGCGGAGGCCAAGGGCATCGACATCCGCCTCTACGACGTCATCTACCAGTTGACCGACGACGTCTCGAAGGCCGCCAAGGGCCTGCTCGCCCCGGAGATCAGGCTCGAGGTCCTCGGCCACGCGGAGGTCCGCGCGGTCTTCAAGATCTCGAAGGTCGGCATGGTCGCGGGCTGCTACGTCACCGACGGCGTCATCGAGCGGAACGCGCAGATCCGCGTCACCCGCGACGGCATCGTGGTCGAGAAGGACCGCCGTCTCGAGCAGCTCAAGCGCTTCAAGGACGACGCCAAGGAGGTCCGCTCGGGCCAGGAGTGCGGCATGAAGATCGTCGGCTACGACGACATCCGCGCGGGCGACGTGCTCGAGTGCTACAAGAGCGTGGAGGTGGCCCGAACGGGCTGACGCGGCGATGGAAGGCTCCGGACCTCGGGACGGGGCGGACCGCCCCGCGTCGTATGCCCTCCCCGCCGCTCGCGGCGGCGGGCCGGACCGCACCCTTCAGGTGGGGTCGCTTCTGCAGCGCACGCTGCAGGAGATCCTGGCGCGGGGCCTGAACGATCCGCGGTACCGCGGCCTCGTCTCGATCCTCGAGGTCCGCGTCTCGCCGGATCTCGCCGACGCGACGGTCTTCGTCTCGGTGCTGCCGGACGAGCACGGAAAGCTCACCATCGCCGCACTCGAGCACGCCCGCGGGCACCTTGCCTCGAAGCTCCGCAGCGGCACCGCGCTGCGGCGAATCCCGCGACTCTCCTTCCGCCTCGACGACCGGCTCAAGCGAGCCGCCGACCTCGAGGGCGCGATCCGCACCGGACTCGACGAGTCCGCGCCGCGTCCCGCGCCGCTCTCGCCGTTCGACCAACCCCCCGACGCAACCGGAGACACCACGCCGTGAAGGGTCCTGCTGGACACGCCTCGAAACTGAAGTCGCTCGTCGACAAGCACGCGCCCGCCGAGACGCCGCCGCATCCGCAGTGGAGCGCGGAGTTCGCGGGCGACCCCGTCAACGTCTTCGTCCACTCCGTGCTCGCGTGGGAGGCGCCGCTGGCGATGGCCGACGCCGCCTTCGCCAAGCTCTCCGCGCGGCTCTACGACTGGAACGACCTTCGGGTCTGCCTCGTGGACGAGACGATGGAGATCGTCGGGCCGCGCTATCCGAACGCGTTCGCGAGGCTTCGCCTGCTCCGCAACAGCCTGACCGCGATCTACAAGCGGCAGCACAAGGTCGACCTCGCTCATCTCGAGTCCGCGGGCAAGCGCGAGGCGAGGACCTATCTCGAGGGCATTCCCGACCTGCCGGCGTTCGTGGCCCATCGCACGCTTCTGCTTCGCTTCAAGCACTCGGTGGTCCCGATCGATCGCCGCATCCTCGAGAAGCTGCAGGACGCGGGCGTGGTCTCCGCGGAGGCGAGCGAGTCCGACGCCTCGACGTGGATCTCGAAGGAACTCGGCGCCGACCGGCTCGTGGCGGCGTGCCACGCGCTCCACGCCTTCGCCGACTCGACGCCGGATCGTCCTGCGAAGTCGGAGCCTGCCGCATCCAAGGAGGGCAAGAAGGCATCGAAGCAGGCCGGTGAGACGAAGGCCGCGGCATCGAGCGGCGCGGACGCGCCGCCTGCGAAGGCGGCGGAGCCTGCGGAGAAGAAGGCTGCTTCGCCCGCCAGGAAGTCCCCGAAGGCGGCGGCGCCCGCGAAGAAGGCCGCGACCAAGGCTCCTGCCGCGAAGAAGGTCGCGAAGAAGACGCCCGCCGCGAAGTCGACGAAGAAGAAGTCGTGAACCAGGCCGCCGGCGAACGACGCGAGGTGTTGCGGCCGCTCGCCGCCGGCGTGCGGTCGATCGCCATCGCGGGGGTGTTCGTCGCCGCGATCGCCGGGTGCACCACCGCGCCGCAAGGCAACGCGCTCGTCGTCGCGGCGCAGCGGGAACGGGCTCAGCCTCCCCGCGTCGCGCCGCCGGCGCCCGCGGGCGTCTCCGCCGACGCCGTCGCGCCGAGGAGCGGCGATGCCGGCGCGTCGCGAGCGTCGCAGCTCTCCTTCGCCGAGGCGACCGCGACGATCCTCCAGGCGAACCCGCAGATCGCGTCGCCGCCGCCGGTCGATGCCAGCGGCCCGGGCGATCCGGGCGACGCCCGTGAAGCCCTCGCGGCGTACCTCCGCGGCCGCGTCGCAATGCAGGAGGGCAACCTTCCGATGGCGGTGGGGGAGTTCGAACGCGCGCACCGGCTCGATCCGGGCGCGGCGTCGATCCTGCGTCAGCTCGGCCGGGCGTACTCGCAGGCGGGCAACGGACCTCGTGCCGCCGAGGCGTATCGCCGGCTTCGCGGACTCGAACCGCGTGATCCGGAGGCGCTCTTCTCGATCGGCATGACCGCGGCGAACCGCCGCGAGTGGGCCGAGGCGGCGACGGCGCTCCTGGTCCTCCGCGAGGAGTTCGATTCCGGTCGGGCCGAGCCGAGCCTCGCCACGGTCGTCGCGGTCGACTACGCGATCGCGACGTGCCTGGCGGAGCTGGGGCACGACCGCGCCTTCCTCGAGGCGGCGGATCGCGCGCTGCTGGCGCCGCTCGAGGAGCTCGCGGCGAGCAGCGGCGAGAGCGCCGACCGACTCGGCGAGATCTTCAGGCGCCGCAGCGAGGTCGCGCAGCAGATGGGCGACGCGTGGATGCGCCTCGGCGAGCCGATGAAGGCCGCCGAGCGGTACCGACTTGCGATGGCGTTCCCCAACGCCGATCCGCGCTTGCTGCGGGCGCGGCTCGTGCATGCGCTGATCGCGGCAGGCCGCCCGCTTGCGGCGCAGGCGGAACTGCTCGCGGTGCTCGAAGAGCCCGGGGCCGCCGGCGACGCGGAGGTCGAGCTTGCGGGCCATCTTCGCGAGCACGGCGGCGACCTTTCGATCCTCGTCGAGGAGGTCGAGGCCCGCTCGAAGGCGCGGCCCGACGACGCCGGCCTCGTGCGGGTGCTCGCGAGGCTCGATCCGCAGGCGACGGTCCGGCTGCTCGCGGACCTCGCGGCGCGGACGGCCTCCGGCGACGCCGTGGGCGAGCTGCTCGCGTGGATCGAGCAGGTCGATCCCGGCGGCGCGGTGGCGATCGCGGCGGACCTCGTCGAACGCAATCCCGAGAGCCTCGAGCCGGCGGCGCTTCGCCTCGCGCAGCTCGAGGCTTCGCCCCGCGAACTGCGGGAACGGCTCGAATCATTGCCTCCGTCGGCGTCCGTGGCGGCGCTCGAGGGCGCCTTGCTCGTCGCGCTGCGCGACGCGGCGACGGCGTGGCCGATGCTCGCCGAGGCGGCGAAGACGCATCCGAACGATCCCGCGATCGCGCGAGCGAGGGCGATCGCCGCGGCGGCGCTCGGCGACGCGACGCTTGTGGCCGAGGTCGAACGCGATCATCCGCCGGCGTCCGCCACCGAGGCGATCCCGATCGCGGCGGCCTATCTCGCGGCGTCGGCGAGCGAGCAGTCCTGGCGCGTGCTCGAGTCGACCGAGGCCGCCGGCGGCGCAGGCTTCCTCGAGTCGCTGCCGCCTTCGCAGCGGGCCTCGTGGCTCGTCCTCGGTTCGCGGGTCGCGGCGGCGGAGAGCGGACAGTCCGTCGGCAGCGTGCAGCGCACCTGGCGTCAGATCGCCGTCGGCGCCGCCGAAGCCGCGATCGCGTCCGATCCGCGAAGCGTGGCGGCGTGGGAGTGGCTGATCGCCCTGCGGGATCCTCGCAACGGCGCCGTGCCCGACGCGGCGTCCCACGAGCAGGCGATCCGTCGCATGGTCGCGGCGCTCGAGGGCGAAGCGTTGGTCGAGCGGCTCCGCGCCGAGGAGGACCTCGCCCGCGGTCGAGTCGACTCGTCGGTGCGTCGGCTCGAGGGGATCCTTGCGAAGCATCCCGACGACGCCGCCGCGCTGCAGGCGCTGATCGCGACGCTCGCCCGCGCCGGACGGCAGGCGGAGATCGTCGCGCGGCTCGAGTCGAAGCGACGCGATCACCCGTCCGATCCGACCGGCTGGGACCTCTGGACCGGGGCCATGCTCCGCGCGGGCCGCGCCGCGGAGGCCGAGAAGATCCTGCAGGCGATGCTCGCCGACGATTCGGACCATCCGTTCGCGGAGGGACTGCTCGCGGCGCTTGCGCGTTCGACCGGACGATTCGGCGAGGCGGAGGAGATCCTCGTCGCGCGGATCGACGAACGTCCCGACACGCCGGCGACGGCGCTCGCCCGCGCGGAGTGGCATCTCGAGCGAAGCGCGAGGCTCGCGGCGGCGGCCCGCGGCAATCCGAGCGCCGCGGATCTCGAGGCGGTGGCGGCGGAGTCGGACGCGGCGGTGGCGCTGGCGCGTGCGCTGGCCGACTCGATCCCGAGCCTTTCTCGAAGCGAACGATGGAAGGCGCTCTCGATCGCGCTGCAGGCCTCGCCCGACGTGCCGGGCCGCGCCGCCGCGATTCGGACGCTTTCGCAGGCGATCCTCGCGGCGGATCCCGAGGCGCCGCTGGCGGTGCATGGCGCGGCGATGCTCGCGGCGGCGATCGAAGGCGCGACGGACGTGGAGATCGCCGAGATGGCCATGGCCGCCACGCGAAGCCGCGGAGCGGCCTCCTTCGACGACGATGCGGCGATCCGATGGCTCGGGATCTCGGAGCGGCTCTTCGCGGCGGGGCATCCGGCGGCGGCGGCGGAGGTCCTTCGCGCCGCGACGCTCGAGATCCCCTGGCCCGCAGGCGAGGCACGCCGCACTCTTCGCGCCGCGGTCGTCGGGATCGACGCGCGGGTCGGAGGCCGCGCCGACCGGACGATCGCCTACCTCGACGCGCTCGCCGACGCGGGCGGTTTCGCCGAGGGCGAGGGCCTGATGCGTCGCGATCCGGAGACGCCCCGCGAGCGCGAGGCTTCGCCGCTCATGGATGCGTCGGGCATCTACTCGATCGCCGGCGACCGCGCGGGTGCCGCGTCGCTGCTCGAGGCGGTCGTCGAGGCGTCGCCCGACGACGCCATGGCGCTCAACAACCTCGCCTACGGGCGGATCGACGACGGACTGCTCGACGAGGGCACCGAGCGGATGCTCGAGCGGGCCTTTGAACTGATGCCGTCGGACTCGCACATCCTCGACAGCCTGGGATGGCTGCGCTATCGCCAAGGCCGGCTCGACGACGGTCCGGAGGGCTTCGGGGCGGTCTCGCTTCTCCGCGAAGCGGTCAAGGCCAACGGCGAGAACGCGAGCCTCGAGGGACTCGATCACCTCGGCGATGCGCTGTGGGTCGCGGGCCTTCGCGAGGAAGCCGTCCGCACGTGGCAGCGGGCGCTGGAAGTGGGGCTGCGGCGCTTCGACCGCGAGTCGACGGTCCGCGCCATCGAGGGCTATCTCCGCGGCGAGTTCGGCCTGGTGCTGCGGGATCCCGCGGACTTCTACGAGGAGAACTACGGCGCGATCGTCGAACGCGTCCGGGCGAAGATCCGCGCGGCGAACGATCGCCGGGAGCCGCCGGTCGCCGACACGCCCGCGCTGCGCGCCGCCGCTGGCGGCGAGGTCGATCCTCCCGATCCGCCCGCGGCGCCCTGATCGGGACGTGCGCACGACTCGTTCGAGACGGTGGGGCAGGGGTGGAACTCGCGGCCGGATCGGCCGCGAGCGAGGAGCAGCCGATGGCCGGACACAGTCACTGGGCGAACATCAAGCACAAGAAGGCCGCCCTCGACAAGAAGCGGGGCAAGGTGTGGTCCAAGTGCAGCCGCGCGATCCTCGTCGCGGCCCGCATGGGCGGCGGCGATCCGAAGTTCAACACCTCGCTTCGCTACGCGATCGACGAGGCCCGCGCCGCGAACATGCCGCGCGACACGATCGAGAAGCTCGTCAAGCGGGGCACCGGCGAACTCGGCGGCGAGAACTTCGAAGCCGTCCGCTACGAGGGCTATGGGCCGGGCGGCGTGGCGTTCCTGCTCGACTGCCTCATCGCCAATGCGAACAAGACCGCCGCGGAGGTCCGCACGATCTTCGACAAGCTCGGCGGCAACCTCGGCGTTCCGGGATCGGTCGTGCACTCCTTCGTGCAGAAGGGGCAGTTCCTGATCGATGCGGCGGCGATCGAGGAGGAACGTCTTATGGAGGTCGCCCTCGAGGCCGGCGCCGACGACGTGGTCGTGTCGGACGGGATCTTCGCGGTGACCTGCGCGCCGACGGAGTTCGCATCCCTCCGCGAGAAGCTCGAGGCGGCGGGGCTCTCCTTCGAGCAGGCGGAGATCTGCTGGCTTCCGACCGTCGAGGTCTCCTGCGATGCCGAGATCGGCGCGAAGGTCGTGCGGCTGATCGAGGCCCTCGAGGACCATGACGACATCCAGAAGGTCTGGACCAACGCCGACCTGCCCGACGAGGTCATGGCGTGACGCCGCGGGGGTGGATGCCCAGCGACGAGGTCCGCGAGGCGATCGACTTCCGCGGACGCGTCCAAGGGGTCGGGTTCCGCGCGACCGCCGATCGGATCGCGACGGCCTTGGGTCTCTCCGGCTGGGTCCGCAACGAGCCCGACGGCCGCGTCTCGTGCGAGGTGCAGGGTTCGCCGGCCGCCGTCGCATCCTTCCTCGACGAACTGGAGTCGGCGATGTCCGGGAAGATCGAGTCGCTGGATCGGCGACCGATGCCTCCGGACCGGGAACCGTCGCGTTTTCGTGTCGACCGAGGTCCGCTTGGTCGATGAGGGAGCGTCTCGGCGGAGTGCCGTTCCGCCGACCTCGACCCGCCGTTCGTCCGAGACCTCGCCATGCCGACCCGACGTGCCCTTCGCGTGATCCTGTCCGCCGTCCTTCCCGCCGCCTGTGCGGCGAGCCTGCTTGGGGGATGCGCCTCCGAGACGGCCACCTTCGCGGGCCGGCCGCGCGATCAGGTGTGGACGGCGATGGTCGCCGTCGCCGAGCAGCCCGAGTACCAGGACTGGCGGATGCTCGACAACGTGATCTCGGTCGATCCGACGCAGGAGAAGATCGTGATCTACCGGGCCCTGCGACGCGTGGCGGTCCGGCCCGGCGCGGACAAGGTCCGGCAGGACCGCGAGTACCAGTTCGAGATCAAGCTCGAACCCGAGAACCCCAAGCGGCCCGACGCCCCGGCGACGGTCGTCTTCGCGACCCTGCAGCCGATCGTGCCGGCGCGGCTGACCGACGAGGCGGAACGCTACTTCGCGAGCGTCGCTGAACTGCTCGGCGAGGTGAAGGAGTCGCCGCAGCCCAAGCCGCTCGCGACCGAGCCTCCGCCGAACGTGCGCGAGTAGGCGGCGTCTCGCAGCGGGTCGCCGATCAGACGGCCATCTCGACGGCGTCCGCCGCCGCCGGCGCTTCGGAGGACGGCGTGCCGGTCGCCGCGGCTCGACTCATCGCCTCGGCGTGCCGCACTTCGCGGCGAGGCACGATCGAGGTCACGATGCCGAGCTTCTGAAGCAGCTTCACCTCGAGATGGGTGACGTCGAGCTCCCACCAGCGGTGGCTGACGCTGCAGCAGGCCGGATCGTGATGGTGGTTGTTGTGCCAGCCTTCGCCCGCGGCGAGGATCGCCACAAGCCAGTTGTTGCGGCTGTTCTCGTCGGTCGAGTGGTTGCGGTACCCGAACAGGTGGGTGAGGCTGTTGACGCTCCAGGTGATGTGCCACACGAGCAGCGTCCGCACGATGACGCCCCAGACCACGAGGCTGCCGCCGAACCAGAGCGCCTCGGAGAGACCCCACAGCGGCCACGCGATCGCGAACGCGACGGCGAAGAAGACCACCGCCTGCAGCGCCCAGATCGAAGCGGCCCGCCACGACCGCCGCTCGAGCCAGAAGTAGAACGGGTCGCGCAGGATGTCCCGCGCGTACTTCTCGTAGCTCGAGGTGGTGTGCAGCGAACGGTTCCGCACGAAGAGCCATCCGATGTGGCCCCAGAACGCGTCGACGAGCGGGCTGTGCGGATCCTCCTCCTCGTCGCTGTGAGCGTGGTGGATCCGATGCGTGGCCACCCAACGCGCCGGCGTGTCCTCGAAGGAGCACATCGCAAGCACCACGAGCAGGTGCTCGAACCACTTGGAGCACTCGAAGCTGCGGTGGGTGAGAAGCCGGTGGTAGCCCATCGTGATCGCCTGGCCGAAGAGGTGGACTCCCACCAGGCAGACGACGAGACCGGTCCAGGAGAAGAATGCCGGCACCAGGCAGAGGAGCCCGAGCAGGTGGATCGTGGCGATCGGCACCGCGTAGCGGCCGAGGATCAGGGTGGGCTTGGTCGAGGCGGGTCGGGCAAGGCCTTGCGGACGCAGGCCCGAGGTGGGGAGCGAGGTGATGGCTGATCCTTGCCGAAGTGGAGGCGTATCGATCGGGACGGCTTCGCGGCCAAGGTGATCGGGGGCGGGGGCAGTGGAACGTCGAGATGGGCCGGATGCGGTCCGGACGCCGTTGGAGGGGTCTGCTCGGTCGTCCCTGCCTCGGGAGATGTCACGATATCGCGGTGCAGTGCCCTTGTCGCGAGGCGCGAGGCGAACCGGCGCGAGATCAGTCCTTCGGCAGCCGCGAGGCCGGATCGATCAGCGCCAGGCGCATGACGACGAGGCTCGCGACGGCGAGGATCGCGACGTCGAGCCCGTGCGGGATCGCGCCGGCCCCGCCTCCGAAGTTCCCGAGCCACGACACCGTCGCCATCGCGAGGAGCCACGGCATCAGCCACCGGAGTCCGGAGAGGTCGAGCGATTCGCCGGGATTCGACATCCGGCGCACCACGATGAAGAGGCCGCCGAAGCCGACGAGGAGCGCCAGGCAGATCCGATTGGTCTCCCACCCGCCCCAATAGACGATCACGTTCGCCGCGATGAAGGCGATCGTCGCGATCGGTCCGGCGAACGGGAGGCGGAACGGCCTTGCCTCGCCCGGTGCCGTGCGGCGGAGGGCGAGCAGTGCCGGCGGGCCGAATGCGAGCGAGATGACCTGGATCGAGCTGATGAAGCCGACGATCGTCTGCCAGGTCTGGGAGGGCGCGAAGAAGATGAGCCCGACGAGGAAGTTGACGACGAGGGCGAGTCTCGGCACGCCGCGGCGATCGAGCGTCGCGAAGGCCGCGGGCAACTGGCCGTTGCGGGCCATCGCGTAGGAGAGCCTCGAACTCGCGCCCGCGAACACGAGCCCGCAGCCCGCCGGCGAGACGATCGAGTCGATGAAGATGATCTTCACAAGCCACGCGATGCCGGCGGCGGCGGCCAGTTCGACGAAGGGTCCGCTCTCGACGTGGCTCGAGAGCGCCGACCAGCCTTTCGCGAGGCTCTCCTTCGGCAGCGCTCCGATGAAGCCGACCTGGATGAGGATGTAGATCGCGCCGGTGATCAGCACGGATCCGATCAGGGCGAGCGGCACGTCGCGCTGCGGGTTGCGGGCCTCGCCCGCCATCTCGATCGCGGCCCTGAACCCGAGCATCGCGAACAGCGTGCCGCCGGTCGAGACCGCCGCGAACACGCCGGCAAGCCCCTGCGGCATGAAGCCGCCGTGCGCGGTGAAGTTCGAGCCGTCGAAGGCGTGCAGGACCAGCACGATCGGGATCGCCACCGGCACGATCACCTTCCAGATCGTGATCAGCTTGTTGGTCTCGCCGAACCACGAGACCCCGAGCAGGTTGATCGCGGTCATCGCGAAGAGCAGCAGCGACGCGAACGCGAAGCCGAAACCCGAGAGCGAACTCGACCCCTCCGCGGCCAGGAGCCATGGCCATTCGTCGGCGAGGTAGCGCACCATCGCCTGCACCTCGATCGGCGCGATCGCGACGTAGCCGAGCCAGCAGGCGATGCCGGCGAGGAAGCCCGTCAGGTTCCCATGGGAGAAGTAGGAGAAGCGGGCGAGTCCGCCCGCGACCGGGAACGCCGCGCCGAGTTCCGCGTAGACGAGCGCCAGGAGGAGCGCGACGCCGATCGAGATCGCCCAACTGAGAATCGCCGCAGGCCCGGCGGCCTGCGCGGCGAAGAGCGGCGCGAAGAGCCAGGCGCTTCCGATGATCGCGCCGACCGAGATCGCCAGCATCGGGATCGGACCGAGGCGCCGTTCGAGTCGGGGTTCGGGCATGGGGGGCGGAGGGTAGCGAAGACGGTGGCTCGGGCGAGGAAGGCATGGTTCGCCGACACCAGCCGGCCCCGCGCCGCGATGCAAGCCGCGATCTCGCGGAGTTTCGTCGACGTCTCGAACCGGCGCTCGCGGGCTCGCGACCTACGACCCATGAAGTTCATGCACCGACTCCGGGCCTTCTCCTGCGCCGAGCCGTTCGAGCCGTTTCGAATCGCGGCGACGAACGGATCGTCGTGGATCATCGAGAGACGCGAGTCCTTGACCATCGATTCCGACGAGTCCACAATCGCTCTGCTTGCAAGGGACGGGGCGTCTTGGCGCGACTGGCATCTGCGAACGTCGCAGATCGTGACGATCGATCGGATCTCCGGGACGTCCTCTTCCGATCTCGAGGGCTCGCCGTGATGCGAGTCGCAGGCGATTTCGAGCCCGAGCCGAGACAGGGAGGCTCCAACATGACGATCGAGGAGTTTCGGGCGATCTGCTACGCCAAGGACTTCGTCACCTTCGTGGTGCATCTCCGCGATGGTCGCCGACTGATCGTGCCTCATCCGATGGCCACCATGATTCGTCCTGACGGGATCGGGCTCGGAAGCTTCTGTTTCTTCGAAGCGCCGCCCGACGGTGAAGAGCATTGGCAGGAGTACCGCGTCGACGACATCGATCGCGTCGAGCTTCGTCCCGACCTTCCGTGGTTTGCAGGCGGTCGTCGGGGCTGGGTGAGGCGGGCCGGCTGAGGCAAGCGCGTCGATCCCCGCGGCCCGGGGAGCCGGTCGAGACATGGCGAGGCTCCGATACACTCGCGCGATGCCTCGACTCGCGACTTCTCTCGACGATTTCATCAGTTCCGGGTGCTGCATCCTCATCGCCGCGAGCCTCATGTCGGGCTGCCAAACTCCGTCCAAGGCGACGTCGCCGACGACCGAGCCTCCCTTGGCTGCGGGCGACTTCGGGCCGGCGAAGCCTTGGTCGTCGCCGATCGCCGACTATCTCGCGGTCGGCGAGGCGAACTTCCCCGACGGCTTCACGCGATCGATCACGGCACTCGCGGTCTCCGATCCCGACGACGATGGCCCGCGGGAGACGATGCTGTGGATCGGCTACGGCGACGCGACCCGCAACCTCGGCACGAAGACGCCGATCGAGTTCCGCTACTTCGTCTCGCCGGAGGATCCGGGCCATCGCGTGGCGCGGGTGCTCGCCGGGCCGCCGGTGCTCGATGCCGCGCAAGGCGCGCCGCAGCGCACGCCGAGCGACACCGGCGAGGAGCAGCTCGAGCCTTATCGCTTGGTCGGCGGCTCGTTGTGGCAGGCGGGCGTCGACTCGAACGATCCCGACGAACTGTGGACGCAGGCGAAGCCAGCGCCGCGCAAGCCGATCGAGGGCAACGTGTTCAGGCTCGAGGATCGCTGGGGACAGCCGGTCTGGCGGAAGTTCCGCTCGATTCCCGGCGGCGAGCACGTGCACGACGTCTGCGAGTTCGACGGCGCGATCTGGGCGGTCGGCTCGGGCTCGGCGCATCGCGGCGAGTGGGAGTCCGGCGAGATCTTCCGCTACCTGTGGAAGAGCGAAGACGGCGGCAAGACCTTCACGACGGCGCTGCGGGCGATGTTTCCCGAGAAGGGCAAGGGCGACACCCGCTTCCGGCGGCTGCTGCCGATCGGCGATTCGCTCTACGTCTTCGGCTACGTGAATCCCTTCGTCGACGGCGGTCCGATCGAAGGTCGGCATGTGGTCTTGCGCGACGGCGCATTCGTCGATCTCGAGGCGAAGCGCGATGGAGCGATCGCGGACCTGCTCGTGCTGCGCACGTGGCCGCTCGATGCGGAGACGGGGCTGGCCCTCGCTCGCAACGCCGATCGCAGCACGCGAATGTTCCTGGTCGAAGCAGGGTCGGTCCGCGAGATCGACGCCTGGAATGACCTCTCGGTGATCGACGTAGCGCCGGGCGAGGCCGCCGGCGAGTTCGTGATGGTCGCGGGCGATCGCGGCGAGCCGCCGACCTGCGGCGTGTTCGCGTTCTCGCTTGGCGATGCGAAGGCGATGAGGGCGCCGACGAAGCTGCTCGACCTGCCGGGCGTGACGCCATCGGCGATCGCGATGTGGCGCGGCGATCTCTTCGTCGGCACCGAGGACGGCCAGGTGATGCGGTCCGAACGGGCGAATCGGTGAGGATCGGGGCGGGCCGGATCGAACGCGTTCAACCGACCGGGATCGTCAGGACCGGACGCCCGCCAGGCTGCGACTTGACCTGCAGGTCGTAGAGATCCCGCACCAGCGAGAAGAGCTGCTTGGACAGCTGGTCGTCGGCCGCGATCCAGTACCACGAGCCTTCATGCAGGACCTCGATCGCCGCCTTCTCGGGCCGCGAGGCCGATCGATGCACGCGGAAGAAGCGGCTCACCTCGTCCTTGATCTGGGCGTCTCCGCCGTCCGACCGGGCCAGACCGCGGTAGATGCTGCCCGGGCCATCCGAGGCTGACAGGACCGTGGAGGCGGCTCCGTCCGAAACGCCGAAGCTCAGCAACCGAAGCACGGACATCAGCGAGCGGGTCTGCACCGACACGGTCGTGTTGGCGATGAGCGGCGAGTCGACGGTCACGAGGCGGTAGGCGTTCGGCTCCTCGTCGAGCCGAAGCAGCGCGAGCAGCTCCTTGCCGAGCGGCTTGTCCTCGAGCGCCGGGTACATCTGGAAGACCGGCGCGATCTCCACCGACATGTAGTCGTATCGGCCGTCTTCTCGCCGGACGTAGCGGCAGTGGTCGCTCCGCGCCGAGGCGATCGCGTTGATCGAGACGGCCTCGGGCGCGATCGGCTCCGCGTTCCACACCACCGGGATCTGGGAGAGCATCAGCGACATCAACTGTCGCCGCTCGAGCTCGTCGCAGAGGTCGAGCAGCCGGCCGAACCGCTCGTCGCCCGCGACCACGCCGAAGCGTTCGCTGACGTCGAAGGACTCGATGTCCTCGCAGCGGTCGACCACGAGGAAGAAGAGCCAGCTCACCGGCCAGCCGGCGCTGACGAGGTTGACCAGGCTCTCGACCTGGACCGGCGACATGAGTTCGCGGGCGAGCTGCTCGCCTTCGAGCGGGTTGAAGGTGAGCGTCGGCCGGTACGAGTAGCGGCCGTTCGCGGCGACGCCGCCGCGGGTCTGCCCGGAGCTGAAGGCCGCGTCGCCTGCGATGCCCACGCTGTACTCGACGCTCGTGTTGATCGAGGCGACCTGCATCCACTGCGTCGGCTCGGAGTGCCACAGCCGCACGATGTTGAGGAGCATCTGGCGGTCCATCGCCTCCGCGACGGCGGTGTTGAAGGCGACATGCTCCTCCTCGAGCTGCCGGGCCGTCATCGAAGCGCACCCGCCGATCGCGACGGCGAGGAGCGGGGCGGCGAGCAGGCGAAGCGGCGAGGAACTCACGCGGCAGACGGCGGCGAAGCGCTGGGCGATCGGTGGCATGGGGCGGCAAGATATCTCGCGCCCCCCGGCGTGGGGGGTGGGCCTGGGGTGGGAAGACCACCAGCCCGCTGCTTCACGCCAACCGCCCGCGGCGCATGCAGCGCTTCGCGGTTCGGGTCCATGAAGTCCATCGAGTCCATGGCGTCCAGGTGACCCTTTCGCCGAGCGAGGCGAGCGCCAAGCCTGTGACGTTCAAGCGACTGGCGCGGAACGTGCGTCGCCGCTGAGGTCTTCACCTCCATCGTGAGCCTCGCGTCGCGCTCGCGCGATCCTTGGATCACCGGCCGCGTGCCAACTCCATCGCGATTCCTGCGGAGAATCGCGACCCGTGCGATTTCGCTCGGGTCGCGTCGATCGCGGCACGCGCATTCTGGGGAATGATCCTGCGGGGTGAGTGCTCGAACGGACGCCATTCTTGGGGCACGATCGCCACTCGACGCGAGAAGCGATCGCGTGTGACGCCAACCTCGTTCGCGACCGTTCGGAGCCTGTCTGATGCAAGCACGAGACTACGACCTCCCCTCGGGGGTTCTCTTCGGAACCATCGCCGCCGTCGCGATTCTCGGCGGCGCCGTCATGGCCTTCGCCCAGTGCGGCGATCCGACCGCTGGAAGCTGCTGCGCACCGCACTCGGGAGTCGGCTGCAGCGATGCGGACTGCTGCAAGACGGTGTGCAGCGTCGATCCCTTCTGCTGCGACGTCGGCTGGGACGAGTACTGCGCCGGCGGGGCCAGCGTGCTCTGCGCCGACTGCGAGCCGGTCGCGGTCGTGGTGATGGGTTTCGGCGCGTCCACCACGCTGCCCAACGGAATCGTCGTCGATGCCTGCGACCTCGCCGCCCACAACCCCGAGACCGGCTCGTGGGAGGTCTACTTCGACGGCGACGATGTCGGGCTCACGGGCATGTCGATCGCGGCCGCGTCGCTCCTGCCGGATGGCGACCTCGTCATCGCGTTGGCCGTGGGCGGCGTGCTGCCGGAGCTGGTGGACGCCCCGGTCGGCAACGCGTTCACGTCGCAGGATCTGCTCCGGTTCACGCCGACCGACCTCGGTGCCGACACCGCGGGAACCTGGACCTTCTTCTTCGACGGATCGGACGTCGGGCTCGGCTCGACGGTCTCGTTCGACTTCACGGGCATCAGCATGCTCGGCGACGGCAGCCTGGTGGCGGCGCTGAAAGGGACCGGTTCGCTTCCCGGCGGCGTGGCGTTCGGCCCGCGCGATCTCGTCCGCTTCACGCCGGGCCACTACGGCAGCGCGACCGACGGCACGTGGGAGAAGTACTTCGAGGGTGGCGACGTGGGGCTCACCACCAATGCCGAGAAGCTCGACGCGGTCTGCGTCGACATCGACGGGGCGATCTTCTTCTCGACCAACGGAAACTTCAGCGTCTTCGGTGCGAGCGGCACGCGGCGCGACCTCTTCGGATTCGCCCCGAGTTCGCTCGGCACCGCGACCAGCGGCGTCTACTCGATGTACCTGACCGGCGACGCGATGGCGCTGCCAAGTTCCGCGAATCCCCGCGCGGTCTTCTTCTCGCGCATCACCTACCCGACCGGGCCTCGCCCTGATGGCGGTGGTGGCGGCGGTGGCGGGCCCGCCTGCGGCGACCCGCTGACGGGCAGCTGCTGCGTCGAGCATCCGACGCCCTTCTGCGCCGACGCTTCCTGCTGCGACGCGGTGTGCGCGGTCGATCCGGTCTGCTGCTCCTCGGCATGGGACGCCTACTGCGTGAACGCGGCGTCGCGGCTCTGCGAGACCTGCGAGCCGACGCCGCTCGCGATCATGGCCTTCGGCACGGCGCGCATCCTGCCCGGCGGGCTATTGGTCGATCCCTGCGACCTCGCGGCGTTCGACACCGGCACCGGCGTGTGGTCGATCTATCTCGATGGCGACGACGTCGGCCTTGCCGGAGCCGTCATCTCGGCGGCCACCGTGCTGCCGGATGGCGACCTGCTGATCTCTCTGGAGGCCGCGGGCGAGCTTCCTGGACTGATCGGCGGACCGCTGGAGGAGGCCTACGAGCCGTTCGACGTCCTCCGCTTCACGCCGATGTCCATTGGTGAGGACACCGCCGGCAGTTGGACCTTCCACTTCGACGGCTCCGACGTCGGCCTCGCCGGCGACGCCAACCGCGCCATCCGCAGCATCGCGGCGCTCTCGAACGGATCGCTGGTGCTGGCGACCTTCGGCTCGAGTTCGATGACGGGCGTCGGATCGTTCAAGGCCCACGATCTGCTCCGTTTCACGCCGACGTCGCTCGGCGACGTCACCGCGGGCTCGTGGAGCATGCACTTCGACGGCTCCGACGTCGGGCTCTCGCACAACTCGCAGGAGCCGCTCGACGGGGCGCAGGTCCTCTCCGATGGCCGCATCATGATCTCGACCCGCGGCAACATCTCGGTGCCGGGCTACTCGGGAAGCCGCAACGACATCGTCGAGTTCACGCCGACCTCGCTCGGCGCCTCGACGAGCGGATCGTTCTCCGCCTACTTGACCGGCGGCTCGCTCGGCCTCACCAACGACGCGAACGTCCGCGCCTCGTTCCTCTACACGCCCATCGTGCCCGTCACCCCGCGGCCGTCGCAGTCGTCGACGGTGCTCTTCGATCCGCTTCCGCTCCCGGAGTTCAACGGCGAACTCGTCGACGCCGGCTTCGAGTCGATGCTGATCATCTACCAAGGCGTCGACATGCAGTCCGTGCAGTCTGGCATCATCGACACCGACGTCGTGGTCGCCGCGGTCCGGTCGCAGTTCGGCGATCAGCCGAGCGGCTTCGGCATGCTCGACTTCGAGACGCCGTTCTTCCAAAGGATCGAGGAGGGCCCGGGAAGCCCCCTCTACCAGCAGACCGTCGACACGATCGTGACGACGCTGCAGCGACTCCGCCAGGAGTTTCCCGACGTCCGCTGGACGATGTACGGAATGCCGCTGCTCCGCTACTGGGTCGCGCCGACGGGCTATCCCTGGTCGGCGGCGCCGGAGGCCGACTGCGAGGCGCAGCGAGTGAGAACGCTCGCCAACTACGACCCGATCCTTCGTGAAGTGGACTGGCTCAGCCCCAGTTCCTACGACCGCTACGAGTTGGCCGCCTTCACGCCCGATCGCTGGGAGCAGATCACGGCGCAGGAGACCGCGTGGAGGCTGAACCAGTCCGAGATCTGCCGCCGCTTCAACGAGACGAGCGGTCTGCCGCCGAAGCCGATCATCCCGATGATCAGCACGATGTTCTGGAAGGTCGGGCAGATGGAATACAACATGAAGCAGATGCCGATCGAGGAGATGCTCCGCGACCAGGTGGTTCCGCTCATGGCGGGAGGCGCCGACGGCATCGCGATCTGGACCGGGATGTCGTACTGGGTGCGATCGGCGACCTCGTCGCAGGATCTCGGTCCGACGCAGATCGACGCCCGCTACGCGCTCGCGCAGGACTTCCTCGGTGGCGTCGAGCCGCCGGACTGGACCGAGCCGTCGGTCAAGGCGTTCCTCGAGCAGGCGACCTCCACGCACGTTCGTCAGCGCATCGAGGAGGTGAGGCAGCACCTCGAGTCCTCCTCCCCCGACAACGGCAACCCCTGACGCTCCCCGAACCCGGACCCTCCCGCCCCTTCCCGCCGCGGGGCGGGAGGAGTCCGCGGCCACGATCGGCCGCTTGACGCGATCGAGGTGAGGTGCGAATGCCCGCTGCGGGATCGGTTCGATAGACGTCGCTTCGATCGGCTCGCTCCGACCGGACGCCGTCATGTTCCTCGCCGAAGCCCACTCGTTCCGACAGCAGTCGCGCCTGGCGATCACCCTGGCGTGGGTCGCGGGCTACGTGAACGTGGTCGGGGTCCTCGTCTGCGGCGTCGCGGTCTCGCACGTCACCGGCACGGTGTCGGCGCTCGGCCGGGAAGCGGGGGCGGGCGAATGGGATCTGCTCAAGGTCGCGGGATGGCTGCTGCTGTGGTTCCTGATCGGGGCGACCGTGTCGGGTCTTTCCATCGGCGCCGCGCGGGCACGCGGCTGGCGCAGCGTCTACGTCGTGCCCATGGCGATCGAGGCGTTCGCGCTCGCGGGCTTCGGCGTGCTCGTGGCGCAGCGAGGCGCCGCGATCGCGACCGATTCGCCGTTGGCGACCGGGACCTTCGACTCGTGGCAGTGGTCCGCTGCGGCGTTGGCGTGCCTGGCGATGGGTCTTCAGAACGCGACGATCACGAGCATCTCGGGCGGCGTGGTGCGGACGACGCACGTGACCGGCGTGCTCACCGATCTGGGCATCGAACTCTCGCGGCTCTTCGGGAGGGTCCCGGCTCCGGGCCGCGAAGACCACGGCTTCGCCCCGGGTCGCGAAGGCACCCGGCGACTGATGTTGCTGTCGAGCATCCTCGGGAGCTTCCTCTTCGGGGCCGGCATCGCCGCCGCCGCCATGCCCCGTCTGGGATCGCTTGCCATGGCACCGCCCTTCGCGTTTCTCCTCGTCGTGATCCTGCAGGACGTGATGCGGCCGATCGTGGCGACCGA
>CAZTMB010000012.1:0-39189 GCA_964614695.1 uncultured Isosphaeraceae bacterium | reverse complement strand
CGCCTCAACCGAGGAGAAGCGAGACGGTGATCCGATCGGCGTAGGCGAGGCTGCGACGGCGGTGCCGCGCGTGATCGCGATCGGCAGCACCACGCCCTCGGCGTAGTCGATGTGCTCGCCGATGAGGTTGACGCGGCCGGGGGCGAAGGCGATCGCGGCGGGCGGTCGATCGTGGGCACCGATGAAGCGGGATCGGGCGAGTTCGCAGAGAGCGTGGCGCATGGGACACGGCGGGAGGCGTTCGCGCCGGCAGCCGCGGGACGAGCGTAACCGCCCGCCTCCTCGATGCAGGCCGATCGCCGCGGAACGTAGACTCCGGCGATGAGCCGCACCAATGGCCTTGGAACCCGGGCCGCCCTCGCCTTGATCGCCGCCGTCGGATCCGTGGGAGCCGTCTGTTCAAGCGCGAAGGCTTGCGCGCCTCCCGAGGCCGACGATGGTGTGACCCGCGTCTTCCTGCTCGCCGGGCAGTCCAACATGGAAGGCCACGGCGTCGTCGATCTCGACGACGAGCGCGACTACAACGGCGGCCGCGGCAACCTCGTCGAGTTCATCGCGAGCGACGATGGCGCTCCCTGGCGATCGCTGCGCCGCGAGGATGGTTCGTGGCTCGTCCTCGACGACGCCTTCGTGCGCTATCGCACCGCGGGTGGCGAGCTCAAGTTCGGGCCGCTCTCGGTCGGCTACGGGGTGCATCGCGGCTCGCATCACATCGGGCCGGAACTCGGCATCGGGCTGGTGCTCGCGGAGTCGTTCGACGAGCCGGTGCTGCTCGTCAAGACCTGCTGGGGCGGCAAGAGCCTTGCGAAGGACTTTCGCCCGCCGAGCGCCGGCGGCGAAGTGGGTCCCTACTACCGGCAGATGCTCGCGGAGTACCGTGAGGCGATCGCGGCGATCGCCGCCGACTTCCCGGCGCTTGCCGGCAGGACGCCGAAGCTCGCGGGGGTCGTCTGGTTCCAAGGCTGGAATGACGCCTGCGATCGCGAGGCGACCGCGACCTACGCGGAGAACCTCAAGCATCTCGTCGCGGATCTCCGGGCGGAGTTCGACGACGCCGATCTGCCCATCGTGGTCGGCGAGACCGGCAACTGGGACGGCGAGACGTTTCGCGAGGCGCAGCGGGCCGGCTGCGAAGGGCTCGATGCGGTCGTCTTCGTGCCGACGCGGAAGTTCCTGCGTCCCGCGGAGCAGTGCCCCAACTCGACGCACGGGCATCACTGGTACGGCAGCGGCGGCAGCTATCTGCAGGCGGGCGATGCGATGGGCAGGGCCATGCGATCGCTCGTCGCCCCGGCCGCGACGTCGTCTGCGGTCGAGTGAGACGCGAGGTCGCCGCGTCGGTGGTGTGACGCGGGCGCGGGACTCGGGTCGAGCCCCGGCAACGCTCCTCGCGGCGTCATGCCAAACGAGCGATCCGAGTCCGCGGAGATCGCGGGATTCCTTCGAACCGTCTCGAGGCCTCCGACGTGCGGAGGAGCCGAGTCGACTGTACTTTCTGGAAGTCGATTCCCGATGTAGACCTGTCCCCGTTCGGAGCCACGCCATGAGCCTCTCGCGCCGCACCATCCTTCGATCCGTCGCCACCGCCGCGGGAGGTCTCGCGGCGGCTTCGCTTCTCGGTTCCGCCACATCGGCGATGGGCGCGGTCGGCGCACTGCCGCGAGCTCGGCGGCGCTCGCGGCTCGAGAAGCTCCAGATCCTCCAGATCGGCGTCGGAGGCAGCATCGCGCCGTACGACCGGCAGCAGCTCGAGAGCCATCCCGAGGTCGTCTTCACGGGGCTCTGCGACGTCGATTCGGATGCCCTTTCCAACGCCGCGAAGGATCGTCCGCAGGCCTTCACCTGCAAGGACTACCGCGAGGCGTTCGATGCGCACGGCGACAAGTTCGACGCAGTGATCGTCTGCACGCCCGACCACAACCACGCGCTGCCGATGATCCTCGCGCTTCAGAATGGCAAGCACTGCTACGGGCAGAAGCCGCTCGTGCAGCAGCTGTCGGAGGTCGCGGCGATCGAGGCGGCGGCCGCAGCGCACCCGAAGCTCGTCACGCAGGTCGGCAATCAGCGGATGGGCACCACCGGTCGACAGTACGCGGTCGAGATCCTCGAGAAGGACCTGCTCGGCAAGCCGGTCGAGAGCTTCGTGTGGGTGAACGGCCCGCCGGACGAGGGCAACGGCTACTTCTACTACGGGCCCGTGCCTGAGCCATCGACTCCGCCGGCGACGATCGACTGGCCGCTGTGGCTCGGCTGCGCGCAGGACGCGCCCTATCGCGACGGGCTCGTCGGACTCCGCTGGCGATCAAGTTGGGACTACGGCACCGGACAGCTCGGCGACTGGTGCACCCATCTTCTCGATGTGCCGGTCTACGCCTACGACCTCAAGAGCCCGATCTCGGTCATCGCGCAGACCCGCGAGCCTTCGGGCTTCTACCACGCGCAGCACGTGGCCTCGACCCTCGCCTATCCGGACCCCGGCGGCCGCTTCGCGAACGGCGTGCTTCCCCTTCACTACTCCGACAAGGGGCAGCGGCCTTCGCGAGCGGCGCTGGGGCTTCCGCCGGGCGAGTTCGCGCGGACCGGCACGCTGGTGGTCTGCGAAGGCGGCGTCGTCTACGTCGAGCCCGAAGGCAAGCTCGAGGTGTGGCGGGATGGGAAGCCGTTCGACTGGACGACCTTCCCGGGACTGGAGAAGCGCGAGGAGCGGAACCACTGGCACTGCTGGGTGGACGGGTGCCTCGGCAAGGACGCGTTCATCCAGACGCCCTTCGCCGCCGGCGCAGCGATGTCCGAGGCGGGTCTGCTTTGCTCGAAGGCGGCGCGGTATCCCAATCAGGAACTGCTTTGGGACAAGGCGACGCTCTCCTTCACCAACAACCCCGAGGCGACCGAGTCGATCGTGCGGCGCGACTACCGACCGGGCTTCGAAGTGCCGGGGGCCTAAGGTTCGGCGACTTGGCGGAGAGATCGGCGGTCGTTGGCGGTCGACCTCGCTCAAGAATCCAGCGCCGCTTCGCCTCGTCGTTCGACCTCCGCGGCGAACGCCTTGCCGCGCTCGCGGTAGTCGGTGAACTGGTCCCAGCTCGCGCAGCCGGGGCTCAGCAGCAGCGTGTCGCCTTGACGGAGCTTCGGCATCGCGTCGTCGATCGCCTGCCGCAGCGTTCCGCTGAGTCGGCTCCGCTCGCCTGCGGCCAGCGAGGTCGAGACCGCACCGATGGCATAGAAGCCTGCCAGCGAGGCGGCGCGTTCGCGAATCGGCGCGAGGTCGGCGCCCTTGTCGGCCCCGCCGGCGATCAGGTGGACCTTCGAGGGATCCTCGAAGGCCTCGATCGCGAGCAGCGTCGCATCGGGGGTGGTCGACTTCGAGTCGTCGACGAAGCGCACGCGGGGAAAGCCTGCAAGCGACGGCAGGATCTGCAGTCGATGCGGCAGGCCGCCGTACTCGCCAAGCGAGCCGTGAAGTCGACGATCCTCGTGCTCGATCGCCTCGATCTCGAGGATCGCCTTGACCGCCGCGAGGGCGAGGCGGGCGTTGCGGCGCTGATGCGATCCCAGCACCTTCAGATCGATCGCCTCGGGATCGACCGAGTGCCAGTGGTGTTCGGTATCCCGCGCCGGCGTCGACCACCAGTCTCCAGCGGCATCGGCCATCGTCTCCGAGGTGGAGGGAAGCTCGCGATGGAAGGCGGTCAAGAGCCTCGCTTCCTTGCGATGCGCGATGATCGAGGACTTCGCGCGGATGTAGCTCGCGAGATCGCCGTGCCAGTCGAGGTGGTTGGGGCTGAGGTTCGTCAGCACCGAGAGGTTCGGTGACCACGGCCGGCGATCCTCGCCGAGCCAGTGCAGCATGAAGCTCGAGAGTTCGAGCACCACCCACGCACGCTCGTCCACCTTCGGCGCCTCGTCGAGGAGCGATCCTCCGATGTTGCCGCCAAGCGCGGTCGGGACGCCGAGATGCCCGAGGGCGTGGTGGATCATCGAGGCGGTCGAGCTCTTGCCGCTGCTTCCGGTGACGCCCACGAAGCGGCGCCTCGGCAACGCATCGACCGCGAGTCGAATCTCCGTCGTGATCGGGACGCCTCGTTCGCGCGCGGCGTTGAGGAATCGGCTCTCGCCTGGTCGCGGCACGGCGGGGTTCGCGACCACGAGATCCGCCTCGACGAAGTCGCGGGGTTCGTGGCGTCCAAGCCGAAACTCGAGCCGATCGGCGTTTGGATGCGTTCGAAGTTCTCGCACGACCTCTTCGAGCGCCGCTTCGTCGAGCAGATCCGTCGCGAGCACGCGGCAGCCGCGTTCGAGGAGATGCCGCACGACGCCCGCGCCGCCCCCGAAGCGGCCGATTCCCATCACCGTCACCCGCATGTCGGCCTCGATCGGCGAGGCGTGGTCGGCTTGTTCCTGCGGCATGCGACGAGTGTAGATGCGGCGGCGGGGTGCGCGTGCGAGCGTCGGCGTGGACGGCGACGCCGACGCGTGCCGGCGAAATCGCAAGCGACCGGCGCGCACGCGGGGCCGCGAAGTCTCGTAGATTCCGCGGCATGGACGGGTCGGAGCCAGGCGAACTCGAGAAGGGGCCGCGCGGAGTTCGCGGCGGCGATGCAGCCGAGCGCCCGCTGAGCCAGTTGGCGCTCGCGGGTCTCGTCGTCGGCATCGGCGGCGTCGCCATCCCGTGCTGCCCGCTGATGCCGATGGCGGCGGTCGTGCTCGGCTATCTCGCGCATCGGCGGATCCGGCTCGGGGCGAAGGTACGCGGCGCGAAGATCGCGATCGCCGCGATGCTCCTCGGCGGCGCCGGGCTGCTCCTGCAGGGGATCGCGATCGACTGGTTCTCCGCGAAGTACCGCAGCGAGGTCGAGTCGCGGAGCGAGGCGACGATCGATGGACTTCTGAGAGCCGCCCAAGCCGGCGAGTCCGAGGCGATCGTCGAGGCGTGGGGCGGGCGCGAGCGGACGTCGATGCTTCGAGCCGTCGGGGCCGAGACGCTCGAGCGGTACGGACCCTTCAAGGGGGTCTCGGTCGTCAAGTGGACCTACGGCGGCGGCTTGGGCGATGCGGATCTGATCGCCGCGGTGGTGTGGGAGTTCGAGTCGCGTCGTCTGACCGGGAGCTTTCGGATGGAGCTCGTGCCCGGCACGACGATCTCGGATCCGTTCCCGCGTCCTCGTCCCGCCGAAGTGGTGATCTCCGACGATCGACTCGGCGACCTGCGCGTGCCGGGCGATCCGGGCACGCCGGCAGAGTCCTCACCACAAGATCCGACCGGCGGCTCGACGTAGGATGCCGGCGTCGCGGCGACGACGCTTGGGAATCGTTCGCCCGGACGCGACCTCGTGGAGATGCCGATGGAAGCGATCAACCCGTACGCCTCGACCCCGGAGGGTGAGTCCTTCGAGGAACCGCCCCGGACCGGCAAGTTGGCGATCGCCTCGCTGGTCTGCGGTCTGATCTTCTGCTGCCCGGTCACGTCTCTGCTCGCGCCGGTGCTGGGGATCGCCCACTTCATCGCCGCGGCGGGCAAGCCGTGGGTTCGCGGCGCGGGCCTGGCGATCGGCGGGATCCTGCTGGGTCTGGTGATGTCGGGCGGTTGGGCGTTCGTGGGTTGGAGCACCTACAAGCTCTTCGAGCAGGCCATGCGGCTTCCGGAGGAGGCGCTCGCGGCGCTCTCGGCGAACGACGTCGCCGAGTTCCGGGCCCGATGGTCGGGGCTTGCCGAGGGATCCGAAGGCGACGCGCAGATCGTCGCGTTCCGCCAGGATCTCGAATCGCGGTACGGCTCCTTCGATTCGCTTCAGATCGACGAGGCCGCCGAGCCGCCGCCGCCTGCGGGCGAACAGGCGTTCTCGCTTCCATTCCTTGCGACCTTCACCTCGAGCGACGGTGGTTTCGTCAAGGTGCCGGTGATCGTGACCTTCATGCCTTCGCAGGTCGCGCTTGAACTGAAGATCCTCTCGATCGAGTTCGTCGACGCGGAGCGAGGCAACGTGGTCTTCCCCGGTCCGGAAGGCACACCGGTGATCGAGGCGCCGACCGGATCCGGCGAGCCGTCGAGCGAGTGATCGCCGATCGAATGAACATCGTGCGGACCATCCCTTCGCAGGAATCAACCCGATGAGCGACTCCGAGAGCCGCGATCCGAGTTCGGTACCGGTCATCGTGACCAAGGATCTCGTCAAGGCCTTCGGTTCCCAGACGGTGCTGTCGGGGGTGAACCTCGAGGTGAAGCCCGGCGAGACGCTCGTCATCATGGGCGGCTCGGGCTGCGGCAAGAGCACGCTGCTTCGTCTGCTGATCGGATCGCTGCAGCCGACCGCAGGGCGGATCTCGCTCTTCGGCCAGGACCTCTCGAAGCTCGACGAGGACGGGCTCGACGCCCTACGCCGCCGGTTCGGGATCCTGTTCCAGTCGGGGGCGCTCTTCCAGTCGATGACGCTCGCCGAGAACGTCGCGCTTCCCCTGCAGGAGCACACCGATCTCGATTCCAACATCATCGAGATCCAGGTGAAGATCAAGCTCGAGCTCGTCGGACTCCGCGAGCACGCCGAGAAGCTTCCGAGCGAGATCTCCGGCGGCATGAAGAAGCGGGCCGGACTGGCGAGGGCGCTGTCGCTCGACCCGCAGATCCTCTTCTACGACGAGCCGTCGGCGGGTCTCGATCCGGTGACCAGCGCCGAGATCGATCAGCTGATCGTGGATCTCACCCGCAAGCTCGGCGTGACGAGCGTGGTGGTGACGCACGAGATGGATTCGGCGTTCACGATCGCGGATCGCATGGTGATGCTCGACAAGGGGCGCGTGCTCAAGATCGGCTCACGCGACGAGTTCGACGCGATCCGGAAGATGAACGAGGCGGAGGCCGCCTCGCTCGACGAGGAGGGCAAGATCATCCGGCAGTTCCTGCGCGGCGATCCGATCGGGCCGATCACCGAGCGCCGCACGACGACCGGTTTCGCCGAGGATCTGCTCGGCACGGTGTGACAGCTGTCACTTCGCCTCCTCGCGCGACGGTGCGGTAGCGTGATCGTCTCGTGCGCCGCGTGCGGCATCGTCGCCGCGCCTGAAAGCGAAGTTCGAGTCGCATGAGCGACTCGGCGAGCACGCCGGCGTGGAGAACGAAGCGGCTCGGCAAGGCCGACTCGTCCGGAGGTGGAAAGAAGACACGCCCCCGTCTCGCGACGAGGGCGTGCGTGTTCTTCGCAGCGTGTTCGGCCGTCGGGGTCAGGGGCAGGCGCCCCACCCGCCAAGCAGCGACGCGAGGTCGGCGCCATCGACCTGGCCGTTGCCGTCGATGTCGCCGGCGCATCCGCCGCACGTTCCCCAACTGCCGAGGAGGCTCGCAAGGTCGGCACCGTCGGTGAAGCCGTTGCCGTCGAGGTCGGTCGGGCAGGTCGGCTCGTCGCCGGTGCAGGTGATGGTCAGCGTGCCGTCGCCGCTGGCGTCGGCCAGAGCGCTGCCGATGCGGATGATGAACGCGTCGCCGGCGCCGACCTCGAGGAACACCTTCGAGCCGGTGCCGCACAGCGGGAAGTTCTGGCTGCACGCGAGCGGCTGCATGTTGTCGTCGGGGCAGGTCTGGCCCGAGTAGACGGCGAGGTAGGTGTCGAAGGACGAGCCGCACGTCTCGATCTCGAGCAGGCCGGAGCAGCTCGCCTGGTAGGTGAACCAGACGTCGGAGAGCATCTCCCACGGACCGCCCTCGCCGCAGCCTGCGGGCATGAGCGGGCCGTTGTCGGTGGCGCCGATCGTGGTGAACGGCGTCGCGCCGTCGGAAACGCCGAGCGCATCGACGCAGAGGTCGTTCTCCGGAGCCGGCTCGGGCGGGACCACGGCGACCTGGATGTCGTCGATGAACCAGTCGTCGTTGGTCTCGTCGACCAGCGTGCGGAAGCGGATCCGGAACTCGTCGTGCTTGGAGTTCTGAGGAAGCACGTGGCGGTGCTCGACGAACACGTCCTGCACCGTGCCGTCGGACTCGACCTCGTTCAGGACGACCCAGTCGTTCGAGAAGGTCAGGTACTCGACGACCAGCTTCTCGCCCGCCTCGGGCCCGCGATGCTGCGTCCAGTAGGAGACCTCGACGATGTCCTGCACGTAGCCGTCGAGCGGGATGAAGTTGCTGCGGACCTCGTCGTCCTGATACTCGCCGTTGCCGGCGGCGTCGAGGAGGAGCGCTCGCGGAGACGATGGCGGGTTCACCGAGAGCGAACTGGTCGAGGCGTTCTTGCGGTAGATCCAATTGCTGCTCGAGACGCTCGTCGAGACGAACTGATCGAGGAACGGCAGTTCGAGCGGCGGAGGCAGCAGCGTGTCGCAGGTGAGCTGGTTGCGGTAGCTGGTGATCGTCGAGATCGACGTGGTGCCGAACTTGAGGTTGCCGCCGGTCACGCCGCCGCAACCGTTGTTCGAGGCGCACATGATGTGGCAGGTGCTGCCCGAGCAGTGCGAGGCGTTCCAGTTGTGGCCCAACTCGTGGGCCGAAAGCGACACGCGCAGGTTGTAGGACGTCGTATAGCGGCTCTCGACGACCGAGTAAGCGAGGTTGCCGAACGTGCCGCAGCCCGATCCGGTCTGGTTGCAGACGACGCCGAGCCAGGCGAGCCCGATGACGTTGCCGGCCATCGACTTGCCGGAGTACAGCTGCGCGACGTCGCGAAGGATCTGGTTCTCCGGCGTGCTGTTCCAGACGCTGCCGAACTCGCACAGGGCCGTCTCGATGTTGTTGCTCGAGTACGGATCGCTCGAGGACGACCGCACGATGATGGTCGAGATCTCGTAGAGGATGCCGACGTCGCGACGGTAGACCGTGGTGACGCCGTTCATGATGTTCTCGATGTCGTTCACGGTGTTCGGGACGCTCGAGCCGTTCTTCTGGAAGAACTCGAAGTCGCTGTCGATGCCGATCTCGACGAGGTAGAGCGGATCGGTGCCCGCGAGCCCTCCTTCGTCGCCGCCCATGCCTTCGAGGCCGCCGGTTCCGTGGACGTCCAGGTCGAAGAAGTCGTTGCCGCAGCCTCGGCCGTCCGGGCGAACGGCGCTGGACTCGAAGACGAGGTGGTCGATCGGACGACCGCCGTTCAGAACGGCGAGGGGATCCACCGGCTCGACCACAAGGTCGGCTCGGTCCGCACGCTGGACGACCGCCCAGAAGCGACCTTGGTCGATGGTGGCGAAGACGGTGCTCTCCGGATCGCCAGCCACACTGCCTTGGTACGTCTTGACGGGCGGAGCGTCGATCGGATGCAACTCGCCGTCGCCGCGCTCTTCGTAGACCTGGAAGTCGGCGGTCCGGAGGCTGCGTCGGGTGAGCTCGAGCGTCAGCGGTCCTTCGCCGGTCGGGACGATCACGCTGGCTTCGACGGGATTTCCCTCGGGCAGCGTGATCGGTTCGATCGAATACGCCTCGAGGTCGAGCCGAATCTCGGGAGTCGCCTGCCGAAGCGGCTTCGTGGTGCTGCGCCCCAGCGTCCGCTGATTCGACGCCGCTGCAAACTCAAGCCCGCCCCCAATGAGCAGGGCGGTCGAGAGCAGTCCGAGGGTCCAAAGACGAGGGTTGGTGTTCGACATGCGGTTCTCTGATCTGGCGAAAGTCGAGTGAGCCGATCGAAGCGGCGGCGATCTGCCAAGTACGCCCACACCCCTGAGCGTGTTTCGAACGATCGTGGGGTTGGGGCGTCTTCCGAACTGGGTGAGGTTGCCTGGCTTCACCGACAAGTTGGCGGAGCGTCGAGGTGGGCGAGGTTGATCGGCGGAGCGTGGTGCAAGCGCCGCCACTCAGGTGGAGACCTCAAGGTAGACCGAGATCTCGCCTCGCCAAGAACCGATTTTGGGACGCGGGGGATGAACGGGGAGACGGGGACTTCCCGGACCCACGAAAAAGGCCGGGCCCCGTGAGGGACCCGGCCGAGGTCGAGCGAACAGTCAAGTTCTTGGTGCTTGGCGATCAGCCCCAGTTGGCAAGCAGGATGGCGAGGTCCGTGCCGTCGGTCGTGCCGTCGCCGTTGATGTCGCCCTGTGGCGTGCCCCAGTAGGCGAGGACCGCCGCGAGATCAGCGCCATTCACCACGCCGTTTCCGTCAAGATCGCCCGGGATCGGGGGCGTCCCAGCCGGGACGGCGCCTTCAAACGTGGCCGATCCGTCGTTCTTGAAGAGACCAAGGGTCACCTCGCCCGGGGCGGGCGGCGTGTCGCTGTCGAACCAGAAGTTGTAGAGGGTCGACCAGCGGAGCGCGTTGGCGTTGGGGTCCTGGGCATAGGTCGTGCCGACCGACCAGACGACGGCGTTCTTGGAGACCGAGGCGGTCCAATCGGTGTTGTCGTAGGGCTCGCCGGAGTGGTGATGGATGTCCCTGAAGCCGACGTTCGTGATCGTCGCACCGGGAGCCTTGGGGATCGAGAGCGAGGAACCGCAGAGATCCGAGGTGTGGTTGTAGATCGCGTACTCGTAGCGATAGGTCCCGTCACCGTTCTCGGTCACGTTGAACCCGACGATGAAGCGGCCGTCGCCCTCGATGTCGAGCGTTCGAAGCTCGACGCTCTGCTCCGCAGCCTGCCACGCGTAGATGGCGGGCTTCTGCTGGATGGTGGGACCCGTGGTCGACAGGTTGTAGCCGCCACCGGAGAGCGAGCCCACGGTGAAGCGTCGGTACGACGCGTTGTTGCCGGAGTTGCCCGCCTCGGAGTCTTGCGCGGAGACGTACATGCCCTCGGCGTAGTACTGCGCGCCAGGATTGAGCGACGGATTGAGATCGGTGTTCGCGACCTGGATGCGGCGGCCGAGCGTCTGCGGCGCCGGAGGTGCGGTCCACGGATACGGGAAGTAGCCCGTCGCGGCGTTCACCTGCGAGCGGGGTCCGAGGTTGGACTGCTGGCCGTTCAGGCCCGAGCTGTAGGGATCGGAGCAACCCACGCCGAGAAGCGGGGGGCAGCCACCGCCGGCGGGGGTGCACGGGCCGCACAGCGTCTGCTGCAAGGCGCAGAAGCCGTGCTTCAGCCAACTCATGCCGATCTGCTCGAAGCGACCGTCCTTGAGCCGGTACAGGTTCTGAGCGATGACCGGGTGCTGATTGTTGTTCGAGTACCAGAGCAGGATCTCGTCGCCGATGTTGCAACTGGTCGTGGCGATCGCGTAGGCGGTCACGCCATTCACCGTGCCGAACTTGGCGATGTCGGGCAGGGCGCCGACGATCACGTCGGCACCGATGCTGCCAGCCACGCCGCCATCGTTCTTCCCGCCGGGGACGGCGTCGGCCGAGTACTGGCCGACGAGTACCGCGGCGCCGGCGACGAGGAGGCCGCCAAGGGTCGCACGTGCCTTCATGCTGCAAGTCTCCTGAACAATTGGGGTTGCGAGATCTACGCGGGAGTCCGGTCCATCTGGACGGAGCGTTGAATTGAAGATAAGCCGGATCCGGTCCCGAGATCGCCTCAGTTTCAAGTTTCAAGGAATTTCAGGCGAGCGGGCGGAGTCCGCTCGGGTGCCGTGGTGACCAAAGAAAAGTCGTCGCTGCGTGGGCAGCGACGACTTGGTTTCTCAGGGAACCTGCCGTTTGAGGGCTTTGAATCAGCCGCGGCGACGGCGGCCGGCGAGACCAGCCAGACCGAGCAGGGCGAGAGCGCCCGGAGCCGGGACGTAGGCGATTTCGAACGCCGGTCCGCGACCCGCACCGTTGTTGTAGCCGAACACGGCGGGGGTGCCGAGACCCTGGTTGTAGCCGAGGTTGAAGGCGAAGCTGAGCGCTTCGGCGGTGTCGATGCCGGCCTTCACGAAGCGGCCGACGAACGTCCGCAGCGTGGTGGGATCGACGCGACCCTGCAGGGCCGGGGGATTGCTGGTGAACCAGCCGGCATTGAGCGGCGGCACGGGGGCCGTCGACGGCGAGAAGCTCGGGTCGAGGGCGGTGTTGTTCGCCGAGCCGATGGGACCGCCGATCAGGACGAACGAGTCGTTGGTCGGGACGAGACCGAGGGCCGGGAGGTTCGCGGTCTGCTGAACGCTCCAGGTGCCGGGCTGACCGGACAGCGTGTTGAAGTCGTTGTGGTGGAACGCGGACCCGTTCATGTTGAAGATCTCGGTGTTGAAGAGATTCAGCACCGTGTCCGCCGAGTTGTCGAACTGGATGTAGATGTCGATGACCGCGTAGTCGGCGCCGGAGACGCTGACGGCGTACGACTCGGCGAAGACGCCGACGAACTCGGCCGAGGCGGCCGCACCCATGCCAAGGGCGGCGATCGCTCCCAGGGCAAACATGGACTTGCTCATTTTTCCCTCTCCTATGTGCGATTCACCTTGAGAAACCTGCGTTCAGCCGCCCTGGCTGACGCCCTCAAGTCCTTCGAGTGTGGAGTCGGGACGGCGGGAGGCAAACGCCGCATGCCGGGTTCTCGCGTCCCACGGTCGGGAGATCCGGCGCTTCCCCACTGCAGTCCCCGGAGCGTCGCCTTTATCGGGCGAGATCTCGTGCGATTTGCGGATCCCGAACAGCCCCGCCTCGGCGGTCAGAAGCGTTCTCGAGCGATGGCGAAAGAAAAACCACCGTCGCCGAAGCGACGGTGGCTTGAGAGAACTTCCGTGCGTCCTCGAAGGAACGGTCCGGATCAGCCGCGACGGCGGCGACCCGCGAGACCGGCGAGGCCCAGGAGGGCGATCGCGCCGGGGGCGGGGACGTAGGCGACCGAGAAGCTCGGGCCCGAACCCTGACCATTGTTGTAGCCGAACTGAGCCGGGGTACCGAGGCCCTGGTTGTAGCCGATGTTCGCGGCCCACATGAGGCTCTCGGAGGAGCTGATGCCGACCTTCACGAAGCGGGCGACAAACGTCCGGAGGGTCGAGGAGTCAACGCGACCCTGAAGGGCGGTCGGGTTGCTGGTGAACCAACCCGCGTTGGCCGGAGGAACCGGAGCGGTCGACGGCGAGAAGCTCGGGTCGAGCGCGGTGTTGTTGGCCGAGCCGTAGGTGCCGCCGACGAGAACGAACGAGTCGTTGTCGGGGGTCAGGCCGAGGGACGGCAGGTTCGCGGTCTGCTGGATCGCCCAGGTGCCGGGCTGGCCAGACAGCGTGTTGAAGTCGTTGTGATGGAACGCAGAACCACCCGAGTTCGAGATCATCGAGTTGAACACGTTCAGAACGGTGTCGGTGGTGCCGTCGAACTGCGCGTAGACGTCGATGACGGCGTAGTCGGCGCCGGAGACGTTGGTCGCGTAGCTGTCGAAGAACCAACCAACAAAGTCCGCCGACGCGGTGCCGGCGAGGCAGCAGGTACCCATGAGGCCCGCAGCCAAAGCTCCCTTCCTCAACATTTTAAAATCTCCCTTTTCGCGGAGTCCATGCATTAGACGCAGGACTCCCGTTCCCATGTTCCGGACGCACGGTGCTCCGGATCCCTCACCTCGGAAGGTACTGCGGGGAATTACCGGGTCAAGCAGTTTCTCGGACATTTCCCTACCGGACCTGGTGGCACCGGATGTCACCCGAGCGGCCCGACGGATCCGCCTCTTGCCAGCAGCCTCGCCGGAACAGCCGCAAACGCTTCCTCTAAAGAGGGTTGTGGTCGTGGCGGATGCGGTCAAACCCGCGCCCGAGATGGGGGGAACCGCCAACGCCGTGACGCAAGGGCTCACGGTGTCTGAACACGCCGCCCTCCGGGAGCAAGGCGGAGACCAAAGCGGCCGTCGCTTCTAATGCAAGCGGCCGCGAAGGAGCAGGGGCTCGCTTGCCTCGATCCGGACCTCGCGGATCCCGCCGACAAGATCTGCCCCGGAACGCTCCGACTCGACAGGAACCGTCACGATCAGATCGCCCGGCGTGCGACCGCAGGCCTGCCAGCCCAAGTCGACCGACTCGGATGGGTTCGCGAGGGGCTCTCCGAGGCTTCGGAGTTCGACGCTTCCGGCGCTCCGGGCCCGCGGCATCTGGGCCGGGGCCACGCGATCGAACAGCACCTCGACGTGCCGTCCCACCCATGCCTCGTGGGCACGACGGCTCACGTCGCTCTGAAGTTCGAGCAGACGGTTGTTGCGTCGCCGCTTGACCTCGTCCGGGACGTCGTCGGGAAGTCGGTCGAATGCCGTGGTCCCCGGTCGCGGCGAGTACTTGAAGATGAAGTTGTTCTTGAACGGGACCCGCCGGAGCAGTTGCTCGGTCGCCTCGAAGTCCTCGTCGGTCTCGGTCGGGAACCCCACGATGATGTCCCCGGCGATCGTGACATCAGGCAACCAGGAGATCGCCCGATCCACGGTCTCGAGGTACTCCGCCACGGTGTATCCCCGATTCATCGCCTTGAGGATCCGATCGGATCCCGACTGGGCAGGCATGTGGAGGTACCGGCAGATCCGTGGGCAGGCCGCGAGCGTCTCCATCACGTCGTCGCCAAGGTCCCTCGGATAGCTCGTGACGAACCGAAGCCGACGCAGACCGGGCACCTCGTCATGGATCCTGCGAAGCAGCATTGCGAAGGTCGTGACCCGCTGTCCCAGCGGCGGGGGCGATCGGAATGCGGAAAGACCCGGACCGACTTGCGGCGCCTCTGCCCCTCCGACGGTCAAGGCCAGACCGTGGGTGTAGCGATAGTGGTTGACGGTCTGTCCGAGCAGGGTGATCTCGAGGACGCCGCGATCGACGAGTTGCCGGCACTCCTCCACGATCGAGTCAGGCGGGCGGTGGACCTCGGCGCCCCGCGTCGCCGGGACCACGCAGTAGGTGCAGAACTTGTTGCAGCCACGGGTGATCCGGACGTAGGCCGACCACGGATGGCGGCTCCCGGCGGGGTCGAACGACCGGGAGAGATCGAGCCCCTCGAGGCCGTCTTCGGCGGCGGCGAGCGTTGCGGTGCGGCGGCTCGTGTTCCCCGAGAGGGCCGCCCGATCGACCGCGGCGGACGCGGAGTTCGTTCGACGCAGGTTGTCGAGCAGCAGGGGCAGGCGATCGAGCTGCCCCGGACCGCAGAGCAGGTCGATCTGCGGGTTGCGGCGGAGCAGGTCAAGCCCCTCGCGCTCCGCCATGCAGCCGAGGAGTCCCAGCACCACGTGTCGGCCTTCACGCTTCTGGGCTCCGACCACTCCGACCCGGCTGCGGACCTTCTGCTCGGCCTGGTCCCGAACCGAACAGGTGTTGTAGAGCACGATCTCGGCTGCGTCGGCGTCCTCGGTGAAGCGGTAGCCCAGTGCCGAAAGCTGACCGCGGACGAGCTCGCTGTCGAGCTCGTTCATCTGGCAGCCGAAGGTCTCGAGATACACCAGCATCCGTGGGCTTCGCTCGCTACATCCAGCCCTTGCGGCGGCTGACCACCATGTAGATGGCGACGATCAGCGCCAAGAGCAACGCCACGCCGACCAGCGCGAAGATCTCCGTGTCGCTGAGGTCCATCGCGGGCGGAGTCTACGGCGTGAGCCCGCCAGCAAGCGAACGAACGACTCGACGCAGTCGTCAGCGACCGCGAATCCTCGAACGCGTCGGAAGCCGATATGCCACCGATGCACTTGCGGCCTGGGCATGGGGTGACTCTCGCGGTGTTGGCGCTGCTTCTCGTCGGCGTCGTGATGGTCAATTCGGTGTGGCTGGCTCGATCGGTCGGCGATTCGGCCGCGGCGCTCGTGGGCGAGCCGGCGGCCGACCCCATCACCTCCGCGAGCCTTCTGTGGGGACGCCCGACGCTGTATGCGATCTTCGCACTGGCCGCGTTGGCGCTCGGCGCCCTCGTCCCGATCCGCCTGCTCGAGGATGGCGAAGGTCGACCGAAGTTCTGGCCGGTGGGCGTGGCTGGCGTCGTCACGGCGATCCTGCTGTCGGCGGTCTATCTCCCGGGCGTCGGTCGCGAAGTGAACGGCGCCCACCGCTGGATCGAGATCGGTCCACTCACGCTCCAGCCGAGTGAACTTGCCAAGTGGGCGATGCCGCTCTTTCTCGCGTGGTGGTGCGTCCGACCCGGCACCGACCTCACGACCCTGCGTCGTGGGTTCCTTCCCGCGATCGCGGCGGTCTTCGCGGTGGGGGCGATCGTCGGCGTCGAGGACCTCGGAACCGCGGTCCTCATCGTCGGCGTCTCGGGACTGGTGCTCCTCGCGGCCGGAGTCCGGTGGAGGCATGTGCTGCTGCTGGTGCCCGTCGGCGCGGCGGCCGTGGCAGCCGCGATCATGCAGAGTCCCTACCGGGTGAAGCGACTTCTGGCGTGGCAGGATCCGTTCGCAGACCCGCAGGGGATCGGCTACCACGTCATCCAGTCGCTGACGGCGATCTCGGGCGGCGGACTCGCCGGACGCGGCCTCGGGCAGGGCGTGCAGAAGTTCGGATACCTCCCCGAAGGCACCACCGACTTCATCTTCGCGATCATCTGCGAGGAGCTCGGGCTCGCGGGCGCCGCGGTGGTCGTCGGCCTCATCGTGGGGCTGCTCTGCTGCGGGCTGGCGATCATCGCCCCGCGAGGCGAGCAGGCGGCGGTCCCGACCCGCTTCCAGCGTCTGCTTGGACTCTCGATCCTGCTCACCATCGGGCTCCAGGCGCTGATCAACGTGACGGTGGTCACTGGACTCGCCCCGACCAAGGGCATCGCGTTGCCGTTCGTCTCAAGCGGCGGCACGGGGTGGGTCCTCACCGCGTTCTCGGTCGGGCTGCTGCTTGCGATCGAGCGCGACGCGATCCGCCGCGCCGAGTCGACCGAGACGCCCCGCGTCACGTCGTCGTGCGACGTCGATCCGGCCGCGCCGACGGCGGCGTCGGTGCCGGCATGAGTCCTGCGGAAGGATGCCGATCGCGACGGGTCGTCTTTGCTGGAGGTGGCAGCGGGGGGCACCTCGCGCCCGCCTTGGCCATTCGGGAACGTCTGATCGAAGCCGATCCGTCGGTCGAGACCCTGCAGCTCTGTTCCGATCGAGCGGTCGATGCCGCGATGCTCTCCGAGCACGGCGTCGCGTTCGAGCCGTTGCCGTCGGCGCCGCTGCCGCGATCGCTCCGAGGCTTGGGGCCGTTCCTTCGGGGACAGTCGGCCGCGATCCATGCGGCGATCGCGTCGCTGCGACGATTCGAGCCGGAGGTCGTGGTCGCCGTCGGCGGCTTTGCGAGCGTGGCGGGAGCGATCGCGGCGCGATGGCTCCGCGTGCCCGCGATCCTCTGCAACCTCGATGTCCATCCGGGTCGGGCGAACCGGCTCCTGCGTCCGCTCTGCCGTCGCACCGTCTCGAGCGTTCCGGTCGTGAACCGAAGAGGGTTCGGGGACGTCGTGGGGCCTTTGCTTCGCCGCGCGGCGAGGCCGCCCGGCGATCCTGCGGCATGTCGGCGAAGGCTCGGACTCGACCCTCATCGGCCGACGCTCGTGGTGACTGGGGCGAGCCAGGGCGCGACCAGCCTCAACCGGCTGCCGCCGGTCTGGCTCGAGCGAGACGCTGCCGCCTTCGAGGGATGGCAAGTGCTGCACCTGACCGGCGGCGGCGACACGCAGCCGCTTCGCGAGGCCTACGCCGCGGCCGGCGTGCCCGCGAAGGTCGAGCCTTTCCTGCATCCGATGGGTGTGGCCTGGGGCGCGGCGAGCCTTGTGATCAGCCGTGCGGGAGCGAACTCCGTCGCCGAGATCCACGCCAACGCCGTGCCGGCGGTGCTGGTTCCGTACCCCTTCCATCGCGATCGGCATCAGTGGCTGAACGCGGCGCCGCTGGTCGAGCTCGGCGGTGCGGTCGTCGTCGAGGATCGGGTCGAGCCCGAGGCGAACCTCGCGACGGTCGCGGCCGCCGCCGATCGGCTCTTGCGCGACGCGCCGCGGCGACTCGCGATGGCGAACGCCCTGCGCAAGACGCCGCCGCGGGACGGAGCCGCGGCGGTCGCCAGAATCCTCCTTGATCGAGCGTGGTGATCGAAGGTCAGTCGATCGTCGGCAGCCACGCGGCGAGCAGGTCGACGCAGGCCGCGAGATCGCCCTTGTCGATCATCTCGGTCACGGTGTGGATGTAGCGGGTTCCGCAGCAGACGCCGACCGCGCGGGCGCCCCGCCCCGATCGCTGGATCGCGGCGCCGTCCTGCCCGCCGCGAGGAAGAATCGACCGCTGATGGGCGATTCGATGGCGTCGGGCCACCGCGCAGAGGTCCTCGACGAGCCCGGCGTCGGAGATCATCGAGGAGTCCTGGATAAGGATCGACGCGCCGTCGCCCTGCCGGCTGACCCGCTGATGATCGGGCACGCCCGGCGTGTCGCAGGCGAGGGTGACGTCGAGACCCACGCCGATGTCGGCACCCACGGCGTTCGCCGCGGTCTGCGCGCCACGCAGGCCGACCTCCTCCTGCACCGTGAAGGCGACGGTGATCTCCGCGACGTGGCGTCCGCGGGTCTTCGCCTGATCGATCTTGCGGACCGCCTCGATGGCGCACCAGCACGCGAAGCGGTTGTCGAGCGCCTTGGAGACCACCTTCTGCGGCATCTCGATGAAGGGTTCGTCCATCACCACGAAGTCGCCGATCGAAACCCGCTTGGAGACCTCCTTCGCGTCCATGCCCAGGTCGATGAAGAACTCCTCGACACCGGGCACCTTGCTGCGCTCGGCGTCGGAGGAGATGTGGATCGGCTTCCCGCCGGGGTTCATGACGCCGGGCAGGTCGCCCTTGGCGGTGCATACCTTCACGCGACGCGAGAAGAGGTTTCGAGTGTCGAAGCCGCCCGCGGGATTGAGCCAGAGGCAGCCCTTCGCGTCGATGTCTCGCACGAAGAAGCCGATCTCGTCCATGTGGGCCGCGAGCAGCACCTTGGTCGCGCCGCGGCCCTTCCTGGCGGCGGTCGGCTTGCGGGTCGCGATGAGCGAACCCATCGGATCGACCGAGACCTCGTCGAAGAGACCCTTGATCTCCTTCTCGATGAGCTTGCGGACTCGGTCTTCCCGCCCGGGGATTCCCGGAACTTCGCAGAGTCGTCGGAGCAGATCGATGTTCATGGCGGCGGGTCCTCCGTGAGGTTCGAGGTTTTGGATTCGCGGTGAGCGGGGCGAATGCTAACGGCGTCGCCACGCGTCGAGATCTCACCGGGCGCCGCGTACCATCCCGGCCCATGACTTCGACCTCTCCGCACTCGAAGCCGGACTCGACGCTGCCGACGGCCCGGACGAGCCCGCTCCGCGAGCGGATCGCCGGCTTCGTCGAGGCCGAGTCGACGCGTCGCCGAGACACCGTCGCCGAGGCCCGCGGGGACGCCGCCGCGGCACTCGCGACGGCTTCGGTCGCCGACTACCTGCCCTACGGACCCTCCGAGGCCGCGGCGATCGAGTGCGAGATCCTCGCAAGCGCCGGACCGGTCGAACTCGAGTACGCAGCGCTCCGCGGCGGGGCGGGCGTGTTCGACGCCAACCACCAGGGAACGCTGATCGTTCGCGGCGACGATCGCCGCGACTTCCTCAACCGCATGGTCACCGCCGACCTGAAGTCGTTCCCGGCCGGTCGCTCCGCCGAGGCGTTCTGGCTGAACCGCAAGGGACGCATCGACGCGGATCTGCTGCTCGCGGAGCTCGGCGATCGCGTGGTCGCCGCGGTCGACATCCACGGGGCAGCGGCGACCGTCGACTCGCTCGCGAAGTTCGTCGTCTCGGAGGAGGTCGAGATCGTCGATGCGTCGGAGGCGCACCACCATCTCTGGCTGCTCGGACCCAAGGCGAGCGAAGTGCTTGCGGCGGTCGCGGGCGAAGCGTCGCCCGAGGTCGGCCACGCGGCCCTTCGCAGGGTCGGCGGCGTCGAGTGCCTCGCGATCGGGATCGATTGGATCGGGCCGACCGGCTTCGTGATCGTCGCGCCACGAGGCGAGGTCGGCGCGGTCTGGGACGCGCTGTTGCGGACCGAACTCGGCCAGGGCCGGCAGCGGGTGCGTCCGGTCGGATGGCTCGCCTTCAACGTCGCCCGAATCGAGGCCGGCACGCCGCTCTTCAACATCGACTTCGGCTCCGACGCGCTTCCGCACGAGAGCGGGGTGCTGCATCGACGCGTGAGCTTCAAGAAGGGCTGCTACCTCGGGCAGGAGGTGGTCGCACGCATGGAGTCGCTCGGCAAGCCGAAGCAGCGGCTCGTCGGGCTGCGGTTGCGCGGCGATCTGCTCCCGGTCGCGGGCGGTCAGGTCTTCGCGATCGAGGACGGCTCGATGGGCCCGTGCGTCGGCGTCGTCACGAGCAGCACGCCGAGCCCGCTTCTGGGGGCGGCACCGATCGCGTTCGCGATGGTCCGCACGAGCCACGCCGAGGAACGAACGGAGCTGCTCGTCAACGCGGAGGGCGAGCAGACGCGTGCCGAGGTCGTGCCGCTTCGGTTCGTGGACCCGGGCTTCACGCGGACTGCGAAGGGAGACGTCACGTGAATGGTGAACCGATGGGGATCGGCGCCGCGTCCGGCGGCGAGTGGGTGCTCTTCGCCGGCGGCGCGGTGCTCACGCTCGCGCTGCTCGTCGGCACGGTCGTCTTCGCGATCGTGATCCGCCGCGAGCATCGGCGCGTCGAGGAGTCCGAGCGGGAGGAGGGATGAGTCTGCCCGCCGCGATCCGCGTCTGCGAGATGGGGCCGCGCGACGGACTTCAGAACGAGCCCGAAACGGTCTCGACCGAGGCGAAGGTCGCATTGGTCGAGGCGCTGGCGAACGCCGGCGTGCCGGAGATCGAGGTCGGCAGCTTCGTGAACCCGAAGCTCGTCCCCCGCATGGCCGACACCGCGGAGGTCTTCCGCCGCATGGCGCGTCGGGCCGGCACCGTCTATTCGGCGCTCGTTCCGAACCTTCGCGGGGCGGAGGCGGCGATCGAAGCCGGCGCCGACAAGCTCGCGGTCTTCACCTCGGCGAGCGAGTCCTTCGCGAGGCGCAACGTGAACGCCTCGATCGGGGAGACCCTCGAGCGGTTCGCGCCGGTCTTCGAGATCGCGTCGTCGAAGGCTCTGTCGGTGCGGGCCTACTTGAGCTGCGCCTTCGCGTGCCCCGACGAGGGCCCCATCGCCCCGGAGGTCGTGTCGCGATGGTCTCGGGAGCTGCTCGATCGCGGCGCGGCCGAGATCGACATCTCCGACACGATCGGCGTGGCGGTGCCGCTCGACGTCGAACGGGTGCTCGAGGCGCTCGCGGAACACGGCGTGCCGCTCGAGGCGATCGCGATGCACTTCCACGACACCCGCGGCACCGCGGTCGCCAACGCATGGGCGGCGATGAGGCGCGGCGTCTCGATCTTCGACAGTTCCTGCGGCGGACTCGGGGGATGCCCGTTCGCCCCGGGAGCGACCGGCAATCTCGCGACCGAGGACCTGCTCTATCTCTGCAGCCGCAGCGGCGTCGCGACCGGCATCGACTTCGAAGGCGCGATCGCGGCGGCCCGCGGCATCGCGGCGGCGCTCGGCCGATCGCTGCCTTCACGCACGCTCGCGGCCTCGATCGCTTCGCCGCGCTGCGACGCCTGAAGCTCCCATCGCCACGCCTCGCGGGCTTCGCCGAGTTCGTAGAAGCCCTTTCGCATCACGAGCGGTTGCAGCGAGATCGATCGCCCTTCGACGACGACCGCGTGCGGGCGGCGCGGGAACGCGAAGGCGCCGGTGTTGACGACGATTCGGCTTCCGATCCGCCAGGCGCCGGGCATGTGGGAGTGGCCGACGACGAGAAACGGCGACTCGGGCGCGTGCTTGAGCCCGAAGTCGGCGACGAGCGCCGGATACTCCCGCCAGAAGAGCGCGATCCGAAGCAGCGCAAGCGGTCGGCCGAGCAGACGCCACGGCTTGCCGCTGCCTCGAAGGGCATGACGCTCGGCCCACTCCTCGCTCGCGGCCTCGCGGCTCGCGGCGAGCACGCTCTCAAGGCGGCCCCGAAGCTGCGGCGGAATCGCCTCGAGGTGGCGGATGAACGCCTCCTGCAGCGACGAGGCGGCCGGGCTCCAGGGCGCAACGCTCGGGTGCACCGCGTCGCCGTGCGTGACGAAGACCGCGCCGTTCCCGAGCGTCAGCGAACGTCGCGGCGACACGAGCGGATCGTGGTTGCCCGCGATCAGGACGAGTTCGGCACCGGCCTGATCGGTGCGCCGTCGCAGCGTGTCGAGACCGCGGGCGGCGGCCTCGCGGTGGGGCGGCAGATGCAGTTCCGCCACGTCGCCGTTGACGACGATCTCGTCGGCGCCGGCGAGGATCGGCGCGAGCAGTCGCGGCAGCTCGAGGCTTCCGCGGCCAAGGTGCAGATCCGAGATGACGATCGTGCGTCGAGCCATGGGTCGGATCACTTGCCCTCGAGATGCTCGCGGGCGCCCGGACCGAACGTGATCAGGTTCTTGCCGCTCCGCTTGGACTGCAGGGCGAGCTGATCGGCGTGGGCGAGCAACGACTTCGCGTCGAGCCCGTCCCAGGGATAGGTCGCCAGTCCCGCGGAGACCGTGACGGTGCCGGGGGCGTCGAGCCCGAGTTGCGGAAGCCGCATGCGGAAGACCTGCGACTGGAATCGTCGCACGATCTGGTCGACCGAGTCGGGCGGCGTCGTGCCGGGATTCCTCGGACCATCGGGGTCGGAGAAGATCACCACGAACTCGTCGCCGCCGATGCGGAAGACGTGGTCGCCGCGGCGGATCGTCGATCGGAGAAGCTGGACGGTCTCGCGCAGCACCTCGTCGCCGGCCTCGTGGCCGAAGCGGTCGTTGTAGGTCTTGAAGTTGTCGATGTCGAAGACCATCAGCGTCACCGGCCGGCGCTGCGGCCTCGCGGCGGCGAGGGTCTTGGCGAGCACCGACTCGAAGGAGCGACGGTTTCCGACGCCGGTCAGTTCGTCGGTCGTCGCCTGATGGCCGAGATCCTCGTGACGCCGATCGAGTTCAAGCCAGGTGGCGAGCCACTCCGCCCACGGCGCGAGCGCCGAGGCCGGCACGATGCCGCTTGCAAGCCATCCGAGCCGCGTCGACTCGGGTCCGCCGGCGCGGACCTCGACGGCGGCGACGTCGCGTCCGCCGATCGCGGTGTCGGCGCGAAGGAACTTCAGATCCGCCGACCCAAGTCGCTGCCGCAGCAGCGACATCGCCGTGTCGGCAAGGCGGCCTCCGCCGGCGAGCACGCTTCGCACGAGATCGAGATCCCCGAGCGGCTCGACCGGAATCGCCGGGAAGGTCTCGATCGCCGGCGGCTCGGCGGCCTCGGGGCGAGGCGAGGGCGCCGACTCCACGCGCTCGAAGCGGCGACGCGGCGCATCCGCGGTCTCGCGGATGGCGGGGGGCGTCGAAGCGGTCTCGGTGGCGGCGGGCACGTTGGGCGTTCCGGTTTCCGGTCTCTCCCGAGCGGGAGCGTCCGGGTTCGGTTCTTCGACCGGCAACCCGAGCGCCTTCAGCACGGAGTTCCGCAAACCGCCGTCGGAAGAGGGAATCTCCGTGAACCCGGCGGGGGCAGGCGACGCCGGACCGCCGTCGGTTCGCACGAAGAGTTCCACCGAAGGGTCGACCCGCTCGAAGCACTCCCGGACCAGAGCCGGATCGGCGGCGAGTTCGCGAGGATCGAAGACCGCCGCGATGACCGGCTCTCGAGCGGTGGAGGCGACGATTCGAGCGAGCGCTTCGAACCGATCGGAGGCCGCCTCGGCCGCGGGCCAGTCGGCGGTGGCAGGATCGAAGGCCGAAGGTGCGGCGCCGACAAGGAGCACTCGTCCGCGCAAGCCTCGGGGGCGCCGAGTCATCGGCGGGCTCCCGGTGGGGAAGGTGCATCGTCGTCGTCATCGTCGTCGCGGTCGCCAAGGAGCATGCGGATCTCCTCGGCGGTCACCACCCGAGGCGGTGCCTCGGACGCAGGTTCATCCGGCCGCGGAGGCGGCGAGGCGGCCGGACGGGCGGCCACCGAATCCTCGACCCGCACGAACCGCCCCTCGGCGACCCGCCAGACCTCGACCTCCGGCAGGTGCCTCTGGCACGCCCGCCTCAGTTGATCGAGTTCCGGTCGATCGTCGCCGAGCACGACCGCGAAGCGCTCCACTGGACCAAGACCCCAGGTGCCGCGATTGCGGGCGGCGAGTTCGCGGCAACCGAGCGCGGCGAGCGCGGTCAACGGATCGGTCTCGTGCACGACCTCCGAGGCGGCGACCCCGGCGCGAACCGAGGCATCGTCGGATCGTGCGGCGACATGGAAGGCGACGAGGCGCGTTGGCGATGGGGCGGACATGCAGCGAATCGAGACTTCGGCGGACCCGTCGGGCTCCCGCGACCCGGTGTCGCGAGGGGATCGCGCGACGCCGAGCATTCGGTCGCCACGCGTCGTGTCGAGGTTCGCCGCAGACTTCTCCGCCGGAATCATGCCCCCGAGGTGTCGCGGGGCGAGCGGAAGATCACGGATTCCGAGAAGGAACCTTCCCCGCCTCGACCTCGACCGAGACCGAGAACCGCTTGGCGGGCGGGACGTCGGGCTCCCACGGGCGGCGATAGACCGCCTCGACGGTGCCCTTGCCGACCTTCGCCTGTGAAAGGACCCATCGCGACTGCGTGACGCTTCCGGGCATCGCGGCATCGCCGCGGATCGTGATCGCCTCGGCTGGGACCCGCAGCAGGTCGGGCGGCTCGACCCGGACCTCCCAGAGGTAGCCGGTTCCGGAGGTCACCGGAAGTTCGAGGGTGAGCGAGCCGCCCTCCGCCAGCACCACCGTCCCGCCCGATTGGGGTTCGCCGACGGTGAGGTCGACGCGGGCGTCGGAGCCGGCTTCCCGCTTGTTCAAGGAGCCGCTGGTGCATGCTGCCACCGCAACGAGCAGAGCCGCCGAACATGCGAAGAACGTCAGTCGAGGGGGTCGGGAGGTGGTCATGGCTCTCCAGGTTCTGGGAAAAGGGCAACGCCTTCGAGGGTGGCCCCGCCACCTTCGCGGGCAGAGGATCGCATTTCACGGGACGTCTCGCTATCCTTCCCGATCCCCCGTCGCGGCCGCTCCGAAGGGCGGTCCCCCGAAGTTCACGACCAGGCGACACGATCCATGAGCCAGTTCCAAAGCACTCCCACGATTCCCCAGACCGAGTCGGTCTCCGGCCGGAAGTACGTCGACTACAAGAACGTCGAGGAACTCCGCCGTCTGATGACCCCGAACGGCAAGATCTACAGCCGCCGTCGCCTGCAGGCTTCCGCGTGGCAGCAGCGTCAGATCGCGGCCGCCGTCAAGCGGGCCCGGTACATGGCGCTGCTCCCCTACACGAGCGCCACGCTCTGAATCGACGTCCCAGTCGGGGCGGCGGCGACGCCGTCGCGGGCTCCGCCGCGGCACCTCGAATCACCTATCACGACCCGCCGCGGCACGACCTTCACGGTCGTGCTGGGAAGCTTGTGACTTGGCGGCGGGCTCCCGGAGGTCGAAACGGCTGACTGTTCGGCGGAAGAGCCGGGCGGAGCGCCGGGTCAGCGACGCGGCCGAAGTCTCGCCTTGAGGCCTCGAAGCGATTCGATCGACGCGCCGATCCAGCGATCCGCGGTGATTCGAGCCTTTTCGAGGCGTTGCATGACCGCCGCCAGCACCAGATGAGTCCGGATCCGGCGTAGTCCGTCGTCGGAGGGGGCGATCCGAATCGCCTTGCGCCACCACATCCAGGCGACGTGAAGACGCCCCGACTCGAGGGCCGCGAGGCTCAGGTTGTGCATCGCCGCCACCGAACCGGGATCGATCCGAAGCAGGCGTCGGCTGACCGACGCCCCGCGATCGAGATCGCCCGCCGTGAAGCATGCGTAGGCGAGCAGGCGAAGGGCTTCGGGATCGCGTCGGACGAACTCTTGTGCGTGGTCGAGCAGTTCAACCGCTCGCTTGGCATCGCCTGCCGGCCGACGGTCGTCGGCCTCGAGCAGCAGCTCCGCCGTGCGAAGGACCGATCGAGAGTCGGGGCGATTCATCGCCAGCAGGCGCCGGGTCTGCTCGGCCAGGTGCCGGCGGGCCTCCGGGCGGTGACCGAGCCGCCGCCGGACCTCGGCGAGGTGCAGGTGCGCGTCCGGGCGATCGGGCTCGAGCTGGATCGCGAGTTCGAACTCCGATCGCGACTGCTCGAGGCGTCCAGCGCGGAGCGCGAGTTCGCCGAGCCGCCAGTGCGCCTCGGCGTTGGCCGGTTCGAGCTCCAGCACCCGCCGGAACTTCTCGGCCGCCTCGGGATGGCGCTTGAGATCCGCGAGCAGCGAGCCGTAACTCAGCAGCGTGGCGACGTTGCCCGGATCGTCGCGGAGATCCTGCAGGTACATCTGCAGCGCCCGGTTGGGGCGACCGGTCGCGGCGAGGACCGCCGCCAGCCGCGATCGCACGCCTCCGACCGAGGGATCCTGCCGCAGCGCTTCGCGGAAGCACCAGCCCGCTCGATCGAGGTTGCCCCGCTCGAACAGGCTTTCGCCCATCGCCTTGAGGCAGTGTGGGTACTCCTCGAGCGCCTGTTGGGCGAGGAAGTAGACGGTTTCCGCCTCGTCGTGCCGACCCATCGCCGCGAGCGTTTCGATGCGTCTCGCGTAGGCGCCTTCGTGATCCGGGGCGATCGAGCTGGCACGCTCGAAGTGACCGAGCGCCTCGGCGTGCTGCCCGAGCCTCGCGGCGGCGCAACCGGCCGCGATCGAAGGTTCGTACTCGGAGGGGAGCAGCGACGAGGCCATCTCGAAGCAGGCGAGGGCATCCGCATCGCGCCCCGCGGCTTCGAGCGTCAGACCGAGGTTGAAGTGCCAGTCGCCACGGGAGGGATCGCGGGAGATCGCCTTGCGGAACTCGGCCTCGGCCTCCGACCAGCGGCCGCGGTGGTAGAGATCCACCGCGCGATCCACGTGGTCCTCGGCCGACTGCCACTCGTCCATCGAACGCTCCCGGGACTCGCCGCCAAGGCGCGAATCCGTGCCGCGGATCGACCGACGAGGTTCGACCGCTCGTCTAGCATTGAACGTCGCCGACCCTTCTGCGGCAAGGGCGAGGCGGCCTCATCCGAAGAACTTCATTCGGTCGGTCCCCGAGGCTCGGGGGTCGCCCGGTCAGGAACCCGTCTCTCGTGCCCGATCGCTTCATGCATCGCGACGCCCCGTCCCGCCTGCCGAGTTGGCGGAAGGCCGGCGCGTCGAGGGCGATCGCGATCGCGATGCTTGCCGGCGGAATCGCCGTGCCCGCTTCGGCGCAGGAACCGCCGCGGCCGCCCTCGGTTCCCGCGACGATCGACGCGTCGGAGTTGTCGTTCCTTCGCTCGGTCCTCGGGAATCCCACCAACACGATCGAGACGCGTCGCCGCGCGGCCGCGAAGTTGCTGCGGATCGCGACGCCGGTCGGAGCGGCGACGGTGGTGTCGCTTCTCGATGCGAGCGCCGGCGACGCGAGGGACGCGCTCGGAGCGGTCTTTCGAAACGCCGCCGCGGAGGACCCGGAACTCGCCGCGGCGCTGGTCGGCTCGCTGGCCTACGCCTCGGCGGAGGATCGACCACGGCTCCTCGAGACGATCGTCTACACCGGCGTCGGCATCGATGCTCTCGTCGCGGCGGTCGCGGTGGATCCGGGCAAGAGCGTCGAGTTTCGCCGCGTCGCGATCGAGGCGCTCGGCCGCCTGCCTTCGCGGCCCTCTGCCGAAGCGCTGCTGCTGGTGATCGATCCGGCACGGAAGGAGGCCCCGGAGATTCGCGCCGCCGCGTTCCGCTCGCTCGAGTCGCTCAGCCAGCTTCCCTTGGGCGAGGACCACGACGCGTGGCGGACCTGGTGGGAGCAGGAGGGCGGCTTCGATGCCCTCGAGCGGACCTGCGAGGAGCGGGCCGAGGCGCTCACGCTTCGCCTCGCCCAATCGGAACGCGACCGCGTCGTGATCGACGAACGGGCGGAGCGCACGGCCGCGCGGCTTCGCTCGGCGCTTGCCGAACTGCTGCTCGGAATGGACCTCGCGGCGCGGCAGGAGCGGGTGCAGCGGCTTCTCGGCGACGAACTCCCCACCTTGCGAGGCTTCGCGGTCGAGCAGGTCGAGCGGATGCTCCGCAACGGCGACCGCATCGGCGATGAGATGACCGCGACCCTCGCGACGCTGCTCGACGATCCGGTGCCCTCGCTTCGAAGCCGCGCGGCGAGATTGCTTGCGAGCCTCGCGTGGCCGGCGATCGGCGAGGAGGTCGCGAAGCGTCTCGCCAAGGAGCAGGATGCCGCCGTGGCGATCGTCTCGCTCGAGATCCTCGCGGAGCGGCCGGCGGAAGGCAGCATGTCGGCGCTTCTTGATCGGATGGAAGTCGCCGCCTCCGCCGAGGCGGCCGCTCGTGCGGTGGCGAGACTGCAGGCGGCGGGCCTTGCACCCGTGGGGTGGCGCACTCGCGCGGCGGAGATCGTTCGTCGATCGCTCGCCGAGAGCGCCGCGCCGATTCCGGCGATGGCGCGGGTCTATGCCTTGGCGGGCGAGGAGTCCGACGCCGATGCGATCGAGGCGCTGCTCGACTCGCCCGACGCCCGGGTTCGCCGCGCGGTCGCGGAGGGCTGGTCGCGGCGCGGCATCTTCGAGCCGCTGGCCCAACGGTCGTCGGATCCGGCGATCTACGGTCCGCTCGCGGCAAGCCTCGTCGAACTCGATCCGACCCTCGCCGGCCTCGACCGCCTGCTCGCGCTCTCGAGGCCCGCGGAGAGCGGGGCGGAACACGAGGCGGCGCTCCTCAAGTTCGTCAACGCGCTGCCGCTCGCGGCACTGCTCGACGCGGATCGTCGATTCGCCGAGACGGGCGTTCCGGCGTCGGTGCGCCTTGAAGCGCTCAAGCGTGCCAGCGCGGCCGGTCCGGGCAACGGCGGTTCGGTCGCCCGTGAAGTCCGCGAGGAGGCGTTGGCGCGTCGGAGTTCGATCCTCCTCGGACTTGGCCGCTCGGAAGAGGTCGCGGACCTCCTTGCCAACGAGCCGCTGCTCCCGGATCAGCCGCTCTTCGCGCTGCTGCTCGAAGCGCGGATCCGCGCGGGCCGCTTCGATCGTGCCGCGACCCAGCAGCCCGATCCATCGAAGTGGATCGCGGTGCTCTCTCGCCTCGCGGCGGATCCGGCCACCTCGGCCGCGGCCACGGCGATCGCCGAGGAGATCGCGCGGCGGTTCGGCGAGCAACTGACGCCGGAGCAGATCAACGGCATCGCTCCCTATCGGACGGCGATCGCACCGGCGCCGACACCGCCGCCGACGGAGCCCGACGCGGCGGAGACGCCCGTGGCCGAGTGACCCTCGGGCGACGGCGCCGTGCCTCGCGGCCGCCGAGACGCTCCCGCCAGCGTTGGCGGTCCGACTCGCCGATCGAGCTGCGGGTGAACTCGATGCGGAGACCACCGTCGCCGCGTCGCTCGACGCGATGCACGCAGCGTCCGGAGACTTCCGGCAGCGCTTCGATCGCATGAAGCAGGAACTCGATCGTGGGGGGACTCGCGATCTCGGCGAGCTCGTCGATCGACTTCGCGATGCGTCGCTTGGCCTTCGACGTCGGCCAGCCTCGATGGGCGAGGGCTGCCAGGTCCTCGAGGTCCGCGAGCACCAGCGCGGCCGCTCCGATCTCTCCCGGAACCGTCTCCAACGACGCGCGGATCCGCTCACGGAGCCGCTCGGTCTCGAGGCGACCCGGCTCGATTGCGGCAGAGGACGCTTCGAGCGCGAGCAGGCGTTGCGCCAGGGACGCCGCACGACGCGGCGGCAGCGTCGCGATCGCGGGCGCCCCGGCGAGGCGTCGAATCAGGTCCGGTGCGGCGGCCGGATTCTGCGGGTACTCGGGACGGCTTCGCAGGATCGCCGGCACCTCGGCCGGCTCGCATGGCGGCACGTCTTCGGAGAGCGCGAGGAGCGCGAGGCGGATCGTCGTGTCGGCGTCGGCCAGATGGGAGTGGCGTTCGAGGCCGCGCACGGCGAGCGACGCGGGATCGACGCCGATCTCCGCAAGCCGCGGCCGAAGCCACGCAAGAAGCGACTGCTCGCCCTCGGGTCGTCCGCGAAGCGCCGCCCGATCGGCCCGCTCCGCGAGATCGCGCACGAGGCGATCGACGCGGCGCGAGGCGCTCCGGTCGATCGAATCGGCGGCGAGGGAGGGACCCTCTCGCGTCGCCGCTGCGGAAGCGGTGGAGGCGAGGATCAGCGCGACGGTCGCCGCGCCAAGCGCGATCGCGAGGCACGGCGCGCGCCATCGCCACGAGATCGGGCGGCCGGCGGGTGAGAGTCCGCTGTTCGGATGGGTTGGTTCGAGCATGGGCCGATGAGGTACCTCACCGCCGACCGACTCCTCGAAGAACCGGCGGAAACGCCGAGGCGCGGGCGCTTGCCCGTAGCATGCGCGGCTCCCGTGGAACCGTCCCCCCTCGGCAACCTCGATCGAACGCTGTCGCGATTTCATCGGCAGATGCTGCTGCCTGGGATCGGCGTCGAGGGGCAGCGGCGCCTGCTCGACTCGAGCGTCGTCGTCGTCGGCTGCGGGGCCCTCGGCTCGGCGGCGGCAGAACTCCTGCTGCGGGCCGGCGTCGGTCGGCTCGATCTCGTCGATCGGGACGTCGTCGAGGAGACGAACCTCCAGCGTCAACTTCTCTACGACGAGGCCGATGCGGCGCGCGGTCGCGCCAAGGCCGAAGCCGCGCGAGATCGGCTTCGCGCGATCCGCAGCGCCGCCATGGTGCGAGGCTGGGTCGAGGATCTCGATCACGAGAGCGTCCGCAGCCATCTCGCCGACGCGGACCTCGTCGTCGATGGACTCGACAACTTCGAGACCCGGTACCTCCTGAACGACGCCTGCGTCGAGGCGGGGATTCCCTACCTCTATGGCGGTGCCGTCGGGACGGTCGGGCTCGCGATGACGGTGTTGCCGCGGACGGTGTCGGCTCGCGAGAGCCGCACCGGGAGGCCCCGCGGTCGCCTTCACGAGGTCGCTCATGCGACGCCCTGCCTGCGGTGCGTGTTTCCCGAGCCGCCGCCGCCGGGCACGACCCCCACCTGCGACACCGCCGGTGTGCTCGGCACGGTCACCGCGATGGTCGCGGCGCGGCAGGCGACCGAGGCGATCAAGCTTCTCGTCGGCGCCATCGACGCGGTCGATCGTGGGCTCTGGTCGATCGATCCGTGGCGCAATCGATTCGAACGGGTCGCGATTCCCGAGTCGCCCGATCCGACGTGCCCGTGCTGCGGCCACGGGCGATTCGAGCATCTCGCGGGCGAGCAGCGCAGCGAGATCGCGGTGCTCTGCGGGCGCAACGCGGTGCAGGTGAAGCCGCCCCGAGCCGCGACGCTCGATCTCGACGCGCTGGCGACCCGGCTCTCGGCCCACGGGACCTTTCGCCGCGAGGGCTCGATGCTCCAAGGCGTCTTCGATCGCGAGCGATCGCCCGAGGGCGATGCGGTCGAGCTGGTCGTCTTCGCGGACGGTCGCGCGATCGTGAAGGGTTCGCCCGAGCCGGAGTTCGCCCGCGCGATCTACGCCCGCTTCGTCGGAACCTGATTGATCCGCGATTCGCCGAGCCGCGGCGACGCCGCTGCCGTACCCTCCGCCTCTCGATCACCGTTCGCAGTCCCCCGCAGGAGAGGAACCATGACCACCGCCACGAGCCACGCCATGTCTGCCGCGATCGCCGTCCCCGCCGAGCGCACGCTTGGCTACGCCCATGCGATCCTCGATCCGATTCCCGATCCGGTCTTCGCGCATCTGGCCCATCCGGAGATCAACCATCCGGCGTTCGTGGTCGGGCATCTTGCGCTCTACCTGAACAAGTGCCTCGACCTCATCGGTCGCAGCGAGCTTGCGGTGCCGTATCCCTTCGACGAGGCGACCTTCAAGGACGGCGCGCCGTGCGTCGAGCAGGACGGCCGCTATCCATCGAAGGACGCGCTGCTCGAGTACTTCTTCAAGCACAGCGAGACCGTGCTCAAGGCCGTGGGCGAGACGCCGATCGAGCGGCTCGCGATGGAGAATCCGATGGAGGGCCGCATGAAGGAGTTCTTCCCGACGATCGGGATCGCGGTCAACTTCCTCCTCAACAACCACGTGATGATGCACCTCGGCCAGTTGAGCGCTTGGCGGCGGGTGATGGGTCTCGGCTCGGCGATGTGATCTGATGAACGCCCGCCGCGCGATCCTCGCCCTCGATCAGGGCACCACGAGTTCCCGCGCGATCGTCTTCTCGATCGAACCGGAGTCCTTCGGCGAGCCGCTCGGCGAGGGGCGCCGGGATCTCGCGTGCCGATTCCCGAGGCCTGGACACGTCGAGCAGGATCCGGCGGAGATCTGGCGCACGCAGAAGGAGTCCGCGGAGGCGGCGATCGCGGCGGCGAGGGGCGGCGCCGAGATCCTCGGGATCGGCATCACGAACCAGCGCGAGACCGTGATGCTCTGGGATCGCGCGACCGGCGAGCCGATCGGGCCGGCGATCGTCTGGCAGGACCGCCGCACCGCCGAGCGCACCGACGCCCTGCGGCGCGACGGTCTCGAGGCCTCGATCCGCGCGAAGACCGGACTCGTCTGCGATCCCTACTTCTCCGCGAGCAAGGTCGAGTGGATGCTCGACCAGCATCCTCGCGCGAGGGAGCGGGCCGAACGCGGCGAACTCGCCATGGGGACGGTCGACACGTGGCTGCTCTGGAACCTCACCGAGGGACGGGTGCATGCGACCGATCCCACCAACGCGAGCCGCACGCAGCTGTGGAACCTCGAGCGCGAGGCGTGGGACGATGACCTGCTCGGGATCTTTCGGGTGCCGCGGGCGATCCTGCCTTCCGTCGTGCCTTCCTCCGGCGAGGCCGGCCGATGCAGGATCTTCGGCGGCGACCTTCCGGTGCTCGCGATCGTGGGCGATCAGCAAGGGGCGCTTGCCGGACAACTCTGCACCGAGCCGGGCGAGTCGAAGACGACCTACGGGACCGGCTGCTTCCTGCTGGTCCAGTCCGGCGAGCGACGGATCGAGAGCGAAGCAAGGCTCCTCACCACCGCCGCGTGGAAGATCGGGCAGCGTCCGACGCAGTGGGCCCTCGAAGGCAGCGTCTTCATGGGCGGCGCGACGATCCAGTGGCTGCGCGACGGACTTGGCGTCATCGGCGAAGCACCCGAAGTCGGGCCGCTCGCGGCGAGCGTCGAGGACTCGGCGGGCGTCGTGCTGGTGCCGGCGTTCACAGGTCTCGGCGCTCCTCGCTGGGATCCGCGAGCACGCGGCACGGTGCTTGGTCTGACCCGTGGCGCGACCAAGGCGCATCTGGCGCGGGCGGCGCTCGAGGGGATCGCGCAGCAGGTGGCGGACGTGATCGACGCCGCGGGGCGAGATCTCGTCGCGTCGGGTTCGCCGGCGGTGACGCAGGTCCGCGCCGACGGCGGTGCCGCCGCATGCGACGAGCTCCTGCAGATCCAGGCGGATCTGCTCGGGCTGCCGGTCGAGCGTCCGGCGCGGCTCGAAAGCACGGCGCTCGGCGCCGCGAGCCTCGCGGCGGTCGCGGCGGGCGTCATGCCCGATCTCGGGGGCCTGCGTTCGAGACGGAAGGTCGAGCGGCGGTTCGAGCCGTCGCGCGACGAGGCGTGGCGTCGTGCGGAGCGGGCGCGATGGGCGGAGGCGGTCGAGATCGCCAGCCGCTGGGGCGATCGATAGGCGAGAAGCGAAGACCTGAGGAGCGAAGACATGGATCGGCGCAGCGCGATCGAGCGGATGGAGTCGGAGTCCTTCGACGTGCTCGTGGTGGGCGGCGGGGCGACGGGTCTCGGCGTCGCGGTCGATGCCGCCTCGCGCGGCTACCGCACGGCGCTCGTCGAGGCGCACGACTTCGCGCAGGCCACCTCGAGCCGCAGCACCAAGCTCGTGCACGGCGGGGTGCGGTATCTCGAGCAGATGGACTTCGGCCTCGTCACCGAGGCGCTTCGCGAGCGGGGGATCCTCTACCGCAACGCGCCGCATCTGGTGCGCGACCTCCCCTTCGTGGTGCCGCGCTACAAGTGGTGGGAGGGTCCCTTCTACGGGATCGGCCTCAAGCTCTACGACGCGCTCGCGGGAAGCCTGAACCTCGCTCCGAGCCGCAGCCTCGATCATGACGAGACGGTCGCGGCGATCCCGAACGTCGAGGCCGACGGTCTCCTCGGCGGCATCGTCTACCACGACGGCCAGTTCGACGACGCCCGCATGGCGATCGCGCTCGCGCTGACCGCGGCGGATCACGGGGCCGCGATCGCGAACCGTGTGGAGGTGGTCGCGATCGAGAAGCGCGACGGTCAGGTTTCGGGCGTGCGAGCGATCGATCGCCTCGGTGGTCGCGAGTTCGCGATCCGCGCGAAGGTCGTCGTCAACGCGACCGGCATCTTCTCCGACGCGCTGCGTCGCCTCGACGATCCCGCGTCGCCGCCGCAGGTCGAGCCTGCGCAGGGCGTGCATCTGGTGCTCGATCGCAGCTTCGCACCGAGCGACCACGCGATCATGGTGCCGCACACCGACGATGGCCGCGTGCTCTTCGTGATCCCGTGGCACGGCTGCACACTCGTGGGCACGACCGACACGCCGATGGCGCGGGCGGATCTCGAGCCGCGGGCGCTTCCGGAGGAGATCGAGTTCATCCTCCGCAACGCCGCGCGATACCTCGCGAAGGATCCGGGACGCGGCGACGTCCGGAGCGTCTTCGCCGGGCAGCGACCGCTCGTGCATCGTGGCGGCGCGCATGGTCCGACGAAGGCGCTCTCGCGCAGCCACGAGGTGATCGTGGCGCCGTCGGGGCTCGTGACGATCGTCGGCGGCAAGTGGACGACCTACCGCAAGATGGCCGAGGACGCGATGAGCCACGCGGTGGTGGTCGGCGGCCTGCCTTCCAGGATCTGCGCGACCGAGACGCTTCGCCTGCACGGCGCGCTCGATCGCGACGACGCCGCGCTGCCTGCCGAGGATCCGCTTCGGACCTACGGCGCCGATGCCGCGTCGATCGTGGCGGTCGCCGCCGAGAAGCCGACGTGGGGCGAGCCGCTGCATCCGCATCTGCCCTACACGCTGGCGGAGATCGTCTGGGCGTGTCGCCACGAGATGGCGCTTTCGGTCGAGGATGCGCTGTCGCGTCGCACGCGATGCCTGCTGCTCGATGCTCGCGCCGCCGCGGCGGTCGCGCCGCGGGTCGCCGAGACGATGGCGAAGGAACTCGGATGGGACGAGGCGCGCACGCAGCGCGAGGTCGAGGCGTTCCGCACGCTCGCGACCGGCTACACCATGCCGGCGTGAAGCGGTCAGCCTCGGCCGAGTCCGAAGCCCGGCTTTGTCGAGACGAGCGTGAACCGCCCGGCGAAGACCTTGCGAACCCGCGGGTTCGGCAGTCCGACGCGCGCGGCGAGATCGCGAACCTCGCGGATCGTGAATCCCTTCGAGACGCTCGCCGAGGCGTCGAATCGAACGGTCGGATGTCGGCCGATCGTGAGCAGTCGGATCGCGAGCGCGTTGAAGCGGCTTCGCACGAGGTCGTTCCAGACGAGCGAGATGCTCGCGAGCCGCGACATCGTCGCGAGCATCGTCATCACCTCGAGGTCGGGCAGATGGTGGAGGAACATGCCCGCATGCACGAGGTCGAACGACTCGCCCCCGAAGCGATCGACGGCCTCGCGGGCGTCGAGTTCGAGGACGGCGACCCGCGGTTCCGAGGCGATCGCTTCGTGCGCCAGCGCGAGCACGCCGCGGTGGATCTCGAGCCCGACGCACTCGATCGCGAGCCCGTGGCGATCGGCCCACGCGACCGCGGCGAGCGGAAGGTCGGCTACGCCCGTCCCGAGATCGAGCATCCGGAGCGGGCGATCCTTCGGCCACGCGGGCACGAGCCGAGCGAGTTCACGTTCGATCGCCGCGACGCCACCGAGCCGGCGATTGACGATCCGGATGAATCGAAAGCTCGCCTCGAGTTCCTCGCGAGAGGCGTTCGGATCGTCGAGGCGCTCGGGAATGACGGTGCGTTGCGTGAGGTTCATCGTGGGCGGACACGAGAGATTCGAAGTCGATCGGCGTCCGTATCATCGCCTCCCATGAGACTGGAACTCCGGCGAATCGCATGTTCTCTGGCACTCGGTGGCTCGCTTGCCTTCGCGGCGTTCGCTCGAGCGGCTCAGGCGCCTCCGGCCAACGCTCCCGGTCAGGACGGGCCGCGGATCGAAGCGCAGGCGGTCGATCCTCAGAGCATCCCGTGGCCGATGCTGCTCGGCGCCCGGGTCGCGGCCCTCGAGCAGCGGCTGCCGGTCGTCGAGACCGTGGTGCTCGTGCCGGACGAGGCGACCTTTCTCGCGGAGATCGCGCGGTGGAGTCCGCGCGGCCGCTGGCCGGTGCTCTTCGAGGACGACCGCTACGCGCCGCTCTTCGTGAATCGCTTCGCGCCGCGGCGGGTCTTCCGTCGCGAGTCGGTAGGGGCGATGCCATCGGACGCCGGCGCGATCGCGGCCCAGGCGACCGAGAGCGTGATCCGCGCCGTCGGCGGCGATCCGGCCCGGCAGACGCTGAAGCAGGTCTTCGAGGCTTCGGGCTTCCTGCCACCGGGCGTCGTGCTGACGGACTTCCGCGATCCTGCGTGGCCGGCGGCGGTGGCGCTGGCTGCTGGACGGGGTCAGATCCTCGATCGGCTCGAAGGCGAGTTCGGATCGCCGTCCGAGACGCTCGATGCCGCCGGACTCGCGCGGCTCGAGACCGCCGTCCGCGCGGCGCTCGATCGATCGGGCTACGAGTGGAGATCCGTTCGCGACGCGATCGAGGCGATCTCGATCTGCCGATCGCTGCCGGTGAAGGCGAAGGCCTCGCTGCCGGAAGGTCGACGCGTCGAGATTCCGGTGCCCGGCCTCGATGCGAACCTCGATCTCGCGACGTCGGACCTTCTTGGTCGCAACGAGGCGGGCGAACGTGTCGCGATCGTCGGGCAGATCTTCGGAAGCCGCGAGCGAAGCACCTACGCCGCGATGTGCTCGCTCTTCCTGCCCCGGGATCGCGTCGAGCTCTTCAACACCTACGGTCGCGACGGCGACTGGGGCGTCTACGCGGTGGCGGAACTCGATCCGCTCCTCGAGGGCATCGGCTTCGAGGTCGAGACGGTCGAAGGCGAAGCGGCGGGGCCGGCGGGTTGGCTGGCCCTCGGGGCGGGCACCCCGCCGGATGTGCTGGTCCTGAACAGCTCCGGCGAGCCCGATCGCATGAGCCTCGCCGGCGGCGCCTCGGCGCAGGCGAGCGAGATCCCGCGGCTGCGCGCGCCGTTGGCGCTCCACATGATCCACAGCTTCTCGCTCGCGAGGCCGGACGATCTCGGCACGCTCGGCGGCGCGTGGCTCGACGCGGGCGTCTACGCCTATGTCGGCGCGGTCAGCGAGCCGTTCCTCGCCTCGTTCATTCCGCCGCGCTACCTGCTCGAACGCCTCGTGAACCGCACGCCCTTTCTTGCCGCGTCGCGACAGTACGAGGGTCCCTTCGTGCGCCCGTGGCGGGTGATGACCTACGGCGATCCGCTGATGCTCGTATTGCCCCCGAAGGCGCAGCGTCTGCCACGGATTCCGCCGCCGGGATCCGAACTCGTGCCGGGCGAAGTGCTGCGCGACTCGGTGAAGGAGCCGATGCGAGCGGCCGCGAGCGGGGATGTCGCCGCCGCGGGCGAGGCGATGCGGGAGCTGCGGCTGCTCGGCGAGTCGGCGATCGCGGCGAGGCTGTGGGCCGCCGTCCGCACGAAGCCGGCGGCGGCCAAGCTGGCGCCCGAGGCGCTCGTCGTCCTCTTCGAGGAAGACGACTTCCGGGGATTCCTCGCCGCGTGGGAACTCGTGCCGAACCATGGCACCGAGCAGATCGAGATGCTCTGGCAACTCGTGGGACCACGGCTCGGCGCGATCGCCGATCCCTCGATCCTCACGCTGATGCAGGCGAACCTTCGGGGCCCGCGCCGATGGATCGACCTCGAGCGACTGCTGCCGCACTTGAGCCGCGTGCTCGGTCCCGGCATCGCCCGGCGCATCGTGCAGCGGGAACTCGACGAGACGACCGAGGCTTCCTCGAAGCGCGAACTGCAGCGGATCTTGGCGTCGATGGGCTCTTCAGGGCTCGACGGCGGCGTGGACGCCAAACCGCCGACGCGATGACGATGAACGGCTCGATCACCGCGTGGCGGCGGGACCCGCCGCCGACCTGAGGATCCGTGCGCGGACCTGATCGGCGAGACCGGTGTCGTCGGCCGGATCGGCCTTGGCCGAATCGCGAGCCTCGATCGCGCGCATCGCGTCGATCAGCGGCTCGATCGCCGGGATGCCGTCCATGGCGAGGAGGGCGGCTTCGGCGATCTGCACCAGACCCTCGAAGGTCGGATGCAGTCGATCTCGTTGCAGAAGGGGCGGTCCTGGCGGCGGCTCCGGTGCGTCGAGCGTCTCGCGAGGGCCAGTCGGCGCTTCGGCACGAGGCTTCGGCGGACCGCGGTCCTCAATCGCGATCCGAGTCCTTTCCGCGAGCGGGAAGATCCGAACGTGGGGCTTCGCCTCGGCCCACGCGACAAGACGCTCGTTCAGGCGGGCGAGGGTCTCGACGCTCGGAACCTGCCAACGCGAGAGCATGCGAGGGTTGGCGCCGCGGACATCCGGGAGGTCGCCGACGAGGATCGGCACGTCGATCGAGTCGAGCAGCGACAGGCCGACCTCGAAGAGTCCGTCGCGTTGGGACTCGTCGACGATGCGCTCGCCCTGCGCGTCGAAGGCGCCGTAGGCGAACCAGAAGAGGAAGTCGATCGCGAGGATCGCGTCCGGCGATCCATCCAGGCAGCGGCGAACCGCCTCGGGACCGATCTCGAGGGGATTGGTGAAGAACGAGGCGGTCGACCAGTCGCGAACCACGACCGGCGGCGGTTCGTCGATCGCAAGCACGATCTCGGAGAGTCGAGTTCCGACGACGCCGGGTCCGTCGCCGCCCGGCCCGACGACCATCACGCCGAATCCGGCCGAGGCACTCGCGCCGAGGATGGCGAGGGTGGGAAGAGGATCGCGAGGCGATCGAGCGTCGTCGATCGCATTCGCGTCGAACGAACCGCACAGGATCGCGGTAAGGACGAGGATCGATGGTCTGGTCATGCGGAAGGTCGCCCGTCCAAGGAAAGTTCGGTTCGCAGCCGCAGAGGCTGTCGGGCATTCGAGGGAACGCCGTCGAACGCTATCGCCGACGTCGCCGCTCGACCATGAAGTTCGAGTGCCGGCGCAGGGGCCGGGATGGATGGTGGAGTTCCGAGTACTCGACCGACGTCGCCGAGTCCGAGGCTGCCGTAGACTCGCGTTCCCGCGAGACTCCGCTCGGATTCCCCCATGCTCTGGCAGCCGTCGCTACCCGAACGCTATCTCACCGCGAGCGAGGACGAG
>CAZTMB010000011.1:13518-42328 GCA_964614695.1 uncultured Isosphaeraceae bacterium | reverse complement strand
CGCGTTCCGCTCGCGGGCGAGACGCCCGCGGTGCATCCTCGCACCGTCACTCGCCGAGGAACCACCGCCTTCGGACCTTCGGCCCGTAGCCGAGGCCGAACTTCGGCAACGCGACCTCGGAGATGATCCGGGTCGCCTCGGCGGGGTCGTCGGTCACGACGAAGCGATCGAGGTCCTCCGGATCGATCGTCCCGTCGGCCACCATCCGATCGCGCAGGAAGTCGAGCATGGGCTGCCAGTACGAACGCCCCATGAGGACCATCGGGAAGTCATGGATCTTGCGGGTCTGGATGAGCGTGAGCGTCTCGAAGAGCTCGTCCATCGTCCCGTACCCGCCCGGCAGCACGACGAAGGCGTAGGAGTACTTCACCAGCATCACCTTCCGGACGAAGAAGTACCGGAACTCGATGCAACGATCGATGTAGGGGTTCGGCGCCTGCTCCATCGGAAGGATGATGTTGCAGCCGATGGATCCTCCCTTCACGTCCCGCGACCCGCGGTTCGCCGCCTCCATGATTCCCGGACCACCGCCGGTCATGATGGTGAATCCGGCGAGGGCGAGCCGACGTGCCGTCTCCCGCGCCATCGCGTAGTAGGGATTGTCTTCCTTGAACCTCGCCGAACCGAAGATCGTCACGCATGGACCGACGAAGTGCAGCCGACGGAAGCCCCGGATGAACTCGACGAGGATCTTCCACGCCCGCACCGCCTCGAAGAACCGCGACTGCGGTCCCTCGAGGAACTGGAGTTCCGCGGGGACGGTCTGCGGCTCTGCTTCAGGACGTTCGGGTGCGGGGTCGACCATGGAACTTCGTGGATCGGCGAGCGGCCCGCTTCGAGTTGACGGAAGCGTTCAGGGCGTTCGGGAGGTGACGCGATGAGCGAGGCGCCGGCCGAGTTGTCGAGCGGCTCGGAACTCTCGAGCCGGACCCGCGCCATCCTGCTCGCGGCCGCGGCGATCCTGCTGCTCTGGGCGTTCGTCTCCTTCTTCCGGATCCAGTGGCGATGGGTCCTCTCCGATCCCAAGGAGTGGGCCCACACGCTGCTCGCGCCGCTCGGGGCGGTCTGGCTGGCCTGGATGAGCCGCGGACGATTGGCCGGCATGCCCTCGGGCCCGAGCCTGATCGGGCCAAGCCTGATCGTCGCCGGCGCGGCGTGGTTCGCGATCTCGACGATCGTCGCGGTCTCGATCGTCAACAGCCACAACAGCCGCGGGCTGGCGGTGGTGCTCGTGATCACCGGACTCGCGGCCACCATCCTCGGGCGCGGCTCGTGGCGGATCCTGTGGTTCCCAGCGCTCTATCTCCTGGTCTTCGGGCAGTCGATCGGAAGCCGGGTGCTTGCCCCGATCACGATGGCCCTTCAAGGGATCGCTGCGGACTGGGGCTACCACCTCGTGGGCATGTTCGGCTTCACCGCCGAGCGCAGCGGCACGGTGATCTCGGTGCTCCACGACGGCGCCTGGAGCCCGGTCAACGTCGCCGAAGCATGCTCGGGCATCCGGATGTTGCCGGCGGTGCTCTGCGCCGCGGTGCCGATCGGCTGGTGGATCCTCGACCGGGCCTGGACACGGATCGTCTTTCTCGGCGCGACCGTGCTGCTCGCGATCGTCTTCAACGCGCTCCGCATCGTCTTCATGGCGGTGCTTGCGACCCGCGACTCGCGGATCCTCGAAGGCGACCTGCACGCGGCGATCTCCGATCTCTGGACGCTGCCGGTCCTCGTGGTGGCGCTCTTCGTGGCGTGGGCGCTCGTGCCGTTCAACCGCGACGAGGCGCTGCCCGACGACGCACCGTCGCCGCCTCCGCCTCCCCCGCTTCGATGGCGCGGCGGCGTGGCGGCGTGCTCGCTCGCGATCGGCCTCGTGCTTCTTGGCGGCGTGGCGGTTCGTGCGGCGGCCGCGGTGCTCGGAATCGAAGCGGAGAAGCAGGAAGCGCCCCTGCGGCAGTCGCTCGCAACGCTGCCCACGCGGCTCGGCGAGTGGCGACGCGTCGGCGAGGATCGCGTGCTCGACTCGCAGGTGGTCGAGGTCCTGGGTACGCCGCACTACGTCGAGCGAACCTACGCGATCGAGCGATCCGACGGTGAACTCGATCCGAGTTCCACGCTGCGACTGCACATCGCGTTCTACTCGGGCGATCCCGACGAATCGCCGCACGTCCCGGAGGTCTGCTGGGTCGGCCAGGGCATGTCGATCGACGGGCCGGCGGAGATCCGTCCGCTGCGGCTCGCGATCGAAGGCGTGCGCCTCGAAGACGGTCTGGAGAATCTCGACACGAGCGAGCCCTATCCGATCGTCGACGTCGTCCATCCGGTGACCCGGATCGCCGAGCCGGTGGCGCTTCCCGTCGGCGACCTGGCGCTTCGCATCAGCCGGTTCATCTCTCCGGCCGATCCCGGATCGCTGCAGCTCGGCGGCTACTTCTTCATCGCCAACGGACGACTGACGCCCAGCGCGTCCGACGTGCGCAGCCTCGCCTTCCAGCTCTACCAGCGGTACGCCTACTGGATGAAGGTCGAGTTCGACGCGACCGTGCCGCGCGGCAGCGGCGAGGCCGAGGCGATCGACGACTACGTCGCTCGCGTCGAATCGCTGCTCTCGTCGCTGCTGCCGGAACTCATGAAGCGCCTGCCCGACTGGCCGACGCTCGAACGCGAAGGCCGCGAGGGCTGACGCCTCACGGCCCGTTCGAACTCAACCCCAGTCGCTCAGCAGGATCGCGAGATCGGCACCCTCCACGACGCCATTGCCGTCGAGGTCCGCCTGCGCGTCGGCGGTGCCCCACGCGGAGAGCAGGATCGAAAGGTCCGCGCCGTTGACCTCGCCGTTGCCGTCGAGGTCGCCGGGGATCGACGGGGTCGCCGGCCCGAGCGTCGCGATCGCCATCGAAGGAATGCTGCCGGGCTTGAAGAGCGACAGCGTCGCTTGGACCTGCTGCGGCGGCGCGTTGGCCTCGAATCGGAAGTTGAACATCGTGCCCCAGCGAAGCGCGTTGGCGTTGGCGGTCTGGGCGTAGGTCGAGGTGTTCCAGCGAACCGCGCCGGGCAGGACCTCCATGTTCCAGTCGGCGCTCGAATAGGGCTCGCCGCTGTGGTGACGGCAGTTGGTGAAGCCCACGTTCGAGACCTCGACGCCCGTCGGAATCGGCACCTCGAACGCCTGGCCGGAGCGGTCGGAGTTCAGGTTGTGGACGGCGTACTCGTAGTGCCAGAGGTTCTCGCCGATCTGCCACGCCTTGTAGCCGACGAGGAACCGCCCATCGCCGGGCACGTCGATCGGATCGATGTGGACGTCGGGGTCCGGCGTGTTGACGCCGAGGCCATGATCCTGCCACGCGTAGATCGCCGGCTTCTGCTGCACGGTTGGACCGGTGAACTCCAGGCTCCACGCGCCGGAGCTGAAGCTGCCGACGGTCATGCGGCGGTACGAGGCGTTGTTGTCGTCGTTGCCGGCCGCGGCGTCATCGGGGGTGACGTAGTGGCCTTCGCCGAAGTAGAGCGCACCGGCGTTCTGCGCCGGATCGAGGTCGGTGATCTTGACCTGAAGGCGCCGACCGATCGTCGCCTGCGCCGCCGGCGCCGAGGGCGGGTACGGGAAGTAGCCCGTCGAGGCGTTCACCTCCGACTTGGGGCCAAGCCCGCTCTGCGATCCGTTGAGACCCGAGGAGTACGGATCGGAGCAGCCGATCCCGAGCGTGTCGCAGTTGGTCGCCTGGCATGGCCCGCACAGGGTCTGGCTCAACGCGCAGAAGCCGTGCTTGAGCCAACTCATGCCGACCATCTCGATGCGGCCGTCCTTGATGCGATAGAGGTTCTGCGCGATGACCGGGTGCTGGTTGGAGTTCGGGCCGCTGTCGTACCAGGCGAGCACCTGATCACCGATGTTGCACGAGGTCGTGCCGAGGGCGTAGGCGCTGATCCCGCTCACCGTCCCGTACTTCGAGACGTTCGGCAGCGCACCGACGATGACGTCCGGCCCGATCGATCCGCCCGCCACGCCGCCCTGATCGCCACCGCGACGATCCCCTGCCGTCGCCGAACCGGACCACTGCCCGACCGCGATCGCGGAGACGAGAACACCGAATCCGAGCACGCTGCGAACGGCACCGGTCGAAAAGAGGCGTGAATTCTGCATGAATACGATCCTGAAGGAAGTGGATGCGGCGGAGCGAGAGGGTCCGGATACGGCACCGCCAACCGCCGGGTTCCGAACGGAACTGCGGAGGCGGAATGAAGAACGTACCTCCTCACTCGCCGTCGGTGAAGAATTCACCCAAGCGGGTTGCGAATCGGGCCCTCGTCAGCCGCCCGCAGCCGGAGCCACCGCAGGAGCGGACGAGGCCGCACTGCCGCAACCCCCCGCTCCCGAGCGGGATACCGTCGCGAAGACGTCGAGGTCCTGGCTCTGGCCGGCCTTCGTGAAGATCGTGAAGGGCAGGTAGAGGAAGCCCTCCGTCCCTTCCGCCGGGGTCAGGCGAAGGGTGACCTCGGTCTCCTCCTCGCCGACGGACTCGCCGACGAACTCGACCTTGCCCGCGGCACTGCGGCTGATGGCCGCGCTCACCGGATCGGGGCGATTCTCGAGGCGGATCTTGAACTCGGCGGATCCGCCCGCCGGGACGACGCCGGCTGAGATCCGGTAGTCCTTCATGCGGATGTTGAAGTTCGGGAAGCTCCGCTCGTGTCGAAGCAGGACGTCGACGAGCGGGGCGTCGGGGCGATCGGTCTCGACGACCCAGTAGCGGGGAATCCGCTCGCCGAGATCCGCGACGTCGTACTCGACGAGGTACTGCGAACGCGGCTCGTCGGTCGCCGGGTCGAACCCGATGTACCGCGGAGGCATGCCGTGGGTCGAGCAGATGCGGAAGGGCTGGCCGTCGGTCGACTGGACGACGAGGCGTCCCGACTGGTTCTTGCCCTCGACCGCGTTGATGTACGGCGGCGTGATCCGAACCGCGAGCGCGACCTCGGCCTTCAGCTCGACCACCACGACCTGCGTGTATCCGTCGACCAGCACCCGAATCTGCGCCTTCTTCGGCCCCGGCGCCGCGGCAGCGTCGAGGGTCGCTTCGAGATCGACCGAGCCGCCAGCAGGGATGGTCTGGCCCTCGAGATCGCTGATCGTGGTGCACTTGCAGCTCGGCTGCACCGCGAGAATCTTGAGCGGCGCGTCGGTCGGGTTGACCAGCTTGACGACGCCGGTCGACGCGCTGCTCGGCGCGACGAAGCCGAAGTCGAGGACCGGCGGCTCGAGACGGATCGGAGGCATGCCCTGAACCGGAGCCGGACGAGACGCAGCAGCGGTGCTGGCGGCAACGACATCGGACGACGCGACGCGGTCCTCCGCAGAAGGCGTCATGGGGGCCGCGGGCGTGTTGGACGCCGTGGCCGACGCAGGCTGATCGGGCGACGGTCGATCGCAGGCCGCCAGCGTTGCGACTAGGGCACTGATCCACGCCAGCGAAACGACGCGACCCATGCTGCGACGTCCCGGGAGGCGGTTGAAGTTGGCGATGCGAACGATGCGACTGTTGAACAACGGCAGATCCTCGAACACGGGGCGTGGGAATCGAGACGACGGTCGCCAATCTCGGCGAGCGGTCGTCATCGGCACTTCGCGAGTCTACGAACGACGCAACACGCCGGGTTCCGGGTCGGCGGATCGCCCTCAAGAGTCTCCTCCCTGCCCCCCGAGCGGCGGGTGAATGGTCGGCGGTCGGGTCACCCCCAAGTTCGGGGACCGGTCGAAGGTCGTCCAAGGGACGAGGATCGACGGGGGCCGCCACCGACCGGACCTTCGCGTGCCGACCGTAGGGCCGGGGCCCGAACGGGAATGTGGCTCAAATCGTTGATGGCATGACACTTACGTTGTAGAGGCGACCGCTGCGTTGCGACCGCCGAGCGAATCTTGCCCTCGCCGGCGGCACCTCACCCGTTCGATCCGACGACTCGCGGGTTGCCGGGCCCCAACCTTGCCTGCGAGAGGCAAGGCGCCCGACGCCGGCTCGAAAACGGCACGATTCCGCGGACGCCCGGGAAAAAGTGCTTGGCGATCGCGAAACCCGGGTTACTATTCTTTGGTCCGCCAGACCTGAACCCCCGGGTTCCCGTCAGCGGATGGTCCGCGGAGCCTGCTGTTCTCCGCCTTCACACGCCCTTTTCCCTCCCTCCGCCCCCGGCCTCGCGCCGGGGGTTTTTCGATCCACGCGAACGCAGGCGAGTCGATGCGTCGGGGCACTCACTGGAGACACGCTCGACGGGGCTCGCGAGGGAATCGGTCTCGGACTGCCATCGCGATCGAACCGTTGCCCGACCGCTCTCTCGTGACAGCCAACCGATGGAGGTCCGCTCCATGCGTCGAGCGAGTTCCTCCGATTCGAGCGGATCGCGGCGGAAGCCGTGGCGTACCCGAGGCATCACCGCCGATCGAGGCGGATCCGGAGGGGCGTATCCTCCGCGACTCCGCTCGTTCCCCGGACCGAATCGCGATCCATGCTTGCCGACGGCACCAACTTCCTCCTCATCCTGCTCGGCTTCGGCCTGCTGATCTTCGTGCACGAGCTTGGCCACTTCCTTGCGGCACGGTGGGCTGGAATCCGCGTCGATGCGTTCGCGGTCGGCATGGGTCCCACCGTGCTTTCCTGGCGTCGCGGCATCGGACTTCGCACCGGCTCGACCGATCCCGCCGTGGTCGCCAAGGCCGGCAAGCCGTCGATCGCCCTGCGTGACGATGAACTCGCCTCGCACGGGATCGGCGAGACCGAGTACTCGCTGCGGGCACTGCCCATCGGCGGCTTCGTCCGCATGCTCGGCCAGGACGATCTCGATCCATCCGCGACCTCGGAATCGACCCGAAGCTACAACCGTTGCGGCATCGGCAAGCGGATGGTCGTGGTCTCGGCCGGGGTCGTGGCGAACCTGATCCTCGCGGTGGCGCTCTTCCTGGTCGCCTTCCTCGCCGGCGTCCGGTTCGAAGCCGCGGTGGTGGGCGAAGTCGCACCCGGGTCGCCCGCGGCCCTTGCGACCGCGGTCGATGGGACGGTGGCCGACGCCGGGCTTCGCAGCGGCGATCTCATCCGCGAGATCGATGGACGCCGCATCGACACCTTCGCCGACGTGCAGATCGCCGCGGCCATGGCTCATCCGGATCGCGAGCTCGTGGTCGAGGTCGATCGCGACGGCGTCGAGCCCCCGCTCCGCTTCGCGATCCGCCCGCGGCAAGACGAAGCGAGCGGTCTCCTCGCGATCGGCATCACGCCGGCCGCCGGCAACCGCCTCGCCGACGACGAGGAGATTCGCGACTTCGTCGAGCGGATCCTGCTTCGCACCGGGCTTGCGGAATCCGGCGTCGCGCCCGGCATGACTCTCGAGTCGGCCCAGGGCGAAGAGATCCGTTCGTTCGATCAGGTGCGTGCCGCCGCCGAACGCAGCGGCGGACAAGCGATCGTCACGCGATGGCGAGGTGAAGGCATCGACGTCGAAGCGCCGTTGCCGGTCGAACCCACCTTCGAGCGATTGGTCTACCCGGCCCGAATGCCCACTGGCGCCGGCGACTACGAGTTCGGCCTTCGCGGACTCGTGCCGCTCGTGCGCATCGAGCAGGTGCTCGCCGACGGTCCGAACGCCGGACGCCTCGAGCCGGGCGACATCGTCCTTCGCGTCGACTCGATCGACGGTCCGAAGCTCGCCGAGTTTCGCAGCGAGGTGATGAAGCGAGCCAACGGCACGGTGCGGATGCTGGTGGCCCGCGGCGACGCGCTGGAACCGGTCGCCATCGACGCGAACGTCGATCGCGAGGGCCGGGTCGGCGTCGCGGTCGGCTACGCGCGAAACGTGCCTCTGGTGGCGCGGCCGTTCGATCGTCTTGGCAGGCTGGGCGAGTCGGGCATCGAGCCGATCGAGAGCCCCGCTGCGCCGTTGTCGCTGCTGCCCCGCACCAAGATCCTCGCCGTGGGTGGCGTCCCGATCGAGGACTGGGCTTCGTTCCGCGAGGCGCTTCGCGCCGCGACCGCAACGGCCTTCGCCTCGGGCGAGGCCGCGACGGTCGAGCTGACGGTGCTGCCGCCCACGCCGGAGGCGCCCGCGATCACGGAGCCTTGGTCGCTCTCCGTCGAGGACGTCGCGGCCCTGCACGCGCTCGGCTGGTCGACGCCGATCCCCGCCGAGTTCTTCGATCCGATCTACACGGTCCTCTCGGCGAACGGCTCCCCTTGGCGCGCCGTCGAGATGGGCTTCGAGCAGACGTGGAAGATGGCGGCGCTCACCTACCTGACCATCGATCGCCTGCTCCGCGGCACGGTGGGAGTCGAACAGCTTCACGGGCCGGTCGGCATCGTGCATCTGGGAACGCGGGTCGCCGACCGGGGACTCATGTATCTGGTCTTCTTCCTTGCGATGATCAGCGTCAACCTCGCGGTGCTCAACTTCCTTCCGCTTCCGATCGTCGACGGAGGCCTCTTCCTCTTCCTCGTCTACGAGAAGTTCCGGGGACGGCCGCCTTCGGTGGCGTTTCAGAACGCCGCGACGCTCGCCGGGCTGATGCTCCTCGGCGGCCTCTTCGTCGTCACCTTCTACAACGACCTGATGCGTCTCTTCGGCTGATCGCGTCCTCGCGGAATTCTCGACACCGGATCGCGGGACGGACGAAGGCGTGCCGGTCGCGCCCGATCTCGGGCGCTCCCACGCCACAGGACCCGATCCATGAGCGAATCCGTCGCCCAATCCCCCGTCTCGATCGTGACCGGCGCCGGGTCCGGGATCGGGCGCGCGACCGCACTTCGCCTCGCCGCCAAAGGGCATCGGCTTGTGCTGGTCGGGCGGACCTTCGCCAAGCTCGTCGATGCCGCGAAGGAGATCGTCGCGAAGCATCCCGGCACGCTCGTCGAGACGATCGAGGCGGATGTCGGCGATCCGGCGTCCGTGCACTCGATCGTGCCGCGCGTCGTGGCGGCCTTCGGCCGGATCGATCTGCTCGTGAATGCCGCGGGCGTGGCGCCGCTGGCGCCGATCGAAGCGACCGATCTCGGCATGCTCGAGCGCACCTTCGCGATCAACACCTTCGGGCCGGCGCTGCTGATCGCGGCCGCATGGCCGATCCTCAAGCGGCAGCGGTCCGGCTGCGTCGTCAGCGTTTCGACGATCGGAACCTCGGATCCCTTCGCGGGCTTCTTCGCCTACGCCGCCAGCAAGTCGGCGCTCGACAGCCTCACCCGATCGGTGGCCGGCGAAGGCCGACGGCTCGGAATCCGCGCCTACGCGGTGAATCCCGGCGCCGTCGAGACGCCGCTGCTTCGTTCGAACTTCCCCGAGAAGTTGATTCCGCACGAACGAACGCTCTCGGCCGACGCGGTCGCCGGGGTCATCGTCGACTGCTTCGACGGGAAGCGTTCGGAGCCCTCCGGCACGTGCATCCCGTTGCCGAGCCCGTGATCGCGCGGATCGCGCCGATCACGCCGGCTCGTGCGCCCGAACCTCGGCGACGGTCGGCGTGAGGTCGCGCAGCAGTCCGTCCGCGACGTCGTAGATCCAGCCGTGGACGCGAACCTCCTCGCCCGCGGCGCGGCACGCCTGCACCACCGGCGACTCGTCCACGTGGACGACCTGCACCGCGACATTGAGTTCGCACAGCCTTCGTCCTCGCGAGATCGGATCCTCTATCGCCTCGAGTTCCGGCCGATAGAACTTCGCGATGTCGCGGATGTGCCGGATCCAGTGGTCGACGAGCCTGCCCGCCGAGGTCTGCATCGCGGCCTCGACCCCGCCGCATCCGTAGTGGCCGCAGACGATCACGTCTCGGATGCCGAGCAGCCGCAACCCGAACTCGAGCACCGCCAGGCAATTCAGGTCCGAGTGCACGACGAGGTTGGCGACGTTCCGATGCACGAAGACCTCGCCCGGCGGAAGATCGATGATCTCGTTGGCGGGCACGCGGCTGTCGGCGCAGCCGATCCAAAGGTACTTCGGTCGCTGTTGCGACTTGAGCGACTTGAAGAACCCCGGCTGCCGAGATTCGACCCGGGCCGCCCATCGACGGTTGCCCTCGATCAGCGATGTCAGCGAGCGATCATGATTGGGGGCGTCCGAGTCCATGCGAGATTGCGATCCTGCGGCGCTCAGCGATCGAACCGGCGCCGTGAGGTCTCGCGTTCGATGTCGCGTTTGGCCTCCTTCGCCGCGATCGCCTGACGCTTGTCCACCTTCTTGCGTCCGAAGGCGAGGCCCACGAGCACCTTCACCTTGCCGTGGAGAAAGTACATCTTGAGCGGGATCAACGCCGCCCCGCGCGATCGGACCTCGACCGCGAGCCTGCGGATCTCCCGCTTGTGGGCAAGCAGCCGCCGCGACCGGATCGGCTCGTGCTGTCGATGGGCTCCGGCCGGCGGATACTCCGCGACGTGGACGTTCTGCAGGCTCAATCGAGGCGGCTCGTCCTCGGCGAGCACCCAGCCCTCCGCGAGGCTCGCCTGACCGTGCCGGATCGACTTCACCTCGGTGCCAAGCAGTTCGATCCCGCACTCGAGGGTCTCCTCGATCGCGAAATCGTGTCGGGCGCGGCGGTTCTCGATGACCGGCTCGAGGGCCTCCGCCCCGTCCTTCTTCTTTGCCGCCGCCATGGGACGGGGATGGTAGTGATCCCCCTCCGAAGCGGCGGACCTTGATCAACGCCGGCAGGTTCCGGGAACCCGGCAACGTCAGATGGCGAACGAAGTCCCGGTTCCGACTTGCACCTGGCCCGGTCCGGGTGAATGCTGTCGGAACCCTCGTGGGAAGTCCGGCAATGCCCTGCCCGACGCATCGTTCGCGGGCCCGCCCGCGAAGGTCCCCCTGCCGTTTCGCGATCCTCGACTCCCGTTCTCTGCTCGCCACCCGGAGACCTGCATGTCCCGAAGACCGTTCGCCCGCCGCGGCCTGCTGACCCTGCTCCTCGCACTCACTCCGGCAGCCGCGACGATCGCGGCGGTCGTCCCCGGCGAGGCGAATCCGGAGACGCCCTCCTTCATCACACCGCTCGAGCGATTCCAGCGCGAGCATCCGGGCAGCGGTCTCTACCGGCTGCCCGGCGATCGGGTGGGACGCGTCTACGGCAAGTCCTTCTCGTCAGGCGCCACGCCCATCGAGAGCGCCGAGCGATTCCGGCTCGAGCACGCCGACCTCTTCGGCGTCTCGCCCGACGACCTGGTCCTCGAAGGCCCGTTCGCCGACCGACACTTCGTGCAGCCGATCCTGTGGGACGAAGCCGCCGGGGACTACCGCTTCTACGGCGTGTACTACGCCCAGAAGGTGCAGGGCGTCCCGGTCCATACCGGCGTCCTGAAGCTTCTCGTACGAAACGAGCCCGGCTATCCGCTGGTGCTCGCCGCGGCGGACGTTCGTCCGGTCGGCGCCGAGGCGCGTGATCTCGCGGCGGCCGCCAAGCCGCCGCGTTCGCTTCGGGAGCGGGACTTCGCGATGCGGGCGCTCGATCAGTTCCGCGCCGCCCCGAAGGTGAGCGGCGTCGAGAGCGTGATCTTCGCCGGCATCGACAACGACCTTCGCCCCGCCCGTCTCGCGGTCCGCTTCGAGGCCGAGGGCGGCACGGTGTTCGATCCGGCCAACTACCGGAAGTTCCTCTACATCACCGACGCGAGGACCGGCGAGATCCTGCATCAGGAGAGCCGGATCCTGCATCAGGACATCCCCGGCGTCGTGCAGGGCGTGGCGACCGAAGGCATCGGCGCCGACATCTGCGACGACGAGGTTCCCACCGCGATGCCCTACGCCCGACTGACCGTCGGCAGCTCGACGATCTTCGCCAACGCGATGGGCGAGTTCACGGTGCCGCTCGTGTCACCGGGCACCGTCAGCATCGGTTCGCAGATCCGCGGCCAGTACTTCGTCGTGAACAACCAGGGCGGCGCGAACTCGAGCATCACCCAGTCCGCCACCTCCGGCGACTTCGCGACGATCCTTCACAACGAGCCCAACACCAGCGCGACCTATCGAGCCGAGGTCAACGCCTACATCCACGCCAACCTCGTCCGCGACTTCGCGCTCGCCCAGAACCCGTCCTATCCGACGATCGCCGGCCAGACGAACTTCGCCGTCAACGTCAACCTCTCCGACACCTGCAACGCCTTCTACAACGGGTCTTCGATCAACTTCTACCAGGCCGGCGGCGGCTGCACGAACACCGCCAACAGCACGGTGGTCTATCACGAGTACGGACACCACCTGATCAACGTCGCCGGCAGCGGCCAAGGCGCGTACGGCGAAGGCATGTCCGACACCGTCGCGGTGGCGATCACCGACAGTCCGCTGCTGGGTCTGGGCTTTCAGTCCAACTGCAACTCGCCGCTTCGGAACGCGGTCAACACCATCCAGTACCCCTGCAGCACGCCCATCCACAGCTGCGGCCGCGTCCTGTCCGGCAGCGTCTGGGACACTCGCGAAGCGCTCGTCGCCGCGGGCGTCGAGAACTACCGCGAGTTGATCGCGTCGTGGGTGATCAACAGCATCCTGCTGCACACCGGAACCGAGATCACGCCGCAGATCACCATCGACTTCCTGACGCTCGACGACGACGACGACGACATCTCCAACGGCACGCCCCACTACCTGCAGATCGACGAAGGCTTCTCGCTGCACAACATGCCGGCGCCGCCGCTCGCGTTGGTCGCGTTCCAGTACCCCGCCGGACTGCCGCAGTTCAGCCTGCCCGCGGGCGGAACCACGTTCACCGTCGCGATCAGCCCGCTCGCCGGCCAGCCCAACGGCCAGGTCTCGTTCGCATGGCGGGTCGGCGGCGGCAGCTTCACGCAGTTCCCCGCGACGCCGATCGGCGGCAACCTCTACGAGGTCGCGGTCCCCGCGACCGACTGCGGCAGCGTGATCGAGTTCTATCTCGTCGCGGGCGCCGTCGGCGGCGGCCAGGCGACGAGCCCCGCCGAGGGTCCGGACGCTCCGTTCCGGATGATCGCGGCCACGGGCCTCTCGGAGGTGCTCTACGACAACGGCGAGTCCAGCGTCGGATGGTCGGTCGCCAACGCTGGCGGTCTCACCGACGGCGCCTGGGAACGCGGCATCCCGGTCGGCGGCGGGGTCCGCGGCGACCCGGCCCAGGACTTCGAGCCCGAGCCCAACGGCGCCTGCTGGCTCACCGCCAACCGGCCGGGCAACTCCGACGTCGATGGCGGATCCACCATCCTCACCACGCCGCCGCTCGATGCGAGCGATCCCAACAGCGAGGTCTGCTACGCCCGTTGGTACTCGAACACCTTCGGGGCCTCGCCCAACGCGGACATCTTCGTGGTCGAGATCTCGACCGACGGTTCCACCTGGGTGAATCTCGAGACCGTCGGCCCCGCCGGCCCCGAGGCCGATGGCGGCTGGTTCCGCGTCTGCTTCCGAGTCAGCGACTTCGTCGAGCCGAGCGCCAACCTGCGTCTGCGGTTCAACGCGAGCGATCTCGGCTCCGGCTCGGTGGTCGAGGCCGCGGTCGACGGGCTCGAGGTTCGCGTGATCGAATGCGACGACGCGACCGGCCCCGACCTCGACGGCAACGGCGTCGTCAACGGTGCCGACCTCGCCATCCTTCTCGGGAACTGGGGCGGAACCGGCATCGGCGATCTCGACGGCAACGGCGAGGTCAATGGCGCGGACCTCGCGATCCTTCTCGGCGGCTGGACGAGCTGACGCCTCCCGCTCGAGTCTTGCCGAAACGACACCGCCGCGGAGCAATCCGCGGCGGTGGTTCTTTTCTTCGACTTGTTCTCGTCCTCTACCCTGCCCCCCGTCCTTGCTCTCCAACCTCGATCCCCGAAGCGTTCGAACCAGCGTTCGCGGTCATGCCCAGGAGAGGACTCGAACCTCCAAGGGATTTTACTCCCACCAGCACCTCAAGCTGGCGCGTCTGCCAATTTCGCCACCTGGGCGGTGGGTCGGAAGTTATACCCGCCCGAAGGCGAAAGTCGAGGGCTCCTACACTCGCCGCGTGAAGGACGCCCCCACCATCGCCGCCCTCGAGAACGCGGCCGACTCCGCCCCGCCGAGGCTTCGGATCAACGAGGTCTTCCACTCGATTCAGGGAGAGTCGACCTGGGCGGGCTGCCCGTGCGTCTTCATCCGGCTGACCGGGTGCCATCTCCGCTGCCGCTACTGCGACACCGAGTACGCGTTCCGAGAGGGTGGCTGGCGGACGATCGCCGATCTCGTGGACGAAGCCGTCGCGTTCGGCACGCCGCTCGTCGAGATCACCGGGGGCGAGCCGCTCCTCCAACCCCGGGTTCACGATCTCGTGGGGGCACTCTGCGATCGCGACCGCACCGTGCTGATCGAGACCTCGGGAGCCTGCGACATCGCCCCGTGCGATCCTCGCTCGATCCTCATCCTCGATCTGAAGACGCCCGGAAGCGGCGAGTGCGACCGCAATCTGCTCGGCAACCTGGCGAAACTGCGGCCGCGCGACGAGATCAAGTTCGTGATCACCGACCGCGCCGACTTCGACTGGGCCTGCTCGACGATCCGCGAGCACGCTCTCGCCGAGCGCGGCCGCGCCATTCTCATGTCCGCCGTCTTCGAGCAGCGACGAGGCCTCGAGATCGCCGGTTGCGCGGCGCTGCATCCTCGCCTGCTCGCCGAGTGGATCCTGGAGTCGCGTCTGCCTGTCCGCATGCAGACGCAACTTCACAAGCTGATCTGGGATCCCTCGACTCGCGGCGTGTGAGCGGCGGCCGCATTCGACCGCCACGCCGCAGCAGCGCCGAGGGGATCGCCGTCGTCGGCGCCACCAGAACTCAGTAGACCCACGCCTCGACGGCCGCGCACGCTGGCGCAGGGCCGCACCAGGGATCCGCGACGAGCAGCATCGCATCGACGAGATCGCCTTCCGCGTCGTCGATCGCCGCCTCGAACGACGCGGGCGGGATCGTCGCGACTCCAGACCACTCCAATCGCAAACGCTCGAGGATCTCTCGCCGGACCGCTCGCGGCGGCTCGCCCCGCCCCTTGTAGCCGCGGCACGGCCAATCCCGCAGTCGCAGCGCCGAGGCCGGGCAGCCCTCCGCCACCACGGCGCCGGGACGGCCCGTCTGCACCGGCTCGATGCGAACGCCCTGCTCGGCAAGCGGAAGCAGGATCTCGCACACGAGCGACCAGGTCTGCTTGAACACCCGAAGGTTCATCGGCGCCATCGGCGTCGCACTCGCACGGTCGCAGAGTCTCCTCGGCTCGCGGCGACTGCCATCGCGAAGCGCCGTGCGCCACGCTCGGGGCGATCCGAAGGAAAGCATCCATCGCGCGCCATCGATCCACGAAGCCGCGAGCCCGTGCGACTCGAGCGTCTCGAGAGGCAGTCCGAACGGCGCGTCGATCCGCCACAGGCTCGCATCGCGATCACGCCCGATCGCCTCGAGCAGCTCACGACGGCTCATCGCGCCGAGCACGGCGATCTCGCCCCCTCGATCCTCGAGATCGCGTCGCACCACGCGGATCTTGCCCCGCCCGCCATCGGCGCCACCGGAGAAGTCGACCCCGTGGAGCAGCACCGGTCGTCAGCCGCCGAACCCGCCGCCGCACCCGCCGGCGTTCTTGCCGCACGGGCAGCAGCCGCCCATCGGCAGCGACCCGCCCGACTCGGGCGCCGAAGCGCCGGCGACACCGAAGACGCTGTGCTTGCGTCGGAAGTGGCGGCCGAGTCCCTTGGGATCCTCGACCGGATCGTCGGCCGCCCGCATCGGGCGGAGCAGGGTCACGACCTCGCCGTCGTCTTCGCAGACGTACTCGTACTGGGGCATGGAATCAGGATCCTCCTCGGCGCCGCACGACGCCGGCTCGCCCACCGGCCGCGGAACCGCCGCGCGCTCGCGACTTGCCGGCCGCGCCGCCGCGAACACCCCGCGCCTTCTCGATTCGATCTCGCCGCGACGCCGACGCACCGCCCTTCGCCGCAGCCGTCGTGTTCGTCCCGCGTCGAACGGCACTCGACGGCTTGGCCGATCGCCGCCCGCCGCCGACGACCATCGCTTCGCCTTCGCGACGATCGCCGTTCGCCGCTGCCGCCGGACCCGATCCTCCGCGCCCCTTCTGGGTCGCGCGGGCCGACTTGCCTCGACGCGGCTTCGGGTAGCTCGCCTTCTTCGGCCCCTTCGCCGACTTCGTCGAGGCGCGGGTGCCGAACGCCGCCCGCTCGAGCGATTCCAGTTCGCTCGGCAAGAGCTCACGCCATTGGCCGGGACGGAGGCCCGTGAGCGTCAGCGGACCCATCGAGATGCGACGCAGTCGCTTCACCTCGTGTCCAAGCCGCTCGAGCATCCGTCGGATCTGCCGATTCCGCCCTTCAGAGAGCTGCACGTAGAGCACGCTTCGGTCGCGATCGCGGCGCAACACCTTGAGATCGGCGGTCGACGCCTTGGAGCCACCTTCGCGCCGGCGGTGCGGCAGGAACACGCCCCGCTTGAGCTTCTCGATGGAGGCTTCGTCGATCCGTCCCTCCACCATCACTTCGTAGCCCTTGTGCACCCCGTAGCGAGGATGGGTCAGGCGATTGGCGAGTTCGCCATCGTTGGTGAGAAGCAGCAGCCCGGAACTGTCGACGTCGAGGCGCCCGACCGCGTAGAGGCGTTCGCCGGGGCGATGCGGAACGATGTCGATCGCCCGTCGACGGCGATGGGGATCGGAACTGGTGCAGACGACGCCGCGAGGCTTGAACACCATCACCGTCCGCGAGGCCGCGGGCGGGGCGAGGGTCATGGCACGCACCGTGATCCGCGCGGTCTTGGGATCGACGAGGCACGGCAACGTCGTCACGGTCTCGCCATCGACCTCGACCTCTCCGGCGAGGATCATCTCCTCGCAAGCCCGGCGCGAGGCGATCCCCGCATCGGCGAGGAGTTTCTGAAGCCGGATCCGTCCGGAACCGGGCTCCGCCGCCGGTCGGACCGGGGACTTCGCCGAAGAAGAGGTTCTCGCTCGAGGCATGGGACGATTCTACGGTGCGCCACCGACGCGACGACTGCACGAGGAACCCATCCAATGAAGCTGCGTGAATCGATCGACTGGATCCGGACGGCCCTGACCGATCCCGTGGCCCAACTCTCGCGTTGGCAGAAGTCGATCCGCCACGCCTATCGCGTCGGTCGATTCAGCATGCGGCACCTCGCGGAGGATCGCGCCAGCCAGATGGCGGCGACGCTCTCGTTCCGCATGCTGTTCGGCCTGCTTCCCGTCCTCGTCGTCGCGACGGTCGTCGCGAAGTCGGTGCTCGGCGACCGCCTCCCCGAGATCGTGGAGCGGGCGGTGAACGCCCTCGGCATGGATGGCGTGCAACTGGTGCTGCCCGCGACGGGCGAGGACTCCACCCGGCCCGTGAGCCTCGGGGTCTGGGCGGCCGATCTCGTCGCCTACGCGGCCAGCTTCAATCTCTCCACGCTCGGCTGGATCGGATTCGGCGTGGTGGCGTTCTCCGCGATCTGGGTGCTGGTCACGATCGAGACCTGCTTCAACGAGATCTGCCGGGCCCCGCGGGCCCGCAGCTGGTGGGCCCGCATTCCGATCTACTGGTTCGCCCTCACCTTCGGACCGATCGCGCTGGCGGTGCTGCCGATCCTCAACAGCCGTTTCGGCGAGGCGATGCGGGAGGTCGCGGACTTCGGCGACTGGACGCACTGGGTCTCCGGGGTCATCGACTTCATCCTCGTCTGGGCGTTCTGGTTCGCGGCCTACCTCTGGGTTCCGAACACCCGCATGCAGGCGAAGCCAGTCCTGATCGGCGCGTTCGTCACCGCGGTGCTGCTGATGCTCGGCCGCAGCTTCCTGGGCCTCTATCTCCGCAACGCCTTCGCCCTGAGCGGCCTCTACGGCTCCCTCGGGCTCGTGCCGCTATTCATGTTCTGGACCTACATGATGTGGATGTTCGTGCTGCTCGGATTGCAGGTCGCCAGCCTGCTGCAGACGCTGCGTCACCGCCGGATCGAGGATCTCGAGGAGGAGTCCGGCCGGACGGACTTCGTCGATCCCGCGCGGATCCTCTCGGTGATGGAGCACGCCGCCTCGCGCTTCGAGGCCGGCGAGTCCCTGGTGCCCGACGAGGCGGCGGCCGCGATCGGGATCCCCTCCGCCGCGGTCGCCCGCATGATCGACGCGCTTGTTGCGAAGGGCTATCTCCATCGCATCGAAGGCGGAGACGCCTTCGCGCTCTCGCGGCCACCGAGCCAGATCCAGGCCGAGGAGCTCGTCGAACTCGGATTCAGCCTCGCCGACCGCGGGCACGCGGCGGACGGGTGGCTCGCCCGCGCCCGCGAGGCGCAGCGACGGCTGGCCGAAGGCGCTTCGCTCGCGGCGATCGCTCCGACTCGCGCGGCGACGTAGCGATCCGAGCGCCTTCCGAATCGAGGCGAGGTCCGAAAAAGTCGAGCGTCCTCCCTCGAACCGCCGACCCTAGCCGGTCGATCGGAACGAGGTCCGTGCGGCCATGCCGGACGGGCCGGGCAAGGATGCCCGATGGCCACGCCTGCATCCAAGTCCTGCACCGGCTCGAGCCTTGTCGGCGAAGGTGCCGACACGCTCAGCGTCTCCGCGTCGGCTTGTTCGACTCCCCCGACCGCCCCCGCCGCCGACTTCCTGCGGACCCGAGACCTGGAGAGCAGCATGCCCAGCCCCTTCACCGCCGCTTCCGCCCCCGCGGTCGCCTGGCCTTCCACCACCGGCTCGACCGAGGCGGTCCGCACCGCGACCGACCTGCATGAGCGGCTCGCGCTCGGCGCGAAGATGCTTCAGGCTCTCGACGTGCAGTTGCGACGTTTCGAGGGATCGCTCGCCGAACAGGACACCTTCGCGCGTCGGATCGACGAGGTGCAGCAGGTCGCGGCAAGCCGCCTCGGCGAACTGCTGAACCGCACCGAAGAGGCGTCGTCGAGCTTCGCGGGACGTCTCGAGAGCCTCGGTCGCAACCGACTCGAGCAGTGGGAGCAGCTCGCGGGCGAGATCGCCCAGCGGGTCGTCTCGCGGTTCGAGCAGGATCTCGCCGCCCGCTCCGCCCGACTCGACGCCGATGCGGAACGCCTCTCCCAGTTCGAGCAGCGTCTGCTTCGCATGGAGGCGAACCTCCAGGAATCGACCGCCCGCTTCGGCGAGGAACTGCACCGCCAGGCGGAGGAAAGCAACCGACGTCGCGACGAGGCGCTCGCGGCCATGCGCCACGCCGGCAGCGAACTCGTCCGCCTGCTCGAGCACGCCGACGGAGTCCGCCGCACGCTCGAAGACGACCTTCGCCAGCGAAGCGAACTGCTCGAGCGCTGCCGCGAACTCGACGGCCAGGTCCGTGGCGGAGTCGAGTCGATGCTCGCGAAGGCCCGCGACGTCGCCGCGCATCTCGATCGGTCCGCGGGTGTCCTCGAGCCTCGGGCGAAGGAAGCCTCGCAGTTGGCGCAGCGCCTCGAATCGATGCTCGCGGGTCTCGCCGAGTGGCGGCCTCTGCTCGAGGGCGAGCTGCCGAACCAGTTCTCGCAGCAGGCCGAGGCGCTCTTCGCCGAAGGCTCGCAGCGGCTTCGCGAACAGCTCGAGCGCGTCTCGATCGCCTTCAACAGCCTCTCGCAGCTGCTCGGCGGCTCATGGGGTCAGGGCGGCAGCGCGAGCGGCGAGTGGTTCGAGCCTTTCAGACAGGGTCCCGGGGCGAAGCCGGGCGATCCGTCGTCCTGAGGCCCATCGAAGGCGTCGCGTCGCCACCAAGGACGGTTCGAGTCGTCGGCTCGAAGATCCAGGCTGGCAGCGAGAGCGATGGTCCGTCCAGCTCGGCGCGACGCTGCTGAGCGTCCTCGTGGGCGATGCGGCCGAGTTCCCATCGAAGCCACGTTCGCTCGAGAGTGTCGATGTCGCCGAAGCACTCCTGAAAGAGCTGTCGCTGTCGCGCCGGACCCGGCCGCCCCGGCGGCTCCGCGGCGAGGCGCTCGAGATAGCGGCGCAGCTCCGACGGCCGCTGCCGGTAGAGGTAGCAGAGCAGCGCCGACGACTGGTGATAGAAGACCCGTGCCGTGCTTTCGCGGCGGTCGGGCAGGCCCTCGAAGGCAACGAAGGAGTCGAGCGAGATCAGCCGGTCCTCCATGAGCAGTCGCTCGAACACTTCGCGACGCGGCCGGAAGTCGAAGTCGGGACCGAACGCCGCCGAAGGCTGATCGGTCTCGAAGCTGGTGGCGAGACCTTCGGCAAGCCAGAACGGCGGCGCGACCGCGGGATTCTGCACGCCGGTGTGGAAGAGCAGCTGGTGGATCGCCTCGTGGATCATGGTCGAGACGACCTGCTGGCGAATCGCGAGGACGACGTCCTCCTCGCCAAGGCCCTGCATCGATCGAGCCCGATCGATCGAGGCGTTGGCGGTGGGATCGATGCGCCCGGTCGACGATCGCCTCGCCCGCGCCTGGGCGGCGGCCTCCGAGATCGCGCGATCCTGCTCGGCAAGACGGGTCCTCGCCTCGACCGCGCGCGGGTCGCTCTCCGCGTCGAACCCGACCAGTCGATCGCCCGCCGGGGTGTAGTAGCCCTTCACCCAGCGGTCGCCCACGCCATCGACCCGCGCCGCATACTCGACGAAGTCGGCGTGGTCCTGAAAGAGCACGGCGACCAGCTTGTGGCGAAGTTCGGGCTCCGGCATGCCGAGCCAGCGCAGGAATCGGACGTACTGATGATGCGCCCGCTCGAACCGCTCGAGCTGCTCGCGCGTCCACGCGGTGGATCCATCCGAGAGCGCCACGAATCGCGCGGTCTCGTGCCGGACGAACCGATCCGAGAGCGTCGCCTCCGCCTGACGAAGCGGCGCCGAGTCGACCGGCAACTCGCCCGCCTTCGGGTCGAGCGGAACGACGAGCACGTTCGAGGCGAGACCCGACAGCGGCCCCTGCGACGCCACAGCGACGAGGATTCCCGCGACCAGCGCCGGCGGCGCCCATCGCCTCAACCTCGACCATCCTCCACCGCGCGATCGCATCATCCTCGTCCTCCCCATCGATCGATCGCCACGCGTCGCCGCGAGGTCCGAATCGATCGCTCCTCCTGCGTCACTCTCGGCTGAACCGCCCCCGGCGATGAGCCGAGACGCGTGCTTTCCCGAGGACGCCCTCGGACTGTATCGCCCTCGTGGATCGCCGGCGGACCGGAGCCCGAGCGCGGGTTCGCGACGCCCGGTCTCAACCGCGTGCCGGGTTGGTCCGATACCGGACGAGTCGGCGGTCGAGCGCCGGCATCGCTTCCCGTCCGCCGCGAGGGTTCCGATCGAGCCATGGTTTCGACTCCGATCCATCGAACCTCCGCCCCGATGCCGATCGCGGTCGCGATCGCGCTCGCGACCTCCTCGCTCGCGCAGTGGGACGCCGAACCGCTCGACGCATCGCGGGGCGGCAACGCCGTCGCGCCCGCGGAACCTGCGTCGACCGTCGCAACGCCTCTTCTCGCGATCGCGTCTTCCTGGCGCATCGAGCCTGGAGCGATGCCCCTGCCGGTCATCGAAGCCGCGACCGCGGTCCGCGAACGGCATCTCGCCGTGCTGGGCGGACTCGACTCGACCTTCGAGGCGACGAGCGCCATCCAGATTCTCGACCCTCGCCGCGGATGGCTGCCGATCGGTTCCCAACTCGCGACGCCTCGCGCGGCCGCGTCGTCCGTCTCGCTCTCCGATGGACGCGTGCTGCTCTTCGGCGGCTTTGCCGGATCGGTCTCGGCACCGCTTCGGCTCGAGGATGGCGAACGTCTCGACCCGCTCGTGGCCGGAAGCAGCAAGCCGATCGCGCCGTTCGGCCAATCGCTCGAAGGCCTTTCCGCGACCTTGCTCGCGGGGGACCGCGTTCTGGTCGTCGCGGGCGACTCGGCGAGGATCTACGACGCGAACCTCGATCTCTGGAGCGAGTCGGCGCCACTCGACGTCGCACGTCGACATCACGCCGCGATCGCGCTCGACGACGCGCATGTGCTGCTGCTCGGCGGAGAGAGCGCCGAACGCGTTCCCAACCGCCCCGATCGCCTGAGCGCCACGCTCGTGTTCATTCCGCCGCACGACGCGAATGCGGCGACGTCTCCGCCCGAAGCCGAGCCGTTCGAGTTCTTCGCGAACGCGGCGCCTCCGTGGGGACTTCGGGACTTCTCGATCGCCCGGCATCCCCGCGATGGGCGGTGGCTGCTCGTCGGAGGATTCGATCCCGCCCGCGGCGCGACGGTGGCGGACACGTGGTGGCTCGATGCCGACCGCGCCGCACTGCGGCGAGGTCCGATGCTGCCGCTTGCCCGAGGCGCGTGCCGCCTGCACCTGGTCGCGATCGAGCGAGGACTCGCCATCCTCGGCGGCGAGTGGCGCGGCGATCGGTCGCGCGGCGAGACCAATGCGTCGCTGATGCTGATGGCCAACGCGTCGCGCGAGCACGAGTGGCGCCGCCTTGCTTCGCTTCCGCAATCGGGATCGCGCCGCATGCTCGTCGACGGCGTGCGGGGAATCGAACTGCTTGGAGGCTACGAGTTCCTCGATGCGGAGGCGGCCGCCGCACGCGGCGAGTCGCCGGGCCCTCGCTTCGACCCGAGGCGTTATCGGCTCTCGATCGCGCCGCTTGCGTCGGGCGACTGAAACGAACAACCGTCAGGATCGGACCCGCGAGCATGGTCAGCCGACGTTCCGGCCCATGCGGGCGAACCGGCGGACCGAAGCGAACTGCATGAGCGACGCCGTCCACACCCCCAGTCGTCCCCACGCCTCGAACTTCGGGCTTCCCGTCGCGCTCTTCGAGCGGGACGGCTCCACGCTGATCGTTCGGGTCTGCGGACCGACGCTCGGCCAGCATGAGGCTCCCGAACTCGCCTCGCTCGTCGGCCACGCGCTCGAACGCGAATCGACGACGACCTCGCGGGTGATCCTCGACCTGACCGCGGTCGCCGCGATCTCGAGCATGGGTCTCGGCACCTGCCTCGACCTTCGCCGTCGCGGAGAAGCGATGGGGGCCGAGACGACCCTGATCGGCCTCTCGTCGCACCTTCGCAACGTGATCCGCACGATGCGGCTCGACCGGCTCTTTACAATCGCCGCCCCCGAGGACGCCCTGTCCCGGCAGTACGCCCTGCGGTCCTGACCGATCCTCGCTCGAAAGGCGATCGAGGCTGCGGACGGGACCGATCCGCCCCGCTTCGATGGCCGCGATGCGCAACTCTCTTCCCGACCGCCTTCGTCCCCGCCGCCGAACCTCTCGCTCGAACGCCGCTGTGCCTTGGCTGCTCGTGGCCGCGGTCGCCGCGACCTCGCTGACGGGCTGTTATCGCCGCGTCGTGGGGGTCAAGGGCGATGCCTCCTCCTATGACGGCAAGGTCTACGAACCCAACCTCAAGGAGGGCGAGGACAACGTCGTCGAGGGACTCTTCCAGACCCGCACCGTCCGGCCTGTCGAGAGCCCCTGAAGCATGCCCGAGCAAGGCGACCGCGGGTGAAACTCCGCGCGACCGCGCCCGAAACCTCACCGCGACCGCCTACACTGCCGCCTTCGCCTCGCGTCTGGAGAAGCCCGAATGGGGATCGAGTCCGCCCTGCCCGTCGACAGCGTCCTGACCACCCAGCTCAACCGGGTGATCAACTGGGCTCGCCGCTCGAGCGTGTGGCCGATGCCCTTCGCGACCGCGTGCTGCGGCATCGAGCTGATGGCGACCGCCTGCAGCCGATTCGACCTCTCCCGCTTCGGTGCCGAGGTCATGCGGTTCAGCCCCCGGCAGTCGGACCTGCTGATCGTCGCCGGCCGCGTCTCGGTGAAGACGCTGCCGGTGCTGCAGCGGATCTATCAGCAGATGACCGAGCCCAAGTGGGTCATCTCGATGGGCGCCTGCGCGTCGACCGGCGGCGTCTTCGACACCTACGCGGTGGTGCAGGGCGTCGACCAGTTCATCCCCGTCGACGTCTATGTTCCCGGCTGCCCGCCGCGCCCGGAGATGCTGATCGAGGGGATCATGGCGATCCAGCGGATCATCGACAACGACAACATCCCGCGGGACCCCGACGGCAAGCGCCTTCCGCTTCAGATCGCGCTGCAGCCCAACTACGCGCCGCGGCCGCAGCCGATCGGCGTCACCGTCGGTGCGACCTGATCAAGGCGCGATTCACTTCAAGCCCGAGACGAACGACCGCAGGCGCTCGAGCGCTTCGCGGAGGTCGCGGTCGCCGCAGGCGAAGCTGATCCGAAACGCCGTGCGGCCGGGGCCGCCGAAGTCCTCGCCCGGCACCGCGGCGACGTAGGACTCCTCGAGGAGCGCGTCGCAGAAGCGGCTCGGCGCGTCGAGCAGGCGTCCACCCGGCGAAGTGCGCCCGAGCAGCCGCGAAAGATCGATGAATGCGTAGAAGGCGGCGTTCGGCGCCGGAGCCGAGACCTCGGCGATCGACGCGAGCCCTTCCGCCACGATCCTCGCTCGCGTCGCGAACGCCCGCCGCATCGACTCGACCGAATCGGCCGAGTTCGACAGCGCCTCGACGATCGCGGGCATGCAGAAGGTCGGGATGCCGTTGGTCATCTGCCCCTGCAGCTTGATCATCGCCTGCACCGCCTTCGTCCCTTCGCCGACGCCGGCCGCGTAGCCGATCCGCCAGCCGGTCATCGCGAAGGCCTTGCTCATGCCGTTCACGGTGATGGTGCGCTCCGCGACCTCCGGGCAGGAGCCGATCGAGAGGAACTTCGCGGCGGGATCGATCTCGGGGTAGACGAGCTTCTCGTAGATCTCGTCGGCGACGATCGAGATCGTCGGATGGCGAGCGAACATCGCCGCGATCTCGCGGATCGCGTCGGGCCCGTACAACGTTCCGGTCGGGTTGATCGGGCTGTTGAAGACGATCGCCCGCGTGCGCGGCGTGATCGCCCGTTCGAGATCCTCCGCCGTGACGAGATACCCCCGCTCGGCCCGCCCGGGAACCTCGACCACGCGGCCGCCGGCGAGTTCGATGATCGGGGCGTAGCTGACCCACGCCGGCACCGGCAGCAGCACCTCGTCGCCGGGCTCGATCAGGGTCTGCAGCGCGAGGAAGATCGCGTGCTTGGCGCCGACGGTGATGGTGGTGCCGCTCGCTTCGCAGGCGAGGCCGTTCTCCTCCCGCAGCTTCCGGGCGACCGCCTCGCGAGCCTCCGGGGTGCCCGCGGTCGGCGCATAGCGGGTCAGTCCGCGGCGAAGTCCGTCGATCGCCGCCTCGACCACGTTCGGAGGCGTGGGGAAGTCCGGTTCTCCGGCGCTGAGCGAGAGCACCGGGAATCCCTTCGCGGCCAGCGCCTTGCCTCTCGCCGTCGCGGCGAGCGTCGAGGACTCCGCCATCTTCGCGACGCGGTCGGCGATGTGCATGGGACGTCAGGATACCGATGCCGCTTCCGCGTAGACTCCGCGAATGCACTTCGAATCGCATGCCGTCATCGTGGAAGACCTCAAGGCGCGGATCTTGACCATCCGCGACTCTCTTTGACTGGGATCGCAAACGTGAGGAACGGGATCGCGTCGAAAGCCAGATGAACGAGCCGGGCTTCTGGGATCGCCCGGAAGCCGCCCGCAAGACGATCGACGCGTTCAAGACGCTCAAGGCCCAGGTCGACCCGCTCGAGGCGGTGATGACCGAGTTCGACGACGCCCGCACGGCGCTCGAGCTCGCGAAGGAGGCCAGCGACGCCGACCTGCTCGCCGAAGCAGACGAGTCGCTCTTCCGGCTCCAGGACGCGATGGAGAAGGTCGAGATGCAGTCCCTGCTCTCGGGACCGCACGACCATCGCAACTGCTTCGTGACGATCCAGGCCGGCGACGGCGGCACCGAGGCCGACGACTGGGCGGCGATGCTCGAGCGGATGTACCTCTACTTCTGGGAGCACCGCGGCCTCAAGGTCGAGGAGGTCCACCGCGTCGAGGGCACCGAGACGGGGATCAGCGAGGTCGCCTACCACGTCACCGGACCGTTCGCCTACGGGATCATGAGCTGCGAGCGGGGCACCCATCGCCTCGCCCGGGTGAGCCCCTTCAACGCCCAGGGCAAGCGCCAGACCAGCTTCGCCACCGTCGACGTGACGCCCGAGTTCGAGGAGAAGGACCTCGAGATCCCCGATCGCGACCTCGAGATCACGCCGTTCGTGCGGGCGTCGGGACCGGGAGGACAGAACGTCAACAAGGTCGCGAGCGCCGTGCGGGTGGTCCACAAGCCCACCGGCATCATGGTGGTCGCCTCGACCTACCGCGACCAGCCTCAGAATCGCCGTCAGGCCCTCCAGGTCCTGCAAGCCAAGCTCGAGCAGCTGGAAGAGGAGAAGCGACAGGCCGAACTCGACGCGGCGACCGGCGGCAAGGTCGATCGCGGCTGGGGCACGCAGATCCGCAGCTACGTGATCTACGACAACCGCGTGAAGGACCACCGCACCGGCCACGAGACGGGAAATCCGCAGACCGTGCTCGACGGCGATCTCGATGCCTTCATCGATGCCGAACTGAAGCGTCGCCGCGGAGATCGCGACAAGCCCGCCGGATCGTGAACCGAGGCGATCGCCCGCTGCACGCCCGCCGCGGTTCGGGTCGATAGTCCCGGCATGCCATCCTCTCCAACGCGCGCCGCCGACGCGGACCTGCTCCCCGCGGACTTCATCGACTTCGGACGCGACCTCTGCTGCCGGCAGAGCGAGAACACTCGCCGCGAGTGGCTCGTCACCAACGGCCTTGGCGGCTACGCCTCCGGCACGATCGGGGGCCTGCTCACTCGTCGCTACCACGGCCTGCTCGTCGCGGCGACGCGACCGCCGACCGAGCGACGCCTGCTGCTGGCCAAGTTCGACGAGGTGCTCGAGACGGGCGAACACGCAGTCCAGCTCTCCGCGAACCTCTGGCAGGGCGGCGTCCTCGAGCCGGACGGCTTCATCCATCTCGAGCGATTCCGCCTGATCGGCTCGATCCCGACGTGGACGTGGGCGGTCGGCCCGTTCCGGCTCCGGAAGCAGATCTTCATGGTGCACGGCCGCAACACCACGGTGGTGCGCTACGAGCTGCTCCGCGGGCCGCGGCCGGTGAGCCTGCGCCTGAAGGCACTCGTCAACCATCGCGGCCACCATCAGCTCAGCGGGGCCAACGGCTTCACCGCCCAAGTCGCAGGTGCCGGCAACGGCGTCGTCGTCTCCCTCTCGGCGGTCGGCGATCTCGGGGCACTCGATCTCCACCTCGCCGGCGAGCGGTGCGTCGCCGAGCCCCAGGGCGAGTGGTTCGAGAACTTTCTGCTGCCGGTCGAGTGGTCGCGGGGCTACGACCATCTCGACAACAACTTCCACGCGGCGGATCTGGTCCTTCGGATCGAGCCGGGCGAGAGCGCTTCGGTCGCCGCCTCGACCGATCCCTTCGATGGCGGCAACCGGCTCGACGGCGAGGCACTGCTCGCGGCCGAGCTCGCGCGGCAGCAGACGATCCTGCGCACCGCCGGCGCCGAGACCTCGCCGGCACCGATCCGTCATCTCTTCCTCGCGGCCGACCAGTTCATGGTCCGCCGCGACGCCGCCGACGGCGGCGCAAACGGCGCGTCGGTGATCGCCGGGTATCCGTGGTTCTCCGACTGGGGCCGCGACACGATGCTCAGCCTGCCGGGCCTCTGCCACGCCACCGGACGGGCGGCCGAGTCCGCGTCGATCCTGACGACGTTCGCGCGGCACCTGCAGGACGGCCTGCTCCCCAACCGGTTCCCCGACGAAGGCACGGAGCCGGAGTTCAACAGCGTCGATGCGTCGCTTCTCTACATCGAGGCGGTGCGCCGGCACGTGGAAGCGACGGGCGACGTGAAGACGCTCCGCGGTCTCTGGCCGAGCCTGCAGTCGATCATCGAGCACTACCGGAAGGGCACGATGCACGGCATCGGCGTCGATCCGGTCGACGGTCTCGTGAAGGCCGGCGAGCCGGGCGTCCAGCTCACCTGGATGGACGCGAAGATCGGCGACTGGGTGGTCACGCCCCGCATGGGCAAGCCGGTCGAGGTGAATGCGCTCTGGTACTCCGCGCTGCAGTCGATGGCCGCGTTCGCGAAGAGCCTCGGCGAGGATGGTCGCGGCTACGCGCGGCTCGCGGAGAGCGTGGCGGAGTCGTTCGATCGCTTCTGGAATCCCGAGACCGGCTGCTGCTTCGACGTGCTCGACGGCCCCGACGGCAACGACGCCTCGATCCGTCCGAACCAGCTCATCGCCGCCAGCCTCCACCATTGCCCGATGTCTCCCGAGCGGCGCGAGCGGGTCGTGGCGATCGGGCTCGATCGCCTCTGGACCTCGCTCGGCGTGCGCACGCTCGATCCGGGCGATCGCGAGTACCTCGGCACCTACCGCGGCAACCAGCGCACCCGCGACGCGGCGTATCACCAAGGCACCGCGTGGCCGTGGCTGATGGGACCCCTGCTCGCGGCGCACCATGCCATCCACCGCGACGACGAGTTCGTGCTGTCGGCGCTGCGTCCGTTCCTCGAACACCTCAAGGACGCCGGGCTCGGGTCGATCAGCGAGGTCGTCGACGGCGAGGCGCCCCACGAGCCGGGCGGCTGCATCGCGCAGGCCTGGTCGGTCGCCTCGACGCTCGACCTGTGGAACCGCATCCACGCGAAGAACGCAAGCCGAGCGAGCGCCGCCCGCACTCGAACCGCGCCGACCTCGCCGCCGTCGGCGAAGAAGCCCACCTCGAAGAAGAAGGCGACGAAGCGGGCTGCGGCGACCGGCTCGCGCCGCGCCTCGAAGTCGTCCTCGAAACGCTGATCGAAGCCGGCCGCGAACCGCACGCAGGCGGTTGGTCGGCGAGCGATCCCGTATCTTCCGCGTCATGGCGACGCGAAAGAAGGCCGCGAAGGCCG
>CAZTMB010000011.1:1434-13418 GCA_964614695.1 uncultured Isosphaeraceae bacterium | reverse complement strand
GAGCGATCCCGTATCTTCCGCGTCATGGCGACGCGAAAGAAGGCCGCGAAGGCCGCACGGAAGTCCCGGTCGGCCCCTGCCGCGAAGGCCGGAACGAAGAAGTCCGGAACGGGTCGGGGAGTCGCTTCCAAGCGAACTGCGAAGAGGGCGACGACCAAGGCGACGGCGCCGCGATCGTCGACGCTCCCGGCCGATGCCTCCGACCCGCTGGTTCACGCCGGCTACAACGCCGAGGTCGATCGCATCCTCGAAGATCGAGTGAACACCCGCCCGTGGCGCCACTGGGGTCCCTACGTCGCCGAGCGGCAATGGGGCACGGTGCGCGAGGACTACTCCGCCAACGGCGACGCGTGGAACTACCTGCCGCACGATCACGCTCGCAGCCGCGCGTACCGATGGGGCGAGGACGGCATCGCCGGATTCTCCGACTTCCAGCAGCGGCTCTGCCTCGCGGTCGCGTTCTGGAACGGGAAGGACCCGATCCTCAAGGAGCGCTTCTTCGGTCTCACCAACGGCGAGGGCAACCACGGCGAGGACATCAAGGAACTGCACTGGTACCTCGAGGCCACGCCCTCGATGTCCTACCTGAAGATGCTCTACAAGTATCCGCAGCGGGCCTTCCCCTACGAGGAGCTCGTGCAGGTCAACCGATCCCGGTCGCGCACCGAACCCGAGTACGAACTGCTCGACACCGGGGTGTTCGACGACCAGCGCTACTTCGACATCGAGATCGAGTGGGCGAAGGCCTCGCCCGACGATCTGCTGCTGCGCATCCGCGCGATCAACCGCGGCCCCGACGCCGCGGACCTCTGGATCGTGCCCCAGCTCTTCTTCCGAAACACGTGGGCGTGGGAACGGAATCCGCATCATCCGCGCATCGCCCTCGCCGGCGGCAGTTCGTTCGTCGCCGATCACGACGTGCTCGGCCAGTACACCATGGTCTGCGACGGCGAGCCGCAGCCGCTGCTCTGCGAGAACGAGACCAACGTCGAGCGCCTCTACGGGGAACCTCGCGAGGATCGGCTCTTCAAGGACGGCCTCAACGACTATCTCGTCGACGGAAAGCAGCACGCCGCCCGCACGAACGGCTCCGGGACGAAGGTCGCGATGGTGCGCCGCGAGGCGATCCCGCCCGGCGGCGAGGCGATCGTCCGCGTGCGCCTCGCGGCCAAGCTGCCGCCGAAGCCGTTCACGAAGTTCGACGGGATCGTCGACGATCGCCGCACCGAGTGCGACGAGTTCTTCGGCGGCTTCCGGCATCGCGTGGAGGATCCCGAGCTCGGCAAGGTCCAGCGGCAGGCGTTCGCGGGGCTCATCTGGACGAGGCAGTACTACAACCTCGACGTGCGGCGCTGGCTCGACGGCGACCCGACCCAGCCGCCCCCGCCGCCGGAGCGACAGCAGGGACGCAATCGCCACTGGCGCAACTTCTCGACCGAGTACGTGCTCTCGATCCCCGACAAGTGGGAGTACCCGTGGTTCGCCTCGTGGGATCTCTCCTTCCACTGCGTGGCGTTCGCGGCGATCGATCCTTCGTTCGCGAAGAAGCAGATCAAGCGGCTGCTCCACGACCGCGCCATGCATCCGACCGGCGAGGTGCCCGCCTACGAGTGGGCCTTCAGCGACGCGAATCCGCCGGTGATGGCGTGGGCGGCGTGGCGGGTGTACCAGGTCGATCAGAAGCTCTTCGGTCAGGGGGACCTCGAGTACCTCAAGCAGGTCTTCCACCGGATGCTCCTGCACTTCACCTGGTGGGTGAACCGCAAGGACGACGACGGCAACAACGTCTTCGAGGGCGGCTTCCTCGGGCTCGACAACGTCGGCATCTTCGATCGCAGCCGTCCGCTGCCGACCGGCGGCAAGCTGATGCAGGCCGACGGCACCGCGTGGATGGCGATGTTCTCGCTCACGATGATGCGGATGTCGCTCGAGCTGGCGCTGCACGACCCGGTCTATCAGGACCTCGCCGGCAAGTTCTTCGAGCACTTCCTGCAGATCGCCGAGGCGATGACCGCCTTCGGCGGATCGAAGGGCGGCCTGTGGGACGAGCGGGACGAGTTCTACTACGACTACCTCGAGCTGCCGAACGGCCATTGCGGGCCGCTGCGCGTGCCTTCGATCGTCGGGCTCACGCCGCTCTTCGCCGTCGAGGTGCTCGAGCCCGAGCTGCTCGAGCGCCTTCCGACCTTCCGCGATCGCGTGGACTGGTACTTCGAGCATCGCCCCGATCTGGCGAACCTCGTCTCGCGATGGCCGGTCAAGGGCAAGGGCGAGCGACGTCTGCTCTCGCTGCTGCGTGGGCATCGCATGAAGTGCCTGCTGCGGCGAGCGCTCGATCCGAACCAGTTCCTCTCGCCGCACGGGATCCGCTCGCTCTCGCGCACGCTGCTCGAGAATCCCTACGAACTTCAGGTCGAGGGCCGGACCTACGCCGTGCGCTACTGGCCCGGCGAGAGCGAGGGCGAGGAGTTCGGCGGCAACTCGAACTGGCGCGGGCCGGTGTGGTTCCCGCTCAACTACCTGCTCATCGAGAGCCTCGGCCGCTTCCACGAGTACTACGGCGACGACTTCCTCGTCGAAGCGCCGACCGGAAGCGGCCGCAACGCCAACCTGCTCGAGATCTCCGACGACCTGTCCAAGCGACTGTGCTCGCTCTTCCTGCCGGACGCGAAGGGCGATCGCCCGATCCACGGCGGCGATCCCCGATTCCGCACCGACCCCAACTTCCGCGAGCTCATCCACTTCTACGAGTACTTCCACGGCGACAACGGGCGAGGCTGCGGCGCGAATCACCAGACCGGCTGGACCGGCCTGATCGCGAAGCTGGTGTCGCCGCGGCATCTGCGGCTCTGAAGCTCCCATGCCCGAGAGCCCCGCTGCCGATCAGCAGCTGGAACGGCGACTCGGCCTGGCCGGCGCCGTCGCGATCGGCGTCTCGGCAAGCCTCGGAACAGGCGCGTTCGCGGCTCTGGCGCTCTCGGTCGGTCGATCGCAGTCGCTGTGGCCGCTCGCGATCCTCGGCGCCGGACTGCTTGCCCTCTCGAGCGGCCTTTCCGCAGGGCGGCTTGCGGCGGCGCATCCGACGAGCGGCGGCACCTACGAGCAGGCGTCGCGTCTGCTGCATCCGGCGTTCGGCCGCATCGCAGGATGGCTCTTTCTGGTCGCGAAGGTCGCCTCGGTCGCGGCGGCGGCCCACGCGATCGCCGGCGGGCTGCTCGCTTCGATCGACGTCGAGGCCCCATCGCTGCGCCGGATCGCCGCGGCGGCGCTGACGCTGCTCGCGACTGCGCTCGTCGCGGGCGGCCTGCGGCGAAGCACCGTCTCGATCATCGTGCTGCTCGCCTTGAGCGGCGCCAGCCTGCTCGCCTTCGTCGGGAGCCTCGCGCCCCGCAGCGTCCCGGCGCTTCCGGTTGCGGATCGGGAGACGTGGCACGCACTGCCTGAAGCGGTGGCGCTCGCCTTCGTCGCCTTCGCGGGCTTCGGTCGCGTCGCCACGCTCGGCGAGGAGGTTCGCCGGCCCGAGCGCACCATTCCCGCGGCGATCGTGATGTCGCTGGTCATCGTGGCGGGACTCGCGATCGCGGTCTTCTCCGCGGCGCTCTCCGCCACGACGCCCGGGCAACTGCTGGCGATGCTCGATGAGACCGGGGCCCCGCTCGTGGCGATCGCCGAGTCGAAGGATCGGCGATGGTTGGCGTGGGCGCTCGCCGCCGGCGGACTCGCCGCGATGGGCGGGGTCATCCTCAACCTTCTGCTCGGGATGTCGCGCGTCGTGCTCGCGATGTCGCGTCGAGACGATCTGCCGGCCTCTGCCTCGAGCGTCTCGAACGGATCGCCACGCCGCGCGGTGGCGATCGTCGGTGCCGCTGCGACCTTGGCCGCGCTCGGGGGCGATCTCGGATCGGCCTGGATCCTCTCGAGCGCGTCGATCCTCCCCTACTACGCCATCACCAACCTCGCCGCGCTCCGCGAGCCTCGAAGCGCCCGATGGGGCCGTCCGGTCGCCGCCGTCGGGCTGCTCGGCACCCTCGCCGCCGCGTGCTTCCTCCCACCGTGGGGACTCGTCGCCGGCTTGGGCTTCGGCGTCGCTGGAATGCTGTTTTCGTCGTTCCTCCGGCCGCGAAGGCACCCCCGCGAACGCCTCGTCGATCGACCTTGCTCCGATTGACGAAGCGGCTTCAAGGCGCGGCCCCGGCGGACCGAGAACTGCAGAGACGTCGGTCCCCGGCGAAGGCCGCGGCGACGCCGATTCCGAGGACTGGAGCCTCGTCCATCATGCCGCCACGTTCCCGACACGCAGTCGCTCGCCCGCAGACCGCGGCACGCGTGATCCTCGACACCTCCGCAAGCCGTCCCGACCGCGGCTCGTGGTGGTCCCAGCTGCCCACGCACAACCAGGTGCTCGTCGTCTTCGGCTTCGCGGCGATCGGATGCGTGGCGTTCGCCGCCGGCGACCTCATGCTCGGCGCGAAGACGGTGCCGAGCGATCTCATCCACCCGATCGTGGTGGGTGCCGGGGTCATCCTCGCGATCGTCGTCGGCACGATCGTCTTCCAGATCCGCAAGCAGGACATGCGCGAGCAGGCGGTCGCGGAGAGCAAGCGCGAACTCGAGCAGATCCTCGCCGCCGCCACGCGGGTGGCGATCATCTCGACCGATCCCAGCGGCACGATCCGGCAGTTCAACAGCGGCGCCGAATGGATGCTCGGCTACTCGCCCGAGGGCGTGATCGGCCGGCAGAGCCCGACGGTCTTCCACCTTCCCGCCGAACTCGCCGCCCGAGCCGCGGAGATCCATCGATCGACGCAGCGACGTGCCGAGGGCTTCGACGTGCTCGTCGCCGAGGTCGATCAGCAGGAACCGACGGAGCGCCACTGGACGCTGCGTTGCCGCGACGGCGGCTCGATCAAGGCCTCGATCGCGACCACCGCGGTCAAGGACGCCGCGGGCCGCACCACCGGCTACCTCTTCATCGCCCGCGACGTGACCCGCGAACTCAACGCCCTCAAGGAACTGCAGGACGCCAAGCGGATCGCGGAGGAGGCCAACGAGACGAAGAGCCAGTTCGTCGCGAACATCAGCCACGAGATCCGCACGCCGATGACGGCGATCCTCGGCTACGCCGATCTCCTCGAGGACGAAGACCTCGATCCCGGCTCGCGTCTCGAGCACGTCCGCACGATCCGCCGCAACGGCGACCATCTGCTCGCGATCATCAACGACATCCTCGACATGGAGCGGATCAACTCCGGCAAGCTCCCGATCGAGATCGCCGACACGCCGATCGACGAAGTCGTCCGCGAGGTCGTCGCCCTGATGCGAGTGCGGGCCAACGCCAAGGGGCTTTCGATCGAGGTCCGCACCGAGTCGGGCGTGCCGAGCCGGATGCGCACCGATGCGATGCGGGTCCGACAGATCCTCGTCAACCTCGTCGGCAACGCGATCAAGTTCACCGAGGAGGGCGGGATCGTCTTGAGCTTCCTCGAACGCGAAGGCTCCGGCGGACGATCGCTCTGCATCCAGGTCGCCGACACCGGCATCGGCATCCGCTCGGAGCAGCTCGACCGCCTCTTCGAGCCCTTCACGCAGGCCGACTCGACGAGCACCCGCCGTCACGGCGGCAGCGGGCTCGGACTGGCGATCTCGCGGAGGCTCGCGCGGCTCCTCGGCGGCGATCTCGAGTGCCGCTCCATGCCCGGCGACGGCAGCATCTTCACCTTGAGGCTTCCGCTCGAAGGCGCGTCGCAGACGATGGCGCCGCGAACGCTGGAGCTTCCCCCGTCGCAGCGCGACGTCGTTCGCGTGCCGATCGATGCTTCGCGGACGACGATGCCGGCGCCCGTCGCCGCCGAATCCGCTCCGGGCCTCGAGTCCGAACCCACGCTCCGCTCCGCCACGCCTCGCCACGAGCGACGCGCGGTGCCCGAACCCATCGCCGGAGAGCCGAAGTCGGCTCCGCATCCGCGGCGTCGGGGTCTCGAGGCGCTCCTCGACGACCTGATCGACGGCGAACGCGCGGACGATCGGCCCGCAGCCGTCGAACCGCAGGCCGACTCGGCCGAGCCGGCCCCGCGTGCGCTTCGCATGCCCGCAACGCCCGCTCGCACCAGCGCCGAACTCCAAGGCTGCCGCGTGCTCCTCGCCGAGGATGCGCCGGACACGCGTCGCCTGCTCTCGCTGCACCTCTCCCGCGCCGGTGCCGAGGTCGTCTCGTGCGAAGACGGCCAGCAGGCCGTCGATCGCCTCGCCCGCGACGGCATGGACCGCGCGTGCGAGATCGTCCTGATGGACATGCAGATGCCCGGACTCGACGGATACGAGGCGACCCGCCAGCTTCGGGCACTCGGCTTCCGTCGGCCGATCGTGGCGCTCACCGCCCACGCGAGCACCACCGACCGAGAGAAGTGCCTCGCGTGCGGCTGCGACGACTACGCCAGCAAGCCGATCGAAGCGAAGGCGCTCGTGGCCCTCTGCCTGCGATGGAGATCCGCGAACGTGCGCCGCGCAGCTTGATCGAGACGCCGCGGCGATACGCTTCGCCGATGTCCTTCCCGCCGAACGAGCCCGACGAGCGACCGCTCGACTGGCCGCACTACCGCGAGGCGGTGCTGCACTTCGGCGATCCGGTCGTCTGGTCCGTGCCCGCCTCGCAACTCGCGCGGGAGGCGCCGCGGCGGCTCCCGGCAGTGGGCCTCTTCGCGCCGTTTGCGATCGTCACCGCGTTCCATCCCTATCCGCGGCGACTCGCCGACGCCGAGAACCTCGCGCGGCATGACGCGCTGCGGCAGGCGATCGAGTCCCTCGGCGCCCTCTTCCTTCCATGTGCGGGTTCGAGTGCCGACGGATCGCATCGCGAGGAGGGCTTCGCGATCGCCTGCCCTCGAGGGACCGCCCTCGCCCTCGCCGCCGAGTTCGGGCAGGCCGCGATCTACTGGTGGGACGGCACCTCGCTGTGGATCGATCCGGTGCAAGGTGGTCCCGACCGCGAGCGACTTCGGTCCTGAAGAGCGATCACGGTCGCCCGTGAGCGTCGAAGCGGAATCCGGCCCCGATTCGCCGCGGCGGCCCGTCGGCACGAGGCCCGTGACCGCCCCTCGCCGCCGTCGCTCGCCATCGACTGGGAACTCTCCTGATCTGCGGTGTCGGCAGACGCAACCGCTTCAGCAGGCGATCGCGGTATCCTCTCCCCCCCGCGTGCGGGACTTTCAACACCTCCAGGAGACACTTCCATGATCCGTTCGCTTGTCCTGTCCGTTTCGCTACTGTCGCTCGTCGGAGCGGTCACCGCCTGCCAGGCTCCCGGCGTGCAGGCCTCCAGCTCGATGTCGCAGAGCTTCGCCGAGGTCGGCCGCTCGATCACCCGCGTCGAGGACTCGCTCGTCAAGATCGCCTCGAACCTCGAACTGCTCGCGACCGTGCAGAGCCGCGACGAGGTCGGCAGCATCTCCAAGCTCTTCTCGCAGTACCAGAGCCTCAATGGAAGTCTGAACGCCGCGGTGAAGAAGATGGACGAGGCCGCGAAGTCCAACGCCAAGGAGGTCGAGGGCTACTTCAAGAAGCGCAACGAGAACAACGCGACGATCACCGTCGAGAGCCTGCGCAAGACCGACGCCGACCAGATCGCCGATCTGCAGAAGAAGCAGAAGGCCGTCTCCGACGCCTACGCGGCGATGAAGGCGAAGGTCGACACGCTCGTCTCCGACGCGGCGTCGTTCCAGACCTATCTCGCGAACAACCTGAACCTCGGCGGCGTCGAGGCGGCGGGCCCGCAGATGCAGGGCCAGTCGGACCAGATCCGCAGCATCGAGCCGATGCTCAAGAACGTCGCCGAGCAGTACCAGTCGCTCTCGACGTCGCTGGTGCCGCCGAAGTCGTCCTGATCCGATCGGCGATCGTCGATCGGCCGGATACGCCGGCTCTCAAACGTGAACTCGCGGCGGCGCCCCAACGGCGCCGCCGCGTTGTCTTGCGCGAATCCGAACGTGGCCGAGTCCGCCACCTGCTCGGATCGCCCTGCTCTACACTCCGCCCGCGCAGGATTCCGCGCCACGGTGGGGTGGCTGAGTGGTCGAAGGCACCGGTCTTGAAAACCGGCGGACTCTTCGGGGTCCCGTGGGTTCGAATCCCACCCCCACCGCTTCGTCCGGAGACTCGAGGCTCCGCCTCGATCTCCGAACTGCCGCGGCGGGCGATCGGGCTCGAAGCCCGATCAGCGGCGACTCCGTCGCCGCGTGGGCGTCGGTCCTCGCCGCGAGGCGGCTCCGGTCCGAAGTCTGGCGACTTGGCGTCGACGGACGAAGACGAGCAGGCCGACCCCGCTCGCGAGGATGCCCGCGATGGAGAACCACCATAAAGCCGTCCTCGGCGGTGACGATCGCTGCGTCGATTCGATCAGCCAGACTCCGAGCGCCCGATCGATCACGATCCACTCCAACCCGAGCAGCGTCGCTTCAAGCGACGATGCCGGAGGAGCAGGCTCGACCCTGATCACCGCACCAGCGGAAGCGATGAGCCGGAGGCCCGAAACTCGTGAGGAAAGCGCGTCGAGCAGGATGTCCCGCTCTGCATTGCCACCGACCACGACGAGATCGAGACCGAGCGTCGCTTCCATCGCTGCGGTGCGCATCCACTCGACAAGAGGAGACATCGCCCGTGCAACCGCCTCCGCCAAGGCTGCCTCGGTCGCCTGTTCGGGCGACTGCCGACGGACTTCCGCCACGCCCGCGGACGCCCGCGAGATGCTCGCGTCGATCGTCCGGATCAGGGTCGCGGAGACCTCGAACTTGGCCGCATGAGTCTCCAATCCGTACACCAACTCGGGCTCTTCAAGAGATCCGCGGCTCCCGAGCAACACGATGAAGTCGCCGGAACGGCTCCGCAAAGCCTCCATCGCCCGCTCTCGGTTCGACGTCGCCAGATACTCAAGGTCGGCCTGAGACTCGCGGATGCGGACCTCTTCCTCGACTGCAACCAGTCGAACGCCGAGTTCCGCAAGCGAAGATGCCGCGAGTTCCGCAACTCTTCTGTCAAGCAAATCCGAGGATGCCAGACCAGGCAGCTCGACGACGAAGGGAGACTCGCTGATCGCCTGAGCTGCGAGCGCGACATCGGTCGAGTTGATCCCGAACAGAAGAGTCGCGACCGTGGTGACAACCCGGCGGTCCGGAGCCATGGATGGCAGCGTACTTTCCCGCGAAACTCATGCTCGACCGGTCGGCCGATCAAAGTCTCGCAGCGCGGGCCAGGCGAGAAACGCCGTCGCCGCGAGCAACGCCAGCAGCGCCGCATCGCGGGCGAGATCCAGACCGGACCACCTCGAACCGGAGGTCGCCGCGTCGACGGGATGCTCGGCTGCGGCCTCGCCGTCCATGAATTCGATCGGCGCGGGGGCCGAAGAGGATCCCGGCGGCTCGACGATCCGCCACGCCAGAAGCCCGACCGCCATGAGTCCGCAGGCCGCCAAGGCGAGCCGCCAGCCCGCGCGAGAAGCGCGCCGATCGTGGCCTGCCGACGTTCGCACCACCGTGGCGCTCGCGGCGAGTTCGGCGATCAAGGCCGCCACCTGAGGATCCTCGGCGGCCGCTTCCCAGATCGAGATCCGTTCCGCCTCGGAGAGCGACTCGAGGTCTCCAGAGGCAAGGAGCGCGACCACTTCCGGGTCGATCGAGTCGAGGCGGCTGCCCTCGCGAGACCCGGCCGCGTCGCGAAGCGCTTTGCCGAGCGTCGAAGCGTGGTTCATCGTGCATCTCCACCCAAACGGGTCGTGTTCGATCGACTCGCGTCCTCGTCGCCAAAGCACTGCCGCCACGCCGACTCCCAGACCTCTCGCGCCAGATCCCCCCACTGCTCGGGCGCTACGCCGTCGAGGGCGAAGCGCATGCGGTCGTGGATGCGATCGAGTTCCCGGCTCACGCCCCACGGGGGCAGACCGACCAGGTCGCCCGCCTGCGCCTTGGGCATGCCCTGACCATGGATCATCGACAGCAGGAATCGCTGCCGCGCCGTGAGCGATCGATACGCCTCGCGGATCGCCTGCGTGAGCCGATCGAACTGCCGCTCCTGATCGGGATCGGGCGTCGAAGCACTGCGATCCGCCGGGTCCATCGCCTCCAGATCCGCCGCATGCTCGCGACGCCGCCGATGCGAACCGATCGCGATCCGCTTGGCGACCACGAGGAAGTAGTTCACCAGAGAGGTCCGACCCCGATATCGCACGAGCTTCGAGGGACGCACCTCTCGATCCGACGCCGCCTCCGGATCGTCCGCCATGAGCGCGGTGATCGACTCGCCGACAAGATCCTCGGGCGTGTGCGTCCCGCACGCTTGCCGACGAAGCCGGATCTCGAGCGGACCGGAGACCTCGCGATGAATCGCATCCCACGCGCCGTCGCGACGCCATCCGCCCGCGCCTCCGAGGTAGAGGTCCTCCAAATGCGGCGGTTGGTCGTCGCCTACGTGCGACGCGTACGACTCGAAGTCCCACGCGACACCGGGCCATCGCGCCGAGGCTGCCGCGTGGGCGGCCTGAAGCGGCGAGTTCGACGGCTCCGGACTCTGCATCGAGGACTCCCGGACGGACGGGCGGCGCGCGGAGGCTCGCGCGCTCTCGCGCCCGAGGGAGCAGTCTACGAACGACCGCTCGCGAACGCCGTGGGCGAGGGCGATCATCGCGGGAATCCGCGGTTCGCGGTGCCGTCGAGCCGCTTGCCGAGTCGCTCCATCGCCGCCGCCAACGCCTTGGCTCGCTCGCCGGCTCGGGCGAGATCGGACTCTGCGGAGGCTGGAGCGTTGGGAGTCGCTGACCCTGCTCGCGTGAGCGCTCCGGACGGCTCGGCCCGATGGCCCGTGGCGGCAAGCGACGTCGGCGCCGCCGCCGGCTCGACCACGGCCTCGGCCGACGCGTCGCGGGTGTTGCCGTCCGGCTCGACTGGTTGATCGTCCGTTGCGACGACGGCCTCTGCGGTTGGTGTGAACGCCAACGCCGTCAAGGTTCCTGCGGCCTCCAACTTTTCTTGAACCAAGGCGGGCGTCTGATCCGGCGCGGCGACGGAGGCTCGCAACGGTTGATCCCAATCGATCCGGGGCATCTCGACGCCGTGGTGCCTCAGCAGGTCGAGCACCACGAACGCCGCGACTCCGCTCGTCACACCGACGATCGCATGGGTGAGCGACTTCATCACGATCTCCTTTCGAAGCTGATCAGTTCGAATCCAACCCGACGATCGGCCCGCACCGACAAGCGTCCCGAGATCGAGACGAGCGACTCGTACGGAATCGACATCCGCGCGGCCGCCTGCCGGGTGGCCTGATCGATCTCTCGCTCAAGCGCCGTGCTCAACATGACCGCCACGCGCTCGCCAGGATTCGCCATGGACGTGGCGGACCGGAACGCCGGCGTGCCATCGACCACCCGAACCCGCGCCGACAATCCTGCGCCACTCCTGAACGGCACGCGCTGCCAACCGCCGTCGGCGCTTCGCTCGAGTTGTTCCCGCACGATGCCATCTCGGCCGACGAGCACGACCGGAAGCGCGGCTCGACGGACGATCGAGATCGCCTCGGCTTCGTCGCCCCACTCGAGCCGCAAGGCCGGAGCCGCCACCCCGTCGCGGTGCGCGAGATAGCTGCCGCCGCTCGCAGGAAGATCCGCCTTCGTCGCGACCGGAGTCTCGAGCGGCTCCGGCGATTTCACCATGACCGGCGGTGCCGGTGGTGCCGGCGTGGGCGGCGTGGGCGCGGGTGGTGCCGGCGGTGCCGGCAGCGGCGGCGCTGGAGGCGCGACCGGCTCGGGCGACGGAGTCGGTTCGGTCGAGCTCGGCTCGGAGGCCTCTGGCTCCGACGACTCGGACTCGGGCACCGGCGCAGCCTCGGGCTCGGGCTTCGGCTCAGGCTCCAGCGCCGGGTCGTCCGCGGATTCCGACTCGGGACTTGGCTCTTCTTCGACGGCAGGCACTTCGGCCATCGCGATCGCGATCGGCGTGGCA
>CAZTMB010000011.1:0-1334 GCA_964614695.1 uncultured Isosphaeraceae bacterium | reverse complement strand
CTTCGACGGCAGGCACTTCGGCCATCGCGATCGCGATCGGCGTGGCACGATCCGACTCCGACGGCTTCGTATGGCTCGGCATGCCCCACACCAGCGCCGCGTGCGCCGCGAGGCTCGCCACGAGTCCCAACGCAAGCATCGACTTCGACATGGTCACGATCGCTCCTTCCCGCTCGAACCGCTCGGCATGACGCCCAGGTCGGCATCGATCCCGGCGGCTTGAAGTTCAGACCACACCTCGATGACGCGGTGATGCGTCACCGCCGCCGTGCGTGGCACGATCACCACGCGATCGGCGCTCGAGAACGCCGAGCCGAGCGAGGAAGCCTGCGGCAGCGGCTGCTCGTCGAGCCAGAGACTCGTCTCGCCGACGATGAGCAGCCGCAGATCGCGTCCCGCCAGATCGAGGTTGCCCCCGCCCGCCGCCTTGGCTGGATCGGCATCGGCGACCCGAAGCGGCGAGGAGTTCGCGAGCATCACGATCGCCGCGCAGAGCAGGATGAAGAGCAGGTCGACGAAGCTTCGGGAGATCACGTCGCCCCTCCCTTCGACGCATGTCGCGCCAGCAGATGTCCCTCGGCAAGGTCGAGCGCGAACTGCCCGACCGAGGCGACCAGCGCGATCACCAGTCCCGCGACCGTCGTGATGCAGGCGATGCCAAGTCCTTCCCCGAGGCCTTCGGTGCCCGGTGAACCGTCGAGCAGACGGAAGCACTCGATCACGCCGAGCACCGTGCCTAGAAGTCCCAAGGCCGGCGGGATCTCGATGAAGAACGTCATCGTCCGCTTGTGGGCCGAGAGGACGGCGGGCGTCGCGGTCCCAAGGAGGAATCCGCGAACACCCACCGTCCAGGCCCGTTCGAAGAGGATCGCGAAGAGCGCCACCGAGCAGGCGAGCAACGGCCACATGAGCGGTCCGCCGAGTTCGAAGAGGTGGCGAAGCATCGCGACTCAGTTCCCGTTCGAGGCGAGGAATCCGCCGAAGTCGATCGACGCCAGCATGCGCTTCGCATCGCGGGCGAGCACCTGGCGAGCTCGATCGCGGCCGCCGTCGAACGCCGCGGAGGCCCGAGCCGCGACGGACTGCCGCTTCGCCTCGATCGACTCGGGCGTCGGCACCTCCGGCAGCGGCAGTTCGTGGCGAACCGACATCGTCTCGAGCCGAAGCTGGACGAGATCGAGCTCGTGCTCGAGCGACTGCTGCTCGGCGTGGATCGCGACCGGATCCTTCTCGTCCTTGATGCCTTCGGCGGCCTTGCGGTCCGCGGCCGCAAGCTTGCGGGCGAGCTGGTCGCGTCGCCGCACGAGTTCGCGGAACTCCTGCTTGACCGCGTC
>CAZTMB010000010.1:37972-45583 GCA_964614695.1 uncultured Isosphaeraceae bacterium | reverse complement strand
CCGCTCACCGCCGACGAGATCATGGAGCGGCTCGGCGTCAGCCGGGGCAACGTGTCCATGACCCTGCGGAGCCTGGTCGAGTGGGGCATCGTCTCGCGAAGCCATCGCCGCGAGGATCGCCGCGATCGCTTCGCCGCCGAGCAGAACGTGTGGAAGCTCCTCATCACCGTTCTGCGGGTCCGCAAGCGTCGCGAGATCGACCCGCTGCTCGAGTCGCTCCGAGGATGCGAGCTCGCCGGCGAGCAGGGCCCCGCCCCCGCATCCGACCGCGAGGCGATCGAGCAGCACAACGACCGCATCGGGCGGATGGTCGACATGATCGCCTCGATCGACCAGCTCGCCGATCGCATGATCGGCCCCTCGGGTCCGACAAGCGACGAACTCGAGGGCCTGGTTCGCGGCCTCGCGGAGTTGCCGCGATGAGCACGCTCGATGCCCGATCCTCCGCCACCTCCGACCGCGAGTCGCGTCCTCGCGGTCGCACCGCCGGCTTGCTCTCCGCGAGGCATCTGTCGCTCGAGGTCCGCTGGACCTGGTCGCGACGGGCCGCCTCGCGGTCGCTCGGCGTCGAATGCTCGCGGGACGTCGTGATGACGCTTTCGTTGTCGGCTCGCGGCATCGTGGATTCCGACCCGGACGAGATGTACGTGGAGGCGGTCGTCGACTCGGCGCTCCACGAGGTCGAGCCGCCGATCGACGCGGGTGCTCTGGGCTTCGGTCCACGGCGCCTTCGCGGCACCTGGGTCGAGTCGGCGGCGTTCATCCACCTCGATCTCCGGGACGACGTCGGCGTGTTCCTCCGAGCGAGCCTCTCCAGGGAACGCGGTGGCGCGAACGCCGTCTGGTCCCGACTGCCCGGAGAACTCTCGATCGCCGGAGGATGCCTCTCCGCCCCCGAGATCGACTTCCACGAAGGCGTCGATGCGGCGCCTCCCTCCGACTCCGCCGCCACCTCGCCCCACGATCATCGTCGCCCCTGACACCGCCCTGTTGTCGACCATGCACCTTCCTCCCCCCACCCACCCGGACCGTTCAGGCCTCGACGAAGGCCTGCTCGAAGCCGTTGCCGCCGGCGAAGCCCGACTGACGCCGCAACAGTCGCTCGAGATCCACGAGCGGATGCCGCTCGAGACGCTCGGCGCCTGGGCCGATCTCCGCTGCCGCACGCTGCATGGCGATCGGCTTCGCAGCTACGTCATCGACCGCAACATCAACTACACGAACGTCTGCACCGCGAAGTGCACCTTCTGCGCCTTCCGCCGCGACGGCGACGAGGCGGACGCGTACGTGCTCGATCGCGAAGTGCTCCTCGGCAAGATCGCCGAGCTCGTCGCGATCGGCGGCACGCAGATCCTCATGCAGGGCGGCATGCATCCGGACCTGCCGTTCTCCTGGTACGTCGAGCTGCTCGAGGCGATCGGCGAGCGATTCCCGCAGGTGCACGTGCACGCCTTCAGCCCGCCGGAGTTCATCGAGTTCGTGCGGTTCTTCGATCCGGCGGGGAACTCGCTGCACGAGAAGCTCCGCGCGGTGATGGAGCCGCTCCGCAAGGCCGGGCTCGACAGCGTGCCCGGCGGCGGCGGCGAGATCTTCGCCGACGCGGTGCGCCGCAAGATCGGCATCGGCAAGTGCACCGCCGAGGAGTGGCTGACCGTCATGCGCGTCGCCCACGAACTCGGCATGAACACCTCGGCGACGATGATGTTCGGCCACATCGAGGGGATCGCCGACCGCATCCATCACATGGAACTGGTGCGGCAGTGGCAGGACCGCGACCTCGCCGACTTCGCCCGAGACGGCGGCGGCTCCTGCAAGGCGTTCATCTCGTGGCCCTTCCAGCGCGAGAACACCCCGCTCGGCCGCGTGCCTGACTGGGGCCGCGGCGAGGGCGACGACCTCACGCAGCCCTTCCCGGGCGACGTCGTCGCGCGGCTCGACGGGCTCGGCACGAAGGAGAGCCATTCGCTCTTCGGGCGCCGCGTGCGAATGGCGGGCGCGTCGGCGTATCTCCGCACGCAGGCGCTCTCGCGGCTGCATCTCGACAACGTCTGGTCGATCGGTTCGAGCTGGGTGACGATGGGGCCCCACATCGGACAGGTCGGGCTCCGCTACGGCGCGAACGACATGGGCTCGGTGATGATGGAGGAGAACGTCGTCTCGAGCGCCGGCACGACCTATTGCCTGAACGAACCGACGCTCTGCCGCCTGATCCGCGACGCAGGATTCGTCCCCGCGCAGCGGAACAACGAGTACGACCTCATCCGCGTCCACGACGGCCCGGAGAGCCCCGACCTGAGGATCACCGACTGGTCGACGCTGCGGGCCCAGCGGCTTCACCAGCAGGCGAGCCGCGAGGACGAGGCCCCTCGGAACGCGACGGTCGAGCTGACGGTGTCGGACGCAAGCCCGACGTGAGCATCCGGGATCGCCGATAGACTCGACCGGCATGACGTCTCCCGCCCCGTCGGAAGGCTCCGTCGAAGCGACCTATCGATCGCTCATTGCCGCCATGACGCCCTTGGAGCGGATCGCTCGCGCTTCCGCGATGACGTCGTGGGCCAACGCGACGGTCGCCCGCCAGATCCTCGCCGAACGCGGTCCCATGTCGAGCGAGCGTCTGCGATGGGAGGTCGCCCGACGCCGGTACGCCTCGGACCCGACGACCTTGCGGATGATCGATCGGCATCTCGAGACCATGGACCCCGATGCAGCCGCCTGAGTTCTTTCGCTCGACGATGCTGCGGCTCGACCGCCTGCTCGATCATCTCGGGATCCGCTACCACCTCACCGGCGGAATGGCGAGCATCGCGTACGGAGACCCTCGCACGACGCAGGATCTGGACGTGGTCGTCGATCGCGCGGCGATCGAACCGCTCTTCGAGGAGTTCGTTGCCGCAGTCGCGCACGAGGGTTTCATGATCGAGCAGGAGGTCGCTCGGGACGCCGTGTCGCGCGGGGCCATGTTCCGACTGCTCGATCGACGAGAGATCGTGAAGGTCGATCTCTATCCGAGGGAGCTCGTTCCCGGCGAACTTGGCCGATCGACTCGCCTCGAGGTGTTCGAGGGCATCCGACTCCCGGTCGCATCGCGTCTCGACGCGGCCGCCTCGAAGCTGCGGTGGATCGAGATGGGAAACCATCGCAGCCGGCGGGATCTTCGCCGCATGTGCGACGAGATGACCGACGCGGATCGCCAGCGTCTCGGAGCCATGGCGTCCGAGTTCGGACTCGCTTCGCTTCTCGCCGAAGTGCTCGCCGAGCCCGACGAGCCGCCGGCGGATCGTCGGTCGTGATGGCAGCGAGGCGCGGCTGAAGCGTCACGCCGTGACGGAGCCTCCGCCTCGCCCCGAGAGCCAACGATCCTGTTCAGGCACCTCGCGGCCACACTCGGGGCACTGCGTTCCGGTGAGCCGGTAGAGCGCGTAGCCGCAGGCGCAGCGAGGCTCGTCGATCTCGATCGCAATCCGCAGCCGACAGCGGCCGCAGCGGGACGCCTCTCCGCCGCCCGCCTCGAGTTCCTGCGCGAAGCCGCATCGCGGGCAGGTGATCGGGACCTTGAGCCGCCACGGCACGGTGTCGCCCCGCTCATGCTGCTTCGCGGCCCGAACCCGCTGCAGGACCGCGACGACGACGAGCCCGCAGAACGCGAAGATCGCGCCTGAGCCGTGGAGGCGAAAGAAGAGCTCCTCGGAGACCGAGTCGATCAGTCGCGAGATCCACCGCAGCTCGAGGATCCCCGAGGTCGCCATCACCGCGAGCCAGACGAGGTAGCCGCCGCAGAGGATCGCGACGATCCTCGCCCAGCGCGGCAGCGGCGTCGGGGCGATGAACGCGAGCGGCACGAGGCTGACGAATGTCCACACCATCGAGACGCCGCCGGCCCTCGCGAACTGCTCCTCGAGCCAGTTGTTGCCGATCCACACCACCGCGAGCCACGAGATCGCCGCCACCGTGCCGCACACGCCGGAGATCCAGGCGACCACCACGCCCCACCGTTCGCCTTGGCGCGTCGCGACGTCGAGGGAGCGAAGCACCGCGAAGCCGACGAGCGACCAGAGCCCGGTGATGAACGCGCTCGCCGCGGATCGCCCCGGCCCGAAGCGCATGTCGTCGAACCCGAAGAGCAGCATCAGACCGAGGGCAACCAGCACCGCCACGCTCGCAAGGAGACCGATCAGCAGCACCCGGCGGGCGGTGCGGACGAGCGGCGGTCGGTTGGCCGGATCGACGGGCATCTCGAGATCATCGGTCCGAGCACGCCGAGGGGACGGAGAAGTCGACCGCGGACAACGGCACTCGGCGCGAACGCGCGGGCACTCGACGACCCGCAACACGGTGGACCGCGGGCGCTTCGTACGCCAAGCGCCGAACGGCTCGCTCGACGGCCTTGCGAGCGGGACGCCCGTGGTCCACGGCACGCGCCGCGATCGAACGAGTGTTCACAGCCGAGCGACTCCCGCGGAGCCAACCTCGCGCCCCCTCACGGCCCGTCGCGTGGCTCCGTCGACTCGGCCTGGCCCGCCCCGACCTCGGTCGCATCGACCGCCGTCGCCTCCGGCGCGACTGCGGCGGTCGGTGCGGGGGCCGAGCCCGACTCGTCGATCTCCGCGTCGGTTCCGTCGCCCTCCGTCGTCCCATTCGGCGCGACTGCGGGGGCGGGCGGCGGAGGAAGGACCGCCGGCGGAAAGGATCCGGTGAACACGGCCATCAGGAAGAGCGCCGGCAGCGCGCCCCACAGCGGCAGGACGGTCAGCAGCACCGCGAGGCACGATCGCCCCCATGAGACGCCCTGCATGCGCTTCACCGTGCCGCAGCAGAGGACAAACCACCAGAGATAGGCGCCGACGCTCCCGAAGCAGCAGAACGGAAGCGACCCCCACAACTGCACGGCGGAGGGATAGAGGATCGCCTGCATGGTGCGGCCGAGCCCCGATTCGGTCGGGCCGGTCAGCCGCAGCACGCCGTGGGCGAGCAGCCCGCTCAGTCCGGTCGCGAGCAGCGAGAGACCTGCCACGGCCAGCGAAACCGTGATCACCCCAGCCGACACCCAAAGCACGATCTCCAGGCCGCTTGCCGGCATCGCGTTGCGCATGCCGGCGACCGTGATGATCGGAAAGATCGCAAACAGCGAGAACTGCAGCAGCGACGCAAGCACCGCGACGATCGCGGCGAAGCCCCACGCCGAAGACGCGGGCGAGCTTCGCGGTACGGCATCGACGGCCTTCCAACCCTGCGACGTGAATGCCCAGAAGGTCGCGAAGAAGCGGTTGAACCGACCCCGCTTGCGCCGGCCGTGATCGTCGGTCGACCGATCGAGCCACGGCAGCGGGTTCCGGGCGGCGAGCGGATCGATGCGATCGGTCGGAGCGACCGCCATCGACGCACACTCGCACGCGGCGCCGCACCGCACGCACGCGAACTCGCGCGGCAGCAGCAGCCCCTTCGGATCGGTGCCGAAGTACTCCTGGCCGCACTTCGTGCAGAGGAACGCGACCGAACCCGGATCGAACTCGAACTCGTCGCCGCGGAAGGGTCGCCCGCACTCGGGGCACGGCCCGGGCACGAGATTCCAGAGCGGGTACTCGCAGGAGGGACAACGCACGACGCCACCTCCAAGGCCCGCGGCGCTTCGCCCCGCCGCGCGATCGCGATCAGTCCTCGGGAGCGTCCTGCGCAACCCGCTTGCGGAACTCCGCCTCGAGCTGCTTGGTGATCGGCCCCACCGCCCCGCTGCCGATCGTGTGGTCGCCGATGGCGCTCACGCCGATGATCTCCGCGGCGGTGCCGGTCAGGAAGACCTCGTCGGCGGTGTAGAGGTCCTCGAGACGCATCGGACGCTGCTCGACCCGCATGCCCATCGCCGGCGCGAGCTCGTGCATCACGAACGCCCGCGTGATCCCGTGCAGGATCCCGGCGTCCTCGGGCGGCGTCGAGATGCGGCCGCCCTTCACGGCGAAGATGTTGTCGCCGGTGCACTCGCTCACGAAGCCCTCGGTGTTCAGCATGATCGCCTCGAGGACGTCGGCATCGATCGCCTCGATCTTCGCAAGGATGTTGTTCAGGTAGTTGAGGCTCTTGATCGCCGGATCGAGGCACTGCACGGGAATCCGCGGCCGCTTCGCGACGATCACCTTCATGCCCCGCTCGTAGAGCTCGTCGGGATAGAGCGAGATCGCGTCGACGATCACCACCGTGCCGGGCTTCGGGCATCGGAAGGGATGCAGCCCGAGCGTGCCGACGCCGCGGGTCATCAGGATCCGGATGTAGGCGTCCTTCATCCCGTTCGCGGCGACCGTCTCGCGCACCGCGTTCGCGAGGGTCGCCAGCGGATACGCCGGCGCGAGGCGAATCATGTCTGCCGAGCGGTAGAGCCGCTCGAGGTGGCTGCGAAGCTTGAAGACGCGTCCGCCGTAGACGCGGATCCCCTCGAAGCAGCCGTCCCCGTAGAGCAGGCCGTGGTCGTAGACGGAGACCTTCGCGTCCTCGCGCGAGACGAGTTCGCCATCAAGCCAGATCTTCTGCGGCGGCCGAGCGGTGGAGGCGGCCGGAGCCGAGGATGCGGTCGAGGCGGATGCGCTCACGGACGATCTCCCAGTGCACTAGGAAGCGGTTCCTGAAGCCGGCGAGTGTACCGGAGGGGTGGCGTCGGGAAGGAAGGCGGCGAACGCGCGACGCACCGCGCCATCGACCGCATCCCAGTCGCCGGAGGGAATGACCGAGGTCGCGGCCGAGGCGAGCCGCGGCGACGGTGCCCCCAGGGCGATGCCGCGACAGAGGCTGAGCAGCCCAAGGTCCTCCTCGCCGCCAGCGATCACGAACGCTCGCGACGGAGGGAGCCCGAGTCCGCGCAGGATCCGCTGCAATCCGACCGCCTTGTCGACGCCACCGGCGACGATCGATGCCTGCCCGAACGCGATCCTGAACACCGCAATCGCGCCCTCTCGCCACCAGGGGTCCGAGATCGCCGCGATCGCCCGATCGAGCGACGTCGCGTCTCCGGAGAGGTCGATCCGCACGGGCGTCGACTGACGAATGCGCCGTGGATCGATGGGGCCGTCGGCATCGTGCAGCGTCGGGTGCACGGAGCCGGTCGCGACGAGTCGCTCGAAGATCGCCATCGCGAGATCCGGAGCCAACGGTGTCGCACGCAGCAGCCGACGCTCCGGTCCGCTGCGAAGGCTTGCCCCGAGGTCGAGGATCAACGGTCCGGCGAAGCCGAGTCGATCGAGCATGGGCTCGATCGACAATCGTCCGCCTCGCGACGCGAGCACGGTCTCGATGCCGAGCGATCGCCAGGCTTGCACCCGTCGCGCCATCGACTCGAGTTCGCGAGGATCCTCGACCGCGATCGCCGCGACCGAACCTACGACCGCCGCGACGCTCGTGGCCCGAACCGTCGCTGCGGCGATTCGAGGCTTCTCCGAGACGTCTCGCCCCGCGCCGGCCGGCGCCGGATTCGCGGGCACCTCGACGATCTCGCCTGCGTGCCTCGCCGCGGCCGCCTTTGGCGCGTCGTTCTCCTTGCTCGTCTCTCGCGCGTCCTTCGACTTGGCCGCTTCTCTCGCCTCGCCCACGGAAATGACCTCGTTCGCTTCTCTCGCCTCGCCCGCG
>CAZTMB010000010.1:8375-37872 GCA_964614695.1 uncultured Isosphaeraceae bacterium | reverse complement strand
TTCTCTCGCCTCGCCCACGGAAATGACCTCGTTCGCTTCTCTCGCCTCGCCCGCGTCCGTCGCCTCGTTTGCTTCGCTCGCCTTCTTCGCCTCGATCGACCTTGCCAACGAAGGCACCGACGTCGCCGCCTCGGTCGGTGCCCAGGGCACGGCCTGCTCGCGAGGCGTCGAACTCGCTGGAGGCACCGGCGACGTGCGAGGGGACTGCTCCGATCCTGACGGCGGCGACGGCGGCGACGACGCCAGCTTCACGACCTGCTGCGCCGATGCGGGTCGAGGCTCGAAAGCTCGATCCTGCAAAGGCATCGCCGTGACCGTGGCGGACGATGCCGACGCGCCGGGCGATGACGCGGAACGCGCCGACGGAACGGGCTTCGGCGTGGATTCCTCGCGCAGGGCCAGTTCCGCCGCGATCGCCTCGTGCAGATCGCGATGTCGCCACGCGAAGCCGATCGCCTCGAGCTTCGCCGCCACCGCCTCGCACGAACCTCGCATCGAATCGATCACGCCGCCCGCGGCAAGGCGAGCGAGCATCGGCGGCACGCGGACCGCGCCCCGTCCGACCGCCGACGCCATCGCCCGACGCCAGACCGCCGCCTCGGAGACCTCGGGCGCGACGGCATGCACGGGACCCTCGAGGCGATCGTCGAGAAGCGCCCGATCGACGATCTCGAGGAGATCCTGCCAGTGCAGCCACGGCACGCGATCGTGCGCCGACCACGGCGTCGGATCGATCCTCCTCTTCCACCACGGCAGGACTTCGCGCAGGAAGCCCGAGTCGGCGTCGAGCACGATCGGGATCCGCAACGCGACCACCCTCGTCGAGGCGCTTCGGGCCCGCGTCGCCTCCCGCTCCCACGCGACCGCGACCTGCGCGAGGAAGTCTCGTCCCGGCGGCGCCGACTCGTCGAGCGGTCCTGATCGATCGCGCGGCAGGAACCCGATCCCCGACGCGCTCAAGAGCACCGCCGGCGACTTCGCCGCGGACGAGCAGGCGAACGCGACCTGGTAGGTGCCCTCGACGCGGCTTCGCCGGATCGCCTCGCGAACTTCCGCGTTCCATCGACGCGCTGCGATCGGCTCGCCCGCGAGATGAACGACCGCATCGCACGAGCCGATGAGCCGCTGCCAACGACCTGGAATCGCCGGATCGCCCTCGACCACCTCGACGCGCGGGTTCGCGACCGCGGCGAACATCCGACGCGCCTCGTCGGGACGGCGCGACAGCACCACGACCGAATCGCCTCGCGCGAGGCGATCGGCGACGAGCCTTCGTCCGAGGCCTCCGGTCGCGCCGGTGATGAAGATGCGCCGCTTCGCCGTCACGGGAGGCGTGATGCTACCCGTGGCGTGAAGGCGCTCAGCGGTGCTCGCGACGCTGCCGCGCCGAGGGGATGCCCATCTGCTCGCGGTACTTGACGACGGTGCGGCGGGCGATGCGGATGCCGCGAGCCTCGAGGGCCTCCGCGATCGCGCGATCGCTCAGCGGCTTGGTGCGGTCCTCCGCATCGACCACCGCCTTCAGCTCCGCCTTGATCGCCTCCCACGAACGGTCCTCTCCATCGGAGGACTCCTGTCCGCCGGAGAAGAGCTTCCGCAGCGGAAAGATCCCGCGCGGCGTCTGGATCCACTTCTCGCTGACGGCGCGGCTCACCGTGCCCACGTGCAGGCCCAGTTCCGCCGCGACGTCGATCATCGGCATCGGCTTGAGGAAGTGCGGCCCGTGGTCGAGGAACTCGCGCTGCCGCTCGATCACCTTCTCGACCACCCGCAGCAGCGTGTTGCTGCGCTGGTTGATGGAGTCGATCAGCCAGCCCGCGCTGCGCACGCCGTTGGCGACGAAGCGGCGAGTCTCGGCGTCGAGCGATCGGTCCTTCGCCATCTTCCGGTAGTGCGGGCTGATCCGCAGCGATGGCACCGATCCCTCCTGAAGCGCCGCGACGTAGCGATCCTCGGTCGGGTCGTACTCGACGATGACGTCGGGGTACACCGGGCCGTCGCGGCTCTCGACGAGTTCGCGTCCGGGGGCGATCGTCAGCTTGCGAAGCCGCTCCCGCGCCTCGTTGATCCGCTCCATCGACATCTTCGACTGCGAGGCGATTCGCGGCAGGCGGTTCTGAAGGAGATCTTCGTAGTGATGCTCGACGAGTTCGAGCGCGTCGGACCAGGCCGTCGCTTCCGCCTCGAGCTCGCCCTCGCGAGCGCTCTCCCGGATCGCAGCCTCGATCTGGAGGCGAAGCGACTCGCGAAGATCCCGTGCCGCCACGCCGGCCGGCTCGAGCTCCTGCTGCAGACGCTCGAGCGCTCGTTCGAGCAGGTCGAGCGACCACGCGACGCCCGGCCGGCTGCGACTCTGGTCGAGGATCTGCTCGAGGCTCGTGTGCAGCAGGCCGTCGTCGTCGATGAACTCGAGGATCCGGTCGCCCGCCGCGGCAAGGTCCGGGTCCGCGTCCACGAGCGACCATTGGCGAGCGAGCTGCGACTCGAGGCTCTCGCCGCGACTCGGCGCATTCGCCATGGCGGCCATCTTGGGATCGCGTTCCCCCGAGAGGCGGCTGGCCGACCGCGACGGACGCTCGCCGTTCCACAGTTCGCCGTACCGCTGCTCGAGATCGCGAAGGCGTTCGAACTGCTCGGCGGTCCCGTCGGCGGCGAGTCCGGGTGCTCCGTCCTGCGACAGTCCGTCCTCCGCCTCGACGGGGCCGGGTTCGGCGAGCTCGAGCGCCACGTTCGATTCGAGCTCCCGCTCGATCCGCTCCTCGAGCGCCGGCAGCGGCAGCTGGAGGATCTCCATCGACTGGATGAGCTTCGGCGCGAGGCGCAGATGCTGCCCGGTTCGGAGCTGCTGGCTGGCGTCGAAGCGAAGGCTCATGCGGGAGGCGTTCCGGGCGAGATCTCGTCCGATGGTATCGGTCGGCCCGCGACGCCCCTGCCGGGCCGAACCCCGAGTCGGACGCCAATCCGCGGTTCGAACGGCGATCCGGCTCCGAATGCTCCAGCGATGCGGATCGCGACGCCTGGCGGCTCAGCTCTGCGACGAGCCGGGACCGCCCGTCTCCATCTCGGCAAGCATGGCGTCGATCGCCTCGAGTTCGTGGACGATCTCGAAGAGCTCCTCGAGTCGGCTGCGGCGGAAGACCTCCTGCACGGCCGGGCGAAGTCCACCGACCTGCACCGAGCCTCCCGCGGTTCGCACCGACTTCGACAAGGTCACGAGGGAGCCGAGCGCAAGGCTGGCGAGGAACTCGAGGTCGCGGGCGTCGACGACGACCTGCTTCGGCTTGCCCGCCATCGCCTTGTTGACCGCCCGCTCGAGATGCGGCTGCCCCTCGATGCCGGCTGACCCTTGGAGACGGATCACGGTTCGATGGACGTGCACGTGGACGTGACAGACGAGGGGCGACTGGCTCATGGAGTCCGACGGTAGTGATCGGGACCGCCGAAGGCAACGCAGCGGTCGACGGTGCCGGCAGCGATCCGAACGACGTGCACGACACGAAGCGGGCGAGACGCCCGCGGTCCAACGACTGCTCGCCAACCCGTGGACCGCGGGCCTCCGGCCTCCTCTCCGGCCGAGCGCCGCGAGTCCGGGGAAGGTGCCGAGCGAAGCGAGGCGGAGGAGCACGCGCGGACTCGGGAGGCTTCGTTCCCTTCACGCCCATGCGGGCGAGACGCCCGCGGTCCACCGAGCCGACGGCCGAAGACGGTTCCCGAGGTCGACGATCGCACCCGCCCCTTCGCGAGCCGATACTTTCCCCATGACCTGCGACGTCCTGCTGCACCTGGGCCTCCATCGCACCGGCTCCACGTGGCTGCAGCAGCGGATCTTCGACGGCCGCGACGGACGCCCGACCCCGATCGTGCCCGATCGCGCCGAGTCCGCGCAGCGAATCGTGCTGGCTCGCGAGGACGACTTCGATGCCGAGTCGGTGCGGCGCTGGCTCGCGGATCGCATCGACGCGGTCCGTGCCGGCGGCGGCGTGCCGGTCCTCTCCAACGAACGCTTCTCGGGGAATCCCCACTCCGGCTGGTTCGATGCCGATCGCACCTTCGATCGGCTCGCTCGAGTGCTGCCCGACGCCAAGGTGCTGATCGTGCTGCGCGAACAGCGAGACCTCGTCCGCAGCCTGTGGCTCCAGTACGTGCGCATCGGCGGGCCGGCGTCGCTCGCGGACTACCTTCGCGCGCCGGAACCGGGCGATCATCGCGCCCCCTGCTTCGATCCGGCGTTCCTTCGATTCGACCGGCTCGTCGAGAACCTCGATCGCCGCTTCGGTCGCGATCGCGTGCTGGCGATCCCCTACGACCACCTGCGACGCGACCCGCGCGGGTTCCTCGAACGGATCGCGGCGTTCCTCGGCGCACCGATTCCTGCGCCTCCGGAGGTCGAGGCGAAGGTCTACGCCTCGCCGGGCTTCGTCGCCGCGTCGCTGCAGCGACGCGTCAACCTCTGGTGCGTGCGGAGCACGCTGCATCGAGCCCCGCCGCTCGCGGCGCCCTGGATCGGGAAGTCGGCTTCGATCGCCGCGCGGACCGCGTCTCTTGCCCTCTCGCCACTGCTCGAGACCTCGCGACGCCGCGCGGCCGAGGCTCGCATCGAAGCGCGCCTGGCCGCGGTCCCCGGCCTTCGCGAGTCGAACGCCCGGCTCGCGAAGCGGATCGGCGAAGACCTTCGCGCTCTCGGCTGGATGCTGCCCTGAACCTGCCGTGAACGGGATCGCTCAAGCTTCGCCGGCAAGTGCGTGCCAGCGCTCGTCGAAGGCGAATGCGTAGTTCCGCCAGCGTCCGATGCTCGAGGCGTTGATCGGGCGGCGCACCTGCTCGTGGCTCAGGGTGAGCACGGTGCGCTCGTTCCGCTCGGGCGAGAGCACCGCCTCGTCGAAGGGAAGGCCGAGCAGGTCGAGGCATCGCGAGACCTCGCGGCGGGGCTCCGCGACGAGCGTCTCGTACGAGAGCGAGACGTGGGAGATCCCGAGCGTCTCGAGGGCCTCGGGCACGATCGTCCGCTCGAGCTCGACGAGCCGCCGGATCGAATCGAGGCTTGCGGTCGCGCCCCACATGCGCGGATGGAAGTTCGAGAGGAACATGCTGATCGCCGCGTCGCGCGGATCTCGCACGATCCGCAGCAGCCTCGCGCCCGGCAGCACCGCGGCGATCGCGGGAAGCCACCGCCACGCGAGCAGCGTCTTGTCGAAGGTCCACGTGGCGTTCGTCCGGCATCGGGATCTCGCGCCCTGCCGGTACCGATCCGCGAGTTCGCCCGCCTCGATCGTGCCGAGTCCGAGCATGCGGCCGGGCCAATGGCCCGCCGCGAGGAGGGACTCCCCGAGATCGAAGACGCCCTCGTACTCGCCGATTCCCTCGAGAACTGGATGCCGATCGAGCATCTGCTCAAGCAGCGTCGTGCCGCTGCGAGGCAGCGCGACGACGATCGCGGTGCCCTCCGCCGGCTTGGCACGGGCGGGAAACGAGCCTCGTCCCGCGGCCAGTCGGCGTCGCTGCTCGGCGATCTCCCGCTCGAGCTCGCCCAGGTCGAACCGCGGCGTCGTCGCCCCGTGCACCCGAGTCGCGAGGTCGAACGCCTCGCGATATCGACCCGCGGCATCGAGATGCCGGGCCGCTTCGAATCCCGCCACGCGGCGCAGCAGCGGATCGCCCGACGCCTCGAAGCACGACTCGAGCCGTGCGATCGCCGCTTCGCGATCGCGCTTCGCGAGCACCCGTGCCAGAAAGACCGCCGCCCGCGGATCCTCGGTCCAGCGGCCGCCCCGGGAGACGAACGCCTCGAACGCGTCGCTTCGTCCCGCGCGATGAAGCGCCTCGGCGAGCGCGATCGCCGCCTCGGTCTCGTTGGCGGGCGAACGCCCGACCAGCCGCTCGAGCCTTGCGATCGCCTCGTCGCTGCGACCGAGCCGATGCTCGATGATGCCTGCGAGCAGTTCGAGGCGAGGTTCCGCCGGCGCCGTCCGCAGACCGTGCACCGCCGCCTCGTGCGCGTCGGCGAGTCGCCCGGAGGGAAGCAACGCCCGCACGAGCAGCAGGTGCGGCTCGACGCCCCGGGGACTTCGGGCGATCCACCGCCGCGCCGCCGCCGCCGCCTCGGCATGCCGCTGCGTCGCGAGCAGCTCCTGGATCGCCTCGAGCGAGGGAAGCGTCGCCTTGCTCACATCGACTTCCGTTCGGAGATCGCGTCGGCGAGCATCGCGCGGCTTGCGAACTCGATCTGCGATCCCGTCGGCAGGCCGCGGGCGAGACGCGAGACCCGCACCCCCCGCTTCGCGATCAGATCGGCGAGGTGCAGCGCCGTGCCGTCGCCTTCCATGTCGGGGTTGAGTCCGAGGATCACCTCCGCGACGGGAGTCCCCTGCGCGTTGCGGCCGGGCTCGTCGATCCGGTCGAGCAGCGCCGCCACGGTGAGGCTCTCCGCCCCGACCCCGTCGAGCGGATCGAGCCGCCCGAGCAGCACGTGGTAGACGCCGCGGAACATGCCGGTCTGCTCGAGGGCGATGAGGTCCTTCGGCTGCTCGACGACGAGGATCGTCGAGGCGTCGCGCCTCGCGTCGCCGCAGATCCGGCACGGGCTCTCGTCGGTGAGATTCCAGCAGACCGCGCAGTGCTTGACGAGCCGCTTGACGTCCTCGATCGCGGTCGACAGGCGACGCGCCTCGTCGCGGGTCGACTTGAGCACGTGGAACGCGAGTCGTTCGGCGCTGCGGCGACCGATGCCGGGCAGCTTCGAGAACTCCTCGATGAGCCGCACGACCGACTCGGGATAGGCGGAGCGGATGTCCTCGTTCATGGGATGGTCGATCCTTCGACGTCCAGGTTGGCGGCTTCGCGCCGCGGATCTCGTCAACCGAGGCCGGGAATCATCCCCGGAGGAATCGGCAGGCCGAGATCGCGAGCCGCCGCCTCCATCCTCGCCCCCGCGGCGCCGCGGGCGTTGCGAAGCGCATCGTTCACCGCGTCGCGCACGAGTTCGTGCGCCAGCGCCTGCTGGTCGGGATGGCTCAGGGCGTGGCGGATCGGCTCGGAGATCTCGATCGAGACGATCTCGAGCGAGCCGGTCGCGCGGACCACCACCGCCCCGCCCCCGGCGCGGCCGTCGACCTCGATCTGCGCGACCTCTTCGCGAAGCGCCTGCGCCTTCGCCTGGAACTTCGGAAGGTCCTTGAGAAGGCCCGCCATCCCGGCCATCGACTTCAGTCCATCGAACACGCTCGTCTGCTCCTTCGTCGTCTCGACGGGGCGCCCCGGTCGCCCGCCGGCGTTCACTCGATCACTCGTTCGCAGCGTCGTCCTCCGACGCATCTCGGGAACCGCCCACGCCACCCGACTCCGACCATGAAGCGAGCGGGATCGTGCGAAGCACGCTCGCATCGAAGAGATCCATCGCCTCGCGCACCACCGGGTTCGCGAGGATCTCCGGATCGACCCGATCGCCGGAAGGCCGGGGCACCTCGACCTCGGCGACCGCGTCGAATCGGACCGCCACCTTCCGCCCGCAGTACTCGCGAAGGAACTCGAGCAGCGGCTCCGGCCGCGTCTCGAGCCACTTCGCCGCGGCGGCGAGGCCCGACGCCTGCATGCGCAGGACGCCCGCCTCGTAGGAGACCGGCTTCACGCTCTCGAGCATCGCGCGGCGTCGCGGGGTGCCGGCGTGCTCGATCGCCGCTTCCCAGAACGAAGCCAGCGCGGCGGGCGAATCGAGCGACGCGAGCCGATCGTCGGCGGCGGAGCGTCCGGCCTCGTTCCGCGCCGGCGGCGACTGCAACGCCGACTCGCTCGGCTCGGGCTCTCGCGATCGAGCCGGCGCCGCGACCTCGGTTCGGGCCGAGGCCGGGGCCGAAACCGGCTCGCGGGCGGCAGGTCGCGGCGACTCAGCCCCCGCGACGGGGGCTCGGAGTTTTTTTGCGGGCGCGTCTCCTCTCGAAGCGGTTCCCGCAAGGAGCCCGGCGGCATCCGCGAAGCGCCCGCTCATCGCCAGCCTCGCGAGCGCCGCATCGAGCAGCGCCCGCGGCGCGGAGGAGCTTCGGACCGATCGCCCGACCGAATCGCAGAGCGCGATCATCGACGCGAGCATCGCCGGGTCGAAGTTCGCCGCGAGCGAAGCGAGCGCGGGCCGGCGATCCGCCGCGGTCTCGAGCAGGTCCGAGTCCTCGCCGCAGGTGGCGATGACCAGCAGTTCACGCATCCGCTCCGCCAGGGCGTCGAGCAGGCGTTCGGGCGAGAGTCCCCGATCGAGCAACTGTCCGGCGGCCCGCAGCGTGCCGGCGACATCCGACCGGCCGACGCCGCCGAGCAGGTCGTCGACCACGGCGTCTTCAGGCAGGCCGAAGAGATCCTCGAGCTGTTTCGCGGTCAGGCGTCCCTTCGCCCCGGAGACGAGCCGATCGAGCAGGCTCAGCGCATCGCGCATCGATCCGTTGGCCATGCGGGCGATGCGGCCGAGGACCTCGGGCTCGCTCTCGACGCGTTCCTTCTCGAGGACCTCCCCGAGATGCGCGGCGATGCGGCTCGCGGGAATCGCCTTGAAGTCGAAGCGCTGGCAGCGGCTCTGGATGGTCGCGGGAACCTGGTGCGGCTCGGTGGTGCAGAGGATGAACTTCACATGCTTCGGCGGCTCCTCCATCGTCTTCAGGAGGGCGTTGAACGCCTGCGACGTGAGCATGTGGACTTCGTCGATGATGTAGATGCGGTACGGGCTCCGCATCGGCGCGATCGAGGCGCCGGCGATCAGATCGCGGGCGTTGTCGATGCCGCGATTGCTCGCCGCGTCGATCTCGGCGACGTCCGAGTCGCGACCGTGCAGGATCGCCTCGGCCACCGCCTGCTCCTCGCCGAGCAGTCCGCCGCTCGCGTTGAGGGCTCGCGCGAAGATGCGGGCCATCGAGGTCTTGCCGACGCCCCGGGTGCCGCAGAAGAGATACGCGTGCGCCGTCCGCCCGGTCTCGATCGCGTTCTGCAGCGTCTCGGCGATCGCCTCCTGCCCGACCAGCTCGGCGAAGTCGCGCGAGCGGTAGCGGCGGGCGAGGACCTCGTAGGGTGCGGCAGGCTCGGCCATGCGTCGTGGGGGCTCGGCGTTCCGCCGATGGTTTCGAAGGCGAGGGCGAAGTCGAGAGAGCGCGGGGAGACTCGGCGGCGGGAAGACGGCCAGGCGACCGAAGGCCCGGATGACGACGCTTATGGCTGCTGCGGTCAGGCTCTGACCAGGTTCGCGAGCCACCCGTCCAACGGGCCCGGCCGTCTTCTCACCGCCGAGGAGCCGGATCGTACCCGCGGATCGCGGCTGGATCGCGTGGCCGAATCGGCGAATGGAACCCGCTCCGTAGAATCCGGGCATGACCCGCGCGGCCCCGGAAGACTCCGCCCTCTCGCCCGTGAAGCCCTCCCGAGATCGCGTGCGGAGCGGGGGTCGCCAGAACCGGGTCCTGATCCTCGCGATCCGCCTGCTCTTCATGGTCCTGCTCATGGCGGTGACGCTGCTCACCCTCGCGAGCCAGGCGACTCCGGGCGACTTCGGATCATCGACGTTCGTGGGGCTGCTCGTGGCGGCGGCGGCGCTGGGCCTGGTCGTCGTGATCGCCGATGCGGTCACCCCGAACAAGCGGCTCACCTCGGTGGTCGCGGTCTATCTGGGCATCTGCTTCGGGCTGATCGGGGCCCTCGCGATCGGGGCGATCATCGATCAGGTCTCGCGGGCGTGGGAGCTCGAACGCGGTCCCGCCGCGATCTACCTCCAGCTTGCGAAGGCGGTGATCGGGATCATCCTCTGCTACCTGAGCGTCTCGGTGGTGCTCTCGACCAAGGACGACTTCCGCCTGGTCATTCCCTACGTCGAGTTCTCGCGGCAGGCCCGCGGCGTGCTGCCGCTGGTCCTCGACACCTCGGTGCTCGTCGACGGACGCATCGACGAGCTCGGCCACACCGGATTCCTCGACGCGCCGCTGCTCGTGCCGCAGTTCGTGATCGACGAGCTGCAGACGCTCGCCGACAGCAGCGACCGCACCAAGCGAAGCCGCGGACGACGCGGTCTCGACACGGTCAGGCGACTGCAGGGCAACGCGCACCTCGACGTCTCGGTCGAGGAGCGGCAGGTCGAGGGCGTCTCGGTCGACCACAAGCTGCTCGAACTCTGCCGGCTCGAGGGCTATCGCATCTGCACCACCGACTCGAACCTCAAGAAGGTCTGCGAGATCAAGGGCGTCGCGGCCCTCAACCTGAACGACCTCGCCGGCACGCTTCGCACGGGCGTGACGACGGGCGATCGGCTCGCGGTCGCGATCGTGAAGCCGGGCGAGAATCCCGGGCAAGGCGTCGGCTTCCTGCCCGACGGCACGATGGTCGTCGTCGAGGAGGGCGCCGCTCGGGTTGGCGAGACGATCATGGTCTCGGTCAGCAACACGCTGCAGACCTCGGCGGGGCGTCTCGTCTTCGCGAAGCCGCTCGGCGAGGACTCCGACGAGGCGATCGAGCCCGAGACCCCGGTCCCCCCGCGCGAAGCGACGCCGCGATCGCTGGCCGAGCAGATGGGCCGTGCGGCGGTCGAACAGCCTCGCCGATCCGAACGGCCGACGCGGCACGATCCCCCGCCGCCGGGCCGCAATCCGAGGCGGTGAAGCGACGCGGGTTGGGAGGGGGTCGGCGGAGCACCACCGTCTCGCCGGCGACTCCGCGCCACGCGCGGCCCTGTCAACCGCGATCGTCGTCGATGGGCTCGGCGTCCTTCGGCTCCGGACCCACGCGTCGACCAAGCACGAGCGTGCGGCTGAGCACCTCGCCGATTCCCTGCCCGAGCGGGTTCAGCACCGTGAAGATCGCGAGGATCGGCGCCGCGAGCAGCACCGCCTTGAAGAGGTTGCGCACCAGCACGCGGCCGAACCCGACCCGCCCTTCGTCGACCGATCGGATGCGACCGCCGAGCAGCATCTTGCCCGGCGTGCGACCGACGATCGCCTCCCACGCGACGCCCCAGAGAAAGGTCACCGCGATGGCGAGCGCGGAGGGCGCGGTCGCCTCGGCTTCGAGGCTCCAGGCCGGCAGCAGCGAGAACTCCCGCAGCGTGACGCCGAAGACCGCCATGCCCAGCGCGACGCCCGGCACCAGATCGATCGCAAGCGCCGCCAGCCGCTTCGGCCACGGGAAGGGCTCGAAGCCTTCGGGCATCGTCGGGGGTTCACGCTCGGCGAGCGGGCGAAAGAGGACCAGCGCCAGCACCGCGCTGATCGCGAGCGCGCCGAGGATCGGCAGATGCAGCCAGGCGCTCGAACCGAACTTCGGCGTCCCCAACGTCTCGAGCGGCCCCACCGCCCCGTCGATCGGATCGATGGAGCGCATTCGGAAGGCGCCATCGGCTTCTTCCAGGAAGCGAATCCCGTCGAGCGTCGCCGCGACCCGCCACGGCCCGCGCGGGGATTCGAGCTGCGCCAGCGCCAACACGCCCCGTGCTCTCGGGTAGTCGAGGTCGATGCTCCCGAACTCGCGTCGAACCACCAGCAGCTCGGCGTGCTCGAGACTCGTCGCGGCGAGGATGGAAGCGACGTCGATCCGCCAACGTCGGGGCTCCGCCGAGGCGTCGTCGGAGGACTCGCCCGGAATCGCCACGACAAGGGTCGACTCGGAGTCGTCGGGATCGGCCGCGAGCAGCGAGATCGAACGCGCTGGACTCCCGAACGGCGCGAATCGCTCGAACACCAACGCCGTCGGCAGCCCCTCGACCTCCTGCCACTCCTGTCCGCGTCCAAGGCGCAGCACCCGCGGCCTCGGCGTGGCGCCATCCGCCGCCGCGCGACGCACGCGGTTGCTGCGCCACTCCGGCGGCCAGAGGAGCGCCATCGGCCCGGCGGCATCGGCGGCGACGTCGACGAGCTTCACGTCTCCCGGAAGGCTCGGCAGCAGCGTCGGTCCTTCACGCGGCCACGAGTAGTCGAGCCCCGACGCCGGATTGCGCGCCGTCGACAGCGTGACGACCTCGCGTCGCGGTCGGGTGCCGGCGCGTGGCGCCAGCACGACCCACGCGCGATCCTCCCACGCCGCGATCGCTTCGACCGTTCCCTCGAGCACTGCCGCGACCCGCACCGCGGGCGTCTCCCGATCCGTCGCGACGTGATGGACGAGGCTCCGCCGCGGCCGCTCCGGATCGGGCGTGGCGAACCAGAAGTGGTGCCCGCTCGCGGCGCCGGGCAGTTGCGGAAACGCCACCGGATCCGGTTCGCCGACTTCGATCTCCGCTGCAGCGTCGAGGCCCGCGTCGTCCTGCGGATGCGCCGCCGGGAGCGAGAGCGTCGCCCAGAGGGCCAGGCATGCCGCCGCGATCACGGCGCGACCTCGACGATCCGTTCCGGCCGCATCGACGCGACGAGCCGATCCCACTCGAAGAGCGCCGGCTTCACCCGCAACCCTCGGCCCGAGGGACGCTCGAGCACCAGCATCGCGCGTCCGTCGCCGGACATCGCGCCTTCGAGGGTGATCCTCGTCGCCACGCGCGGCCGAGCCCCGAGTGCGACGCCCTCGACCTCGACGAACACGTGGTCGCTCAAGGAGCTGCTCGCGATCCGCCGCCCCTCGGCATCGTCCACTTCGACGAAGACCACGTCGCCCCGCGCCTCGAAGCCGCGTCGGACCCGCATGCCGGCGGCGTCCCGAAGGCCGTCCTCGACCGGCTCGAACGCCTCCTCGAGCACCCACGCCGATCGGGAGCCGTCCCAGGCGAGCGGCGCCGCGGGATCGCGCGGCGGGTCGAGTCCGGCGAGCAGCCAGAAGAGGCGGGGATCGCGCAGCGGGCGAGGCACCGGCGCCTCCTCGACCTGTCCGCCCGCGTCGATCGTCTCGCCGAGAAGCGACCCGCGATACGCGACCGACGGCGACTCCTCCGGCAGGAAGAGCCACCAGCGATCGCCGTCGGAACCCAGCCACGCCAGCGTGTCGCTGACGCTCAGCTTGAGCCGCAGCGCCGACTTGCGAGGACGCTCGAGAATGAGCAGGAGATCAAGCTGCTCCTCGTCGAAGCCTGCGTCCTCGCGAGGCACCTCGATGCGGCAGACGCCGCTCGAGTCGAAGGTCTCAAGGCGTCGCAACGCCTCGCTGCTCGAGACGATCGCGCGGCTCGCCGCAGCTTGGGTCGCCTCGTCCGGTCGGGCCGCGCGGTGCGCGGGCGGCGTGGCGCAGCCGAGGACGGCGCTCGCCGCGATCGCCGACGCCAGACGAAGCGGACCGCGGCGGCGAGGACCCGAGGCCTCGGCCGTTCGCGGGCTCCGAGCGCCCGATGGAGCGTGATCCGGAACTCCGAGCATGGGGGATCAGCCGGTCGCCTCGACCTCGCCGCCAAGCAGGCGACCGAGTTCGTCCGCGACCTCCCGAGACTCCTCGTCGCTCAATCGGCGGGTGAGCACCTCGACCGTCCAAGGCTCGCCATCCGCGGGCCGATGCTCGAGCTTCCACCGCTCCTCCCGCGCGCCGCGGCGTGCCGGCTCCGGGGCTGCCACGGGCGTGCGATCGACGAAGCGAAGGCGTCGCCGCCGCAGCAGCACCAACGCCAGCACCAGCCGCAGGTCGTCCCGCGCCGGATCGGTCTCCTCGGCAAGTCCCTTGAGCAGGTCGAGCAGCAGTCCCTCGTCGAGCGGCCGCTTCTCCTCGTTGGCCGCCGGAACGCTCGTCCGCCAGAAGCAGAGGACGCGTTCCGGACGCCCGCCCTCGTCCCACGCCTCCGCCGAAACGTCCCGCCGCACCAGGCCGAGCGTGCCCGCCTCCGAGGCGTCCGACGGGTCGGGCTCGCAGAGGGCCGCCACGATCGAGCGGCCCGGCTCGAGCGGCGTGTCGGTCAGGGCGCAGACGCCGCTGCATCGCCCGAGTCCCGCAAATCGGTCTGGTAGTGCCACGGGCGGATCCTATGGACTTCCGACCGTCGCCGGAGCGAGCGCTTCAAGCGAATTCGCCGGTCGAGCACCGCGGCACCGTCATGGCCCTCGCCGATCCGTGTCGGCCGGTGTCGGCGCCCGCAGACCGCTCCCGGCGGGATCGCGTCGCCCGCGATCGATCGGTGTGGCGGCTCTCGACGACCGGTCGCCTCGAGGCGTCTCGTCGCGATGCATCGCAAGCGGAACTCACGAGGACAGAACCTAGACTGCCGACGGCGTCGTGGTCGACATACGACTCGTCGCGTCCCATCCATGCACCGGCGACCAGCGAGCGCGCTTCGTCCCGCGTCGGCCGCTCCCACGCCCCACGTCCCCGCACGATGCTCTCCCAGTTCCTCCAGGTCTTTCGCGGCTACGCCTGGTACGAGATCGCCATCGAGATGGCGATCATCTGGCTGTGCGTGTTCGCGATCTACCGGTCGCTGCGCGGCACCCGCGGCGCGGGCATCATCAAGGGCGTGGCGCTGGTGCTGGTCGTGCTCGCCCTGGTGCTCGGCGTGCTCGGCGGTTCGACCGAGTCCTTCGGGCGCATCCGCTTCATCTCGTCGGAGATCCTCGGGCTCCTCGCGATCGTGCTCGCGGTGGTGTTCCAGCCGGAGCTTCGCCAGGCGATGATCCGAGTCGGGCAGACCCGCCTCTTCAATCGCCAGCCGGCGAACGCCCGAAACGTGGCGACCTCGGTCGGGGAGGCGGTCGAGTACCTCGCGAAGAACCGATTCGGATCGCTCGTGGTCATCGAGCGGCAGACCGGTCTGGGCGGCCTGGTCGAAGGAGGGGTCGAGCTCGACGCCAAGGTCTCCGCGCGGCTGCTCGAGACGATCTTCTATCCCAACAGCGCGCTCCACGATCTGGCGGTCGTGGTCCGCCGGGATCGGATCGTCGCGGCCGGAGTGCAACTGCCGCTTCCCGAAGGCGGCGTCCCGCTTCCATCGGAGTTCGGCTCGCGTCACCGCGCGGCCCTGGGGCTCTCGCAGGAGAGCGACGCATTGATCGTCATCGTCAGCGAGGAGACCGGCCTCGTCCGGATCGCCGAGCGCGGCGAGCTTTCGTCGCCGATCCCTCCGTCGGAACTGGCCTCGGAACTCGAACGCCGCCTCCGCGACGACGGCGGCCTCGTCCGAGTGCCCGCTCGAACCGTTGCCGCGGCTTCGAATGGAGGCGCCCGATGAGCGCGACGATGCGGGGCCGGCTCGGTTCGCTGCTGCTCGTGACCGGCGTCACCGTGCTGGTCTGGATCTGGGCGGCAGGCGAGACCCGCGAGAGCGATCGCTTCGACACCGCGGTGCGCTTCGCGCCAGCCGACGCGGCCCGCATGGTGGTTCGCCCCGAGCGGGTGCCTCAGGTGCGCTTCGAGGCGAGCGGATCGAAGCGGGCGCTCCGCGAATTCGAGACGCTCCTCGCCCAAGGCCCGCTCGATCTCGCGGCCGGATCGCACGGGATTCCGTCGGCGGCCGGCTCGTGGCCGATCGATCTCGTCACCGCCGCCTCGAACCTGCCGGCGGTGCAGCAGATCGGCGTGACGATCGTCTCGAGCGAACCCAAGAGCGTGGAGCTTCGGATCGTGCCTCTCGAGCCACGCACGCTTCGGCTCGTGCCTGAACTTCCCGGGATCGCGACGCAGGGCGATGTGGTGGTCGATCCGCCGAACGTCACCGCGCTGCTGCCGTCGGACCTTCGCATCGCGGCCGATCCGACCGCGATCGCCTCGGTGGATCCGCGCCTGCTCGATCGGCTCGAGCCGGGCCTGCGAACCTCGCTCGATGCGACGGTGCGTCTGCCCGCGGCGCTCGCCAGCGCCAACGAGATCGCTCGTTTCGAGCCGGCCGTGGTGCGAATCACCTTCACCCCCAAGGTGGTCGAGCGGACCACGACGCTGTCCGCCGTGCCGGTGCAGGTCGCCGGCATCGCCGACGACTTCGCGGCCCATCGGGTCGAGTGCGTTCCGAGCGTGCTCAACGACGTGGTGGTCAGCGGCCCGGCCGAGGCGATTGCGCGGATCGAGGCGGGCCTTCGCGTGGTCGCCTTCGTGCACCTCACCACCGACGAACTCGAGGGCGGCGTCGCCGCCAAGCCGGTCTCCCTGTGGTTGCTCCCGCCGGGAGTCGCGGTGCAGCGGGTCGGCGAGATCGCCGGTGGCCAGCCGCAGGTCGAGCTGAAGATCGCGGCGGCCGTCACCCCCCCATCGAACTGAACTCGGTCCCCGCGACACCCGCGGCCGCGTTCTCGCCACCCGTCGCCGGTCGAGGTCTTCGGCGAGGGAGGCGGTCGAGCCACCGGCGGTCCACCGACGAAGCCGCCTTGACCGGCCCGAGCAGAGCCCGCGTGAGCAGCGCTGCTCGCGGCTCGGGCGGGCGGGACGCCCGCGGTCCACCGATCAAGTCACCTCGACGCATCCGAGTGAACCGCGGGCTTCTGGCCCGAAGATCCCACGACGACCCAAGCTGCGGCACGCGAGCCGCCCGCGGTCGCAGGCCCGCTCCCCCGCTACCGCCAGTGCGTCGCGTGCCACTGCTTGCGGCCGCGTCGAAGCAGGATCACCCCGCCCTGTCGCGCGTCGAGGAGGTCGCTGCGGCGAAGCCGTCGTTCGGCGTCGGCCTTCTCGCCGTTGACCGCGACCGCCCCCGACGCCACGAACTCGCGAGCCTCCCGCTTGCTCTTCGCCAGCGAGGTCGCCACGAGCAGATCCACCAGGTCGGCGCCAGGCTCGTCAAGCAGCGAGATCGCATGCTCGCTCGAAGGGAGATCCTCCGCGATCTCGGCAAGCGTTTCCGCCTCGAGCGATCGCACGTCGCCCGAGAAGAGCGCGGCCGCCGCGGCCTCGGCTCGCGCTCGCTCCTCGCGACCGTGCACGAGATCGGTCATCTCGCTGGCGAGGGTCCGCTGCGCCGCGCGCTCCTGCGGCTTCGCGGCCTGCTCGGCTTCGATCGCTTCGATCGCCTCGCGGGAGAGCATCGTGTACCAGCGCAGAAACCGGCCGGCGTCGGCATCGGCGACGTTCAGCCAGAACTGATGGAAGCGATAGGGGCTCGTGCGCTCGGCGGAGAGCCAGACCGCACCCTTCTCGGTCTTGCCGATCTTGCTGCCGTCGGCGGCGGTGAGCAGCGGCGCCGTCACGCCGAAGGCGAGCGACTCGGTCGAGCCCTCGCCATGCTCGATCGCGTGCATGCGGCGGACGAGGTCGATGCCCGAGACGATGTTGCCGAACTGGTCCGAACCGCCCATCTGCACGGTGCAGCCGTGCGAGCGGTAGAGGTGCAGGAAGTCGTAGGCCTGCAGCACCATGTAGCTGAACTCGGTGTAGCTGATCCCGTGCTCGCGGCCTTCGAGGCGCGACGCGACCGAGTCCCGCTGGATCATGGCGTTCACCGAAAAGTGCTTGCCGACGTCGCGGAGCACCTCGAGGTACCCGAGTCCGCGGAGCCACTCGGCGTTGTCCACGAAGACCGCCCCGCACGGGCCGTCCGTGCCGAGCAGCCGCTCGAGGATCCGGCGCTGCCCGGCGAGGTTCGCCGCGACCTGCTCCGCGCTCTGCAGGCTCCGCTCGCTCGTCTTGCCGCTCGGGTCGCCGATCAGTCCGGTGCCGCCGCCGAGGAGCGCGATCGGCCGATGGCCCGCGGCCTGAAATCGTCGCAGCAGGGTCACCGGCAGCAGATTGCCGACGGTGAGGCTGTCCGAGGTCGGATCGAACCCGCAGTATCCGGTGCGAGAGCCGGTCGCGAGATGCCCCGCCAGCTCCGGCGAGGTCGTCTGGTGCAGCAGGCCTCGCCAGGCGAGTTCGTCGAGGAAGTCGAGGGCGGTGGAGTCGGGCATCGGGGCGAGAATCGTAACGGTCGCGAAACGTCCGATCGACGAGTCCGAATCATCGGCTCGACCGCGATGCACGTCACACCCCCTGCGGAGATCCCCCATGCGTTCCCACGAGATCGAGTACCAGATCCACGGCGACGACCTGCAGTTCGTCGAGATCGCCCTCGACCCGGGCGAGACGGTGATCGCCGAGGCCGGCGCCATGATGTTCAAGCATCCCGCGATCGAGATGGCCACCCGCATGGGCGACGGCTCCGCGCCGCAGTCGGGCTTCCTCGGAAGCCTGCTCGGCGCCGGCAAGCGGATGCTCGCCGGCGAAGGGCTCTTCATGACCCACTTCACCCACCGCGGAGCCGGCAAGGTGACCGTCGCCTTCGGGGCTCCGTATCCGGGCAAGATCGTGGCGATCGATCTGGCGGACTTCGGCGGGCGTTTCCTCTGCCAGAAGCAGTCGTTTCTCTGCGCCGCGATGGGCACCTCGGTCTCGCTCGCCTTCACGAAGCGGTTCGGCGCCGGTCTCTTCGGCGGCGAAGGCTTCATCCTGCAGAAGCTCGAGGGCGACGGACTCGCCTTCGTGCATGCGGGCGGCACCGTCGTCCGCCGCGAACTCGCGCCCGGCGAGACGCTCCACGTCGACACCGGCTGCCTCGTCGGCTTCACCGACGGCATCGACTACGACATCGAGCGGGTGCCGGGAATCGGATCGATGCTCTTCGGTGGCGAGGGGCTCTTCTTCGCACGGCTCACCGGGCCGGGGAGCGTCTACCTGCAGTCGCTGCCCTTCAGCCGCATGGCCGATCGGATCCTCGCCGCCGCGCCGAGCGCCGGTGGCCGCGCGCAAGGCGAGGGCTCGATCCTCGGCGGGATCGGCCGAATCCTCGACGGGGACAACCGCTGATCGAGGGAGAACTCAGCTCGCCGCGACCGCGGCGGACTTCTTCTCGATGTCCTTGAGGAGATCCGCCCAGCTCTTGTCGAAGGAGTCGCGCCCCTCGATCTGCAGCTGTGCCCCGAGCGCCGCGACGTCGACACCCGCCGCGACGATCTTCGCGAGCATCGCCTCGCAGTCGCCCCCGTCGTCGCGCTGCGGGGCTCCGACGGAAGCGAGCGCCGCGGTCGCCTCGAGGGTCTCCTCGGGCATGGTGTTCACCGTGTCGGGCGCCGCGAGCGCGGTGACGTAGTAGGCCCCCGGCAGGCTCGGATCCTTGACGCCGGTCGAGGCGAAGAGCAGCCGTTGCGGCCTCGCCCCCGCCGCCTTGAGCTTCAAGAACCGATCGGACTTCTTGAGATCGACGTAGGCCTTGTAGCACTGCTCGCCGACCGCGATGCCGAGACGGTTCGCGAGATCCTTCGGCAGCTTCGACGCGCTCGCCTTGTCCCACCGCGAGATGAAGAGCGAAGCGACCGAACAGACCTTGAGGTCGAGCCCTTCGGCAAGCCGGCGCTCGAGACCCTTGAGGTACGCGTCCGCCGCGGCGAGGTACTGCTCGCGATCGAAGAGGAGCGTCACGTTGACGGGAATGCCCTCGTAGGTGAGCTGCTCGATCGCCGGCAGGCCTTCGGGCGTCCCCGGCACCTTGATGAAGAGGTTGTTGCGGCCCGCGGCGGCGTGCAGTTCGCGGGCCTGCGCGAGCGTCGCCTGGGTGTCGTTGGCGAGCAGCGGCGAAACCTCGAGCGAGACCCACCCGTCGACGCCGTCGGTGTTGCGGTGCACGCCGCGGAAGAGATCCGCGGCGCGGGTGAGGTCCTCGATCGCGAGCTTGAAGAAGAGCCGCTCTCCGGAGAGCCCCGCCTCGAGCAGCGTGCGGATCGAGGTGTCGTAGGCGTCGCCGCCGGCGATCGCCTTCTGGAAGATCGTGGGATTCGAGGTGAGCCCGGTGACCGCCCAGTCCGCGATGTACTTCGCGAGCGTGCCGTCGTCGAGCATCGTGCGGGTGATGTTGTCGACCCAGATGCTCTGGCCGAGACGATGGACGAGGGCGGTGCCGGGAGTCGAGTTGGCCATGGCGGAATCCTTCTGGCCTGACGCGAGCGATCGCGATCAGGTGCTCGAGGCGGGATCGAATTCGAAGCCGTCCCGCGTCGCCTTCGACGGCGAATCACGAACGGCGAGGCGAGTATAACCCTCGCCTCCCGCCGCTTCGGCGGCCTCGATCCGTCCCTCACGAACGCAAGTCCTCCGGAGTCTTCGCCGATGGCCCGCACCGCTTCCAAGCCCGTCCGGATCGATCGCACCCCCGAGTGGAAGGCTCTCGCGGCCCACGCGAAGAAGAACCGCTCCCGCACGCTCGGGGACCTCTTCGCGAAGGACCGCCGCCGCGCGGAACGATTCACCGTCGAAGGCGCGGGCCTGCGGATGGACTACTCCAAGCACCACGTCGATGCCGAGACGATGCGGCTGCTCTTCGCCCTCGCGAAGCGGGCCGGCTTGAAGGATCGCATCGCGTCGATGTTCCGCGGCGAGAAGATCAACATCACCGAGCACCGCGCGGTGCTCCACGTCGCCCTGCGGGCGCCGAAGGGCAGCGTCATCAAGGTCGACGGGGAGAACGTGGTCCCGCAGGTCCACGAGGTCCTCGACCGCATGGGGGCCTTCTCGAAGCAGGTCCGCAGCGGCAAGTGGAAGGGCGCCACCGGCAAGCGGATCCGCAACGTCGTGAACATCGGGATCGGCGGCAGCGACCTTGGGCCGGTGATGGCCTACCGGGCGCTCGTCCACTACAGCGACCGCTCGATGAACTTCCGGTTCGTCTCCAACGTCGACGGCACCGACTTCGTCGAGGCGGTCCGCGACCTCGATCCCGAGGAGACCCTCTTCATCGTCAGCTCGAAGACGTTCACGACGCTCGAGACGATGACCAATGCCCACACCGCGCGGAAGTGGCTGCTGGCGGGCCTCAAGAAGGCGGCGGGGCGCAAGGGGCTTCCCGCGAACGCGACCGCGCGGCACTTCGTCGCGGTCTCGACGAACGCCAAGGAGGTCGAGGCGTTCGGCATCGACACCGCCAACATGTTCGGCTTCTGGGACTGGGTGGGCGGCCGCTACTCGATGGACTCGGCGATCGGCCTGAGCACGATGCTCGCGATCGGGCCGGATCGCTTCGCCGAGATGCTTCGCGGCTTCCACGCCATGGACGAGCACTTCCGGAAGACGCCGCTCGAGCGGAATCTTCCGGTGATCATGGGGCTCGTCGGCGTCTGGATGAACAACTTCCTCGGCTATCCATCGCTCGCGGTGCTGCCGTACGACCAGTACCTCTCCCGCTTCAGCGCGTACCTGCAGCAGCTCGAGATGGAGTCGAACGGCAAGCACGTCACGCTCGCGGGCGACCGCGTCGCGTGGGACACCTGCCCGACGATCTGGGGCGAGCCCGGCACCAACGGCCAGCACGCCTTCTATCAGATGATCCATCAGGGCACCCGCGTCGTGCCCTGCGACTTCATCACCTTCTGCAAGCCGATCTCCGGGCTCCCGCATCACCACGACCTGCTCGTCGCGAACGTCTTCGCGCAGGCCGAGGCGCTCGCCTTCGGCAAGACCAAGGCCGAGGTCCGCGCCGAGGGCGTCGCGCCCGAACTCGTGCCGCACAAGGAGTTCGACGGCAACCGCCCGAGCACGGTGGTCATGGGCGAGCGGCTGACCCCGTTCTCGCTCGGCACGCTGATCGCGCTCTACGAGCACAAGGTCTTCACGCAGGGCACGGTCTGGCAGATCAACAGCTTCGACCAGTGGGGCGTCGAGCTCGGCAAGGTGCTCGCGAAGAAGATCATCCCAGAGCTTGCGGCGACGCAGTCGGTCACGGACCACGACAGTTCGACGAACGCGCTGATCAACTTCTATCGGAAGCATCGGGGCCGCTGAGCGGATCCGCGTGTCCGGAAGGCTCGCCTTGCACCGCACGGGCGAGCCGGCTCACGCCATCGAGCGTGCGAGACGCCCAACCGCGGAGGCGACTTCGTCGATGGCGCGATCGATCTCCTCGACGGTCGTCTCGGGGCCGAGGCTGAAGCGCACCGAGCCGTGGGCGATCTCGCTCGGGACGCCCATCGCGAGCAGCACCGGCGATGGATCGAGCGAACCGCTGCTGCACGCCGCGCCCGCCGAGGCGTAGACGCCCCGCTCCGAGAGGACCACGAGGATCGCCTCCGCCTCGAGACGCGGGAACCCGATGTTGGTGGTGTTGGGGGTCCGCGGCGCCGAATCGCCGTTGACGACCGCGCCGGCGCACCGCTCGAGCACGCCTCGCTCGAAGCGATCTCGAAGCGACGCCAGTCGCGTCCATGATCCGTCGGCGATCGCTTCGATCGCTCGTTCGGCCGCGACGCCGAGCCCGACGATGCCCGGCACGTTCTCGGTGCCGCCGCGGCGCTCCCGCTCCTGCGGCCCACCGATGATCTGCGTGGCGATCCGCACGCCGCCGCGGACGACGAGACCGCCCACGCCCTTGGGTCCATGGAACTTGTGACCCGAGAAGGTCAGCAGATCGATCGGAAGCGAACCGAAGTCGATCGGCAGGCGGCCCGCCCATTGCACGGCATCGCAGTGGGACCGCACGCCATGCTCGCGGCAGATCGCGCCGACTTCCGCAATCGGGGCGATCACGCCCGTCTCGTTGTTCGCCCACATCAGCGAGACAAGGGCGATCTCGCTCGCTCGCGCTGCAAGCAGCTCGCGAAGCGCGTCGAGATCGATCACACCGTCGGAGCGATGTTGGACCCAGCACACCTCGAAGCCGCGCGAGGCGGCGTGCGTGGCGCACTCGCGGACGGCGGAGTGCTCAAGGCGGCTCGTGACCAGCACGCGCCTCGACGATCCCGCGAAGTGCTCGAGCGTGCCCACGATCGCCAGGTTCGCCGACTCGGTGCCGCCGCTCGTGAAGACGATCTCGCGGTCGCGGCAGCCGAGGAGCCGAGCCACCGCGGCGCGAGCCAGCTCGACCTGCTGGCGCGCCTCGATGCCCGATCGATGGACGCTCGAGGGATTGCCCCAGCACCGCTCGAGCGCGTCGCGCATCGCGGCGACGACTTCGGGCGTCGGCCGGGTGGTCGCGTTGTGGTCGAGATGGATCGCCTCGGGCATTCCGCGAGTCTACGGGCGGCGACCGCGACGAGAGCCCGCGGTCACGTGGGGACCGAGACGGCGCGCCGACCGATCGTGAACCACCACGTCCCGAAGCCGATCGCCGCGACGAGGGCTCCGATCGCCGCGACGAGAAACACCGAGTCCGCCTCCATGCCCGCACGGCGGCACGCGAGGAAGACGAGGCTCGCGAGGCTGCTGGCGACGAAGCTCACCGCGTTGGCGGTGCCGAGGAAGCGTCCCCGCGAGGCGTCGGGCGAGAACTGCTGCAGCATGGTCTGCAGCGGCACGATGTAGAAGCCCGCCGCGATCCCGAGCGGCACGAGCAGCACGCCGACGGTGATCGCGTCCCTCGGCGCGAAGGCGAGGACCGCCATCGAGACCGCCATGCCAAGCGCGCCGAAGGGAGCCAGCCCCGGCCGCACCCTCGATCCGGACACGAGGCCGGCGGCCAGGCTGCCCACGCCGATCGCGATCGCCACGACGCCGAGCAGGTTCGCCGCGACCGCGGCACTTGTGCCGAGCAGGTCCTTGTAGTCGGGCAGGATGAGCAGCACGAGCATGCCGAGGAGATAGAAGAAGCTCCACGCGAGCGTCACCGCAAGCAGCGGCCCGCGCGACATCTCGCGAAGCGATCGCCAGTAGGTGCCGACGGGGTTCCAGTCGAAGCGAAGGTCGGGCGCCACCGCGTGAAGCCGCGGGATTCCGAGGCTCGCGACGACGCCGATGACCGCGACCGCGACCATCGCCGCGCCCGGCAGCCACGCAAGACCGGCGGCGTCCGGAGACGGAGGCGCGTACGCGTCGTACACCGGTCCCGCGACGATCGTGCCCGCGATGATCGCGAGGTTCGTGAAGAGGTTGATGGTGCCGTTCGCGCCGCTGAGCCTGGAGGCCCGCACCACCTCGGGGATCATGCCGTACTTCGCCGGTCCGAAGAACGCGCTCTGCGCGGCCATCAGGACCATCGCCGCGACGGCGAGCCAGACGCTCCCGACGAGAAACGCGAGCCCGGCGACCGCGACCACGCCGACCTCGCCGATCTTGAGACCGACCGTGAGGTCGCGCTTGCTGACGCGGTCGGCGATCTGACCGGCCCATCCGCTGAACAGGATGAACGGAAGCGTCAGGCACAGTCCCACCCAGCCCTGGCCTCCGTCGCCGAGCGAGGCGGCCCAGATGCCGCCCGACGCCACGGCGAAGCCGAGCACGCCCTTCAGGATGTTGTCGTTGGCCGCGCCGAAGAACTGCGTGACGATCAGCGACGAGAAGCCCGACGGATGCATGCTCGATGGCGACGCGGCCCGACGCGCCGCGTCGTGAGACGTCGCTCCCGTTTCCGACTCGGATCGCGACCGGACGTCGATCGACGGCTCGTTCGAGGCCGAGGTTCTCAACCCGCGTTCGTCGTCGATCGACATCGGGTCAACGGCTCCTCGGCGCGAGAGCGCGCCGTTCAGGTCCTCAGGCGATCGGCGCGAACCACGCGGGCGATGGGTGCGCCTGGCGCCTCAACTCGCCACCCCCGCCGCGCCCCCGCTTGCCGCGGCATTGGCCGCCGCGGCGTGACTCGCCGCCGCGGAGGCGTCGATCGAGGACGTGCCGCCACGAACCGACGCGATGCAGGCGATGCCCATGCCGAATCCCTTGAGCGGCTGAAACCAGACCTCTTCGCCCGACAGCGGATCGAGGCACCACGTGTAGCCCTGGCAGTTCACGATCAGTCGGTCGCCATCGATCAGCAGCGAGACGTAGCCGCTTCCCTTGGCCGCCTTCCAGTCCCAGCGGATCTCGCCCGAGTAGCGATCGATCGCCACGACCCGACGGTTGAAGCCCACGAAGACGAGGCGGTCGAGGCGGACATCCGAGTGGAATGAAGCCGCGGTCATGCACGAAGTGTAGAGGGAACGATCGGCGCCGCCGGTCGCGATTCAGTCGTGTTCGGACGGCTCGAGGCGGCGCGGCACGGGCGGCGCAAGCCTTCCTGTCGCCATCGCCAGATTCGCCGCGGCGATCCGGATCGCCGCCCGGGAGTCCTGATCGACCTGCCGCGAATCGGCGAGCCCGCGACGGGCCTCGTCGACCTCGACGAAGGTTGCGAGCCCCTCGTCGAAGGAGGCCATCGCGGAGTCGAAGTTCGCCTCGCTCGCCTCGAGAAGCGCCCGGACCACCGCGCGCTGCCGCAGCGAAGTGGCGAGATCGTTGTAGGCACGCCACACCTCGCGGACCGCGCGGTCGCGAGCGACGGCGATCTCGGCGCTCGCGGCGGCGAGTCCCGCCAGCGCCATGCGCACGCGCGTGTCGGTGATCTCGCCGTCGAGAAGCGGCACGCTGATCCCGACCCACGCGCCGTACCACGGTTCGGTCACGCTTTCCCATCCAAGACTGTCGACGTTGAAGCCGACGACCGGAATCGAGACGTTCGCGCCGGCCGTGACGGTCGGATTGCGTCCAGCCCGCGCCAGGCGAAGTTCGGCCTGCGTCGCCTGGTACTTCGCGACGCTCGCGGCGAGATCCTGACGGCGGCCGATCGCCTCCGCGACGAGCGTCTCGACCCGCGGTGCGAGTTCGGGCAGGCGGTCGTCCTCCGCCGCCGCGACCTCGAGCGCCGTGTCGGGCGGCAAGCCGATCGCCTCGAGCAGGTCGATCCGCGTCGTGGTCACCGCGGACCGGGCGGTCTCGACCTCGAACTGCGCCTGCACCCTTCCGCGCACCGCGGCAAGCCGCTGCGTCTCGGTGGAGAGCCCGTTCTCGCGAAGGCTGCGCACCGCCTCCTCGAGCTTGACCGCGGCGAGGGCGGAGACCTCCGCGGTCGCGACCCGCTCGATCGCCGTGACATGGGCGTGATAGGCGACGGTGACCGCGTACGCGACCTCCGAGTGGGCAAGGTTGAATGCGGCATCGGCGACGACCGCCCGCGATCTCGCCGCGGACTCGGCGGCCTCGCGGCGACCGAAGTCGTAGAGGAGCCACGTCAGTTCGAGTCCCGGCACAAGGTCGGCAGTCTCGGCCGAGAAGGAGTTCGAATCGATGACCGGCGGAACCTCCGGGATCGGAAACACCGCCCGCTCGTATCCCGCCATGAGCGACGCCGCCAGCATCGGCTCGTACGCGCCCTCGACGAGACCGATCGCGATCGCGGCCTCGCGGGCCCGCTCCCACGCGACCCGGGTACTGGGATTCGCCCGCTGCGCGAGGTCGATCAGTTCGGCGAGGCCGTAGCGACGCTCGGGCTCGATCGCCGGCGGGTCGCCGAGCCACGGCATCCCCTCGCCGGCCCGCTCGGCATCCCGATGCTCAGGCCGCGGCTCGAGTTCGCCGGTCGCGATCGACGCGAGCGTCGGCGCCAAGGCCGCCTCGCCGCTCGAAAGCCACGGGCGATCGGGCGAGGGCGGCGCGAGATCCTCGAAGGGCGTGCCGGATCGGCATCCCGTGATCGATGCGGCGACCGAGGCGCCAACCGCGGCAACGTGCCAAGGACGAAGGGTCGCGGGGGGGCGGAAGCGCACGGTCGTCCGATCCTCGGAGGCGCCTCTCGGACGAAGACCGCCCGACGTAGGATCCGCATCCGATGCTACGGACCGGAAACTCCGCTCGCAATCGCAGGAGTGGGCAGGATCGCGCGGCGATGCCGCGGGCTTCCCTCGCGCTCGCCGCGACTCCGATCGGGCCGCCGATCTACGACTTCTTCGGCGCCTACCTGCCCGCGTGGCTTCCGGCGTTCGGCCTGGGCTTCCTCGGCATGATCGTGCTCCGCGCGGTGCTCGTCGCGATCGGCCTGAACGACCGCATTCCGGCGAAGGTCTTCGTGTATCTCGCCGCGACGCTTCTCTTCTCCTGTCTCGCCTGGTTCGCGCTGCTCGAACTGGGCTGAGCCCGCCTCCTGCGATCTTGACGATGTCCTCCACCGCCGAGCCGAAGTCGCCGACCGCCGAGCGCACGCTGATCGCGAGACTCAAGACGCTCGTCGCCTCGATCGTCGGCGTCGCCGTGGTGATCGCCGCGGTGCTCGCGGCGTCCGAGGCGTGGCGCTACTCCAACCGCCATCCGAACTCCGACACCGCCGTCGTCAACGCGGACACCGTGGGCATCGCCCCGCGGGTCGGCGGACCGATCGTCTCGCTCGACGTGAGGCAGGGAGATCAGGTCGAGGCGGGCCAGCGCCTCTTCACGATCGACCCGACCGGATTCGATCTCGCCGTGCGCGAGGCGGAGGCCGCCCTCGTCGCGCTCGAGGCGCAGATCCGCATCGAGGCCCTGCGCGAAGCACAGCTGCGGCTTGTCGCCGAAGCGGCGGAGGCCGACGTGGCGGCCGCGATCGCCCAGGCCGCCAATCGGCGAACGACGGTCGAACGGCTCGAGCCGGTGACCGCGAAGGGCTTCTCCACGGAGGAACTGCTCGACGAGGCCCGCACCGCGCTCGCGACCGCCGAGGCGATGGTCATCGCCGCGAAGGCTCGCGCCGCCGCGGCGGCCGCGGCGCAGAGCGAACTCGAGGAGCTCCGCGCCCAGCGACAGGCCTTCGAGGTGGCGATCGAGCTTGCGCGGTTCGAGCGAAGCCATTGCGAAGTCCGCGCCCCGGTCGCAGGCACGGTGATCAGTCTCGATCTCGCCGAAGGCGCGTTCGCGATGCCGGGACTCGAGGTCTTCCAGCTCGTCGCCGCGGACTCCTGGGTGGTCGACGCCCTCTTCCGCGAATCGGAACTGCGTTCGATCCGCCCGGGCGACGTTGCGGAGATCGTGGTGATGACCGCGCCCGACCGGCGCTGGAGAGGCGTCGTCGAATCGATCGGCGCGGCGGTCCGTCCCTCCGACGAGATCGTGTTCGAAGGCATCCCGGTGATCCGCCGCAAGCTCGAATGGGTGCGAGTCGCGCAGCGCTTCCCGGTTCGCCTACGGATCGAAGGCGGCGATCCGGAGGTCTTCCGCATGGGGGCAAGCGCCACCGTCGCGATCGCCCCCGCGAACGCCGGCGGCGATGGCTGATCGCCCCGACGCCTTGCTCTCCCGCATCGGCACGCGGGTTCGGGAGGGTCTCGGCCCGTTCCCCGGTCGAGCCGAAGTCGCGGTGCGGATCGCGCTTGCGGTCTGCGTGACCGCGTTCCTGGTGCTCCTCTTCGAACTTCCGGCCCTCGACATCGCAGCCTACATCCCGCTCTTCGCGCATCGGCGGGATCGTCGCGAGACGAGAAAGCTTGGCATCGCCTTCGCCTGCTTCGCGATGCTCGCCGTCGGCACCACTCTGCCCCTGTGGTCGATCAGCGAGGGCCGATGGGCGATCCTGTTCATCGTGCTGGGGACGTCCACCTTCATCGCCCTCGATCTGATGCTCGTCCCGAGGATCGGACCGCTCTTCTATGCGATCGGCACGCTCACGGTGCTCTTCCTGACCTTCGCGAGCCTGGTGCCGGACGGAGCGCTGGTCACGACGATCCTGCTCAAGGCCGCGACGTCGGTCGCGATCGCCGGTGTGGTCACCGCCACGTTCGCCTCGGTGCCGTGGCTGACCGAACCCGAACTTGGTCCGCAGTCGGCGGAGCCGGAAGAAGCTCCGTCCTCCTCGGAACGGGCTCTCTTCGCGACCCGAGGCACGATCGCGGTCTTGCTCGGATTCGTGCTCTACAGCACCACCGACTGGTTCGGCATCCACACCTGCATGTTCACGACGCTCTTCATCGCCTCGCCGCAACGCGAGGCGAGGATGCAGAAGGGCCTGCTCAGGATCGGCGGGGCCGCGGTCGGGAGCCTGCTGGCGCTGGTGGCGATGGTGTGGGTCGTGCCGAGGCTCGACGACGTGGCGGAGTTCCTTGCGATGGTCGCGGTCGTCACCCTGCTCGCGGGATGGGTCGCGGCCGGAAGCGAGCGGATCAGCTACGCGGGCATGCAGATCGGGCTGGCGTTCTATCTCGGCGTGCTCGCCTTGCCGGGACCGATCTACGAACTGAGCGAAGCCCGCGACCGCGTGCTCGGCGTGCTGATCGGCGTCTTGCTGGCGTGGTTCGCCTTCGCGCCGGGAACGCTTGGGCTCGACCTGCCCGTCCGGCGCGTTCGACCGCTCGCGACGCCGGCCAAGTGAGTCGACTCTCCGCGCTTCTTCCCGCGGCCGATCGTTGGCGTGACCGTTCCGTCCGCCGCGGCTCGCAGCGTCACGGTTCAGGAGACGCGGCGGCAATCCGCATGAGACGAAGCACGCGACTCGACCGACGCCGTTCGAGATCGAGACGGCGGCTTGGTCGAAACGACGAGCGACCCTCGTCCTCCGCAAACGACAACCGCCCCGGCCGAAGCCGAGGCGGTGTGGTTCATGCGGATGAGAGGGATCGAACCTCCACGGGATTTTACTCCCACAAGAACCTGAATCTTGCGCGTCTGCCAATTCCGCCACATCCGCGTGGGGGAGGCGAAGTGTAGCGACCTGCCGAACGAATCAAGACGCGACCCGTCGATGATTCATCGACGATCCGCCGACGACTCGCCGGCGAACTGGCGGCGATGCGGCGGCATCTCGGCATCAGTGCGGCGGCGATGCGGCGGCAGTGCGGCAGCCGCCGGGCGGTGATCCTTGAGCATTGGCAGATCCCCCCCGCCACGCTCAAGTCGCATCGGGCGACCGCCTTCCTTCCGGCAACCCCTCACGCACCGATCGCGACCGGCCTGCGGGCTCATCGCCCGCCCGCAGGCCGATCGCCGGATC
>CAZTMB010000010.1:0-8275 GCA_964614695.1 uncultured Isosphaeraceae bacterium | reverse complement strand
CCGATCGCGACCGGCCTGCGGGCTCATCGCCCGCCCGCAGGCCGATCGCCGGATCGATCACTCCTCGTCGGCGGCGGCATCCTCCGACGGTGCCGGCCGAGTCGTCGAGGTGGCCGCGAGCCGAGACTCGAGCACCTTGCGTCGCAGCTCCTTGCAAAGCTCCGGGTTCTCGCGAAGGAAGCCCTTCGCGCTCTCTCGCCCCTGCCCGATCCGGGTCTCGCCGTAGCTGAACCACGATCCTGCCTTGTTCACGATGTCGTCCGCGACCGCAAGGTCGAGCAGATCGCCGACCGAACTGATGCCCTCGTCGAACATGATGTCGAACTCCGCCTCACGGAACGGCGGGGCGATCTTGTTCTTGACGACCTTCGCCCGCACGCGGTTCCCCACGTTGCGCTCGCCGTCCTTGATGGCGCCGATGCGGCGGATGTCGATGCGGACCGAGGCGTAGAACTTGAGGGCCCGACCGCCGGTGGTGGTCTCGGGGCTTCCGAACATCACGCCGATCTTCTCGCGAAGCTGGTTGATGAAGATCACGATGCAGTCGCTCTTGGCGATCGCGCCGGTGAGCTTCCGGAGCGCCTGGCTCATGAGGCGGGCCTGCAGGCCGACGTGGCTGTCACCCATCTCGCCCTCGATCTCCGCCCGCGGGATGAGGGCCGCGACCGAGTCGACCACGATGATGTTCACGGCGTTGGAACGGACGAGCAGTTCGCAGATCTCGAGCGCCTGCTCGCCGGTGTCGGGCTGCGAGACCAGGATCTCGTCGAGGTTGACGCCGATCCGCTTCGCCCAGGAGGGATCGAGCGCGTGCTCGGCATCGATGAAGGCGGCGACGCCACCCTCGCGCTGGCAGTTCGCGATCGCGGTGAGGGCGAGGGTCGTCTTGCCCGAACTCTCCGGCCCGTAGATCTCGACGACACGTCCCTTCGGCAGGCCTCGGCCGCCGAGGGCGAGGTCGAGGCTCAACGCGCCGGTCGGCACGCCCGGGATCACCGGGATGTCGTCGCCGTCGAGCCGCATGATCGAGCCCTTGCCGAAGGTCTTCTCGATCTGGCCGACCGCCCGCTCGAGCGCCTGCTGCCGCCCCTTCTCCTCGGCGCTGGCCGCATCGGGCTTGGCGGCGCGGCCGCGGGGCTTGCTTTCCTTGACGTCCTTGACTTCCACGGTGCTGGCCATTGCAGGGTCCTTCCTGTTGGAGTTGAACTTGGAGATGAATCTCGTGGGCTGAAGTGGGATCGAAAGGATTCGAAGTTCGACGCGGCGTACGGACGATGTCGGGACGGGAGTCGGTCCGAGGCCTCGGGGGGCCACCCGAACCGAAGGTAGGTGTTTGTTCGGGTGATCTTGCCCACGGGCTTGAATGCCGTCAAGCGCTCCGCTGACGACATCCCGTCACCGCCGCCGGATTCCCGAACGCCGGCAGACTACCGCCCCCTCGCGAGATCCCGCCGACCGCTGCCGAATTGCCGAGGCATCGCGGATCGCCGTCGCGAGGAGGCGGCCGAGGCGGCCGGCCCAACGCCCCGCCCGACGGATCCGTCCCTCGCACCCGAGCCACCATGCCCACCATCGCCGAACTCGCCGCCCGCCAGCTTGCCGCCTACAACGCCGCCGACCTCGAAGCCTTCTGCGGGTGCTACCACCCGGAGGTCCGAGTGTTCGAGGACCTCGAGGAGCGGGTCGTCGGAATCGAGGCGTTTCGGGATCGCTACCGAGACCTCTTCACGCGGTGGACGTTCGGTGCCGAGGTTTCGCAGCGACTCGTGCTCGGGCCGCACGCGATCGATCTCGAGCGGTGGTGGCGCGTCGATCCGGATCGCGGCGAGCGGTCCGAGGGCGAGATCCTCGTCCGCTACACGCTGCGCGAGGACGCGATCGGGACGGTCCAGTTCCTTCGCGGCTGAGTTCGCCGGGGTCCGAAGTCTGGCGGAGTCGACGCGTGCGGCGCCAACCGCAGGTCTGCGCCGACTCGCCACGACCGATCAGTAGTTCGGCGTCGGCGGGCGGTACGAGGCGAGATCGATCGAGCGGAAGAACTCGATCGTCTTCGCGAGCCCCTGCTCGAGCGGGATCTTCGGCTCCCAGCCGAGCTTCTCCTTCGCGAGCGAGATGTCCGGCCGGCGCCGCGCCGGATCGTCCTCGGGAAGCGGCTTGACCTGGCGGATCTCCGAGCGGCTGCCGGCGAGCTTCACGGTGAGCTCGGCGAGCTGCTTCACGGTGAACTCGCCGGGATTCCCGAGATTCACCGGCCCGTGGAAGCCGTCCGGGCCGTTCATCATCCGCATGAAGCCTTCGATCAGGTCGTCGACGTAGCAGAACGAACGGGTCTGCTGACCGTCGCCGAAGAGCGTGATCGGCTCGCCGGCGAGGGCTTGCCGTGCGAAGTTGCTCACCACGCGGCCGTCGTAGGGATGCATGCGCGGGCCGTAGGTGTTGAAGATGCGGACGACCCGCACGTCGACCTTGTTCTGCCGGAGGTAGTCGAACATCAAGGTCTCGGCGCAGCGCTTGCCCTCGTCGTAGCACGCGCGGGGACCGATCGGGTTCACGTTGCCGCGGTAGCTCTCCGGCTGCGGATGCACCTCGGGGTCGCCGTAGATCTCGCTCGTCGAGGCGTGCAGGATCCGCGCCTTCACCCGCTTGGCGAGGCCGAGCATGTTGATCGCGCCCATGACCGAGGTCTTGGTCGTCTTGATCGGGTTGTACTGGTAGTGGCCGGGCGCCGCGGGGCAGGCGAGGTTGTAGATCTGATCGACCTCGAGCACGATCGGCTCGGTCACGTCGTGGCGGATCAGTTCGAAGTTGCGGCGGCCGAGCAGGTGGGCGATGTTCGACTTCTGGCTCGTGAAGAAGTTGTCGAGGCAGATGACGTCGTGCCCCTGCTCGACGAGGCGATCGCAGAGGTGCGAGCCGAGGAAGCCGGCACCGCCGGTGACGAGGATCCGCTTGACCATTTCGAGCATTCCGTTTTCGACGAGGGCGGCCGAGCCCGCCGCAGGAACTTCCAAAGACCCGATCTATCGGCGGAAGCGCGGGGGCTCCGCGGGGAATTCGCGGCAACTTGGGGATCGGCGGTGTCGACGGTCCTCGCCCCGAGGCCGCGGCGTCCGGCTGACCGAAGCCCCCCGGGTTCACGGATTCTTCGCGCCGCCTCGGCGGAGTCGCGGGTCCCCGAACCCATAATCCGCCGCTCCCGCCTACCGTCTCCGCGAGCGAACACGCCATGAAGCAGGTCCTGATCGTCGAGGACGAACCCGAGATCGCCGAACTCATCGAGTTCCATGTCCGCCGCGAGGGTCTCGACGCCCGCGTGGTGGGCTCGGGCAAGCACGCCCTCGACGCGGTTCGACATCGCTCGCCCGACGTGGTCGTGCTCGATCTGATGCTGCCCGATCTCGACGGCCTCGAGGTCTGCCGACGTCTCAAGCAGAACCCGGACACCCGATCGATCCCGATCCTCATGGTCTCGGCGAAGGGCGAGGAGACCGACGTGGTCACCGGCATCGAACTTGGCGCCGACGACTACGTGACGAAGCCCTTCAGCGCGAAGGTGCTGATCGCCCGACTCAAGAACATCCTGCGGCGAGAAGATCCGCAGGAGGCCGCCGCCTCCGGCGGACGCGTGGCGCTTCGCGGCGGCACGATCGTCATCGACTCCGAGCGACACGTCGTGCTCTGCAACGGAAGCCCCGTCGACTTGACGGTCACCGAGTTCAGCGTGCTGCAGCACCTCGCGTCCCGCCCTGGCTTCGTGCGGACGCGGGACCAGATCATCGCGGCGGTCCATGGCCGCTCCGCGGTGCTGACGAGCCGAACGGTCGATGTCCACGTCACGGCGTTGCGTCGGAAGCTCGGCGATCTCGCCGACTGCATCGAGACCGTGCGGGGCGTCGGCTACCGGTTCGCGGAGGCGACTCCGGTCGAAGGATGATCGCCCGCCGCGAACCGTCTTCGTCGCATCGCTCGCTGCTGGTCCTCGCGGCTCTGCAGGTGCTCGCGGCGCTGCTGCTGTCGATCCTCGGCGGCGTGGCGGCTCGCGACGCTTCGGCGGACGCCTCGCTCGATCTCGCCCGACGCACCGTGGCCGCGATCGCGGCCTCGATCGAGCCGGCCGATCTCGCGTCGCCCGAGAGCGCGCGGCGGCGAATGGCACGCCTCGCGGACGGGCTCGACGGCGTGGTCTTGCTGCACCAGGACGGCGCGATCTTCGCCGCGAGCGGCGGCAGCGACCAGGCCATGCGCAGATCCGATGCAACGCTGCTTCGCGCCGCCGAACGCACGGCGATCGCGGAGCCTCGGCGGATCGGCGAGCGGGCGATGATCGTCGCCGCGGCGCCGGTGCCCGGCGAGCCCGCGTGGCAGGTGTCGTTCGAGATGGCCCAGCCCGCCGTCGCAACGCCTCCCTTCGTGGCGATCGCCGCGGGGGGCGTGCTGCTCGCGACACTGCCGCTGACGATCCTCGCGTGGGTCGGGCGAGTGCGTCGCGAGCGACTCGAACGCCTGACCCTGTCGATCGAGAAGGCGTCGCACGAGGGGCGATTCGATCCCGACCCCGAGGGCGGCGAGGAGTTCCTCCCGCTCGAGGACGCCATCCGCCGCTTCGAGTCGGCGTGGTTCGACCGGCTCGACCGCATCGAGTCGAGCCTCGCCGAGCAGAGCGGCCTGCTCGAGGCGCTCGGCAGCGCGCTCATCAGCCTCGACCGTCAGCACCGAATCCGATCGGTCAACGCGAGCGCGGCGGCCATGCTCGGCATCGATCGCGAGGCGGCCTCGGGCCGCCTGCTGCAGGAGACCTTCCGCTCCCCACAGCTGCATCGGCTGCTCGCCCGCGCGATGGCCGGCGGCGAAGCCCGCCCCGAGGAGTTTCCGCTCTCGATCGGCGGTCGCGAGGTGGTGGTGCAGGCGAGCTGCAGCCGCATGGGCGAACGGGGCGACCTGCTGATCCTGATGACCGAGGTGACGCGCCTGCGACGGCTCGAGAGCCTGCGCAGCGACTTCGCCGCGAACGTGAGCCACGAACTTCGCACGCCGATCACCAACATCAAGGGCTACGTCGACACGCTCGTCGAGGTGGGCTTCGGCGACCCGGAGCAGTCGAAGCGCTTCCTCGACATCGTGCGCCGCAACGCCGATCGGCTCGCGGCGATCATCGAAGACCTGCTGACCCTCGCCCAACTCGAAGGCCCCGACGCGCGGCAGCGGCTTGCTCCTGGGCTCTGCGACTCGGCTCGCCTCGTGCAGGCGGTGGCGGAGAGTCTCGGGCCGGCCGCGGAGGCCCGACGCATTCGGCTCGACCAGAGCCTTGCCGCGCCGATCTCCTTCATCGGCAACGCCGCGCTCCTCGAGCAGGCCCTCGCGAACCTCGTGTCGAACGCGATCAAGTACGCCCCCGAGGGCACCACCGCGAGGCTTCGAGCCGAAGCCCGAAACGGCCACATCGTGATCGCGGTTCAGGACGAGGGACCGGGCATCCCGCGCGAGCACCTCGATCGCCTCTTCGAGCGCTTCTACCGGGTCGATCGAGCCAGAAGCCGCGATCGCGGCGGCACGGGCCTCGGGCTCTCGATCGTCAAGCACATCGCCGCGGTGCACGACGGCCGGGTCGAGGTGGACAGCGAGGTCGGCAAGGGCAGCGAGTTCCGCCTCGTGCTGCCGCTCCATCGCGACGGCGAGTCGCTTCGCGAGAGCCTCGGCGCGGAGGAACTCGCGGCGCTGCTGGGGAACTGAGGAACCAAGCGGTCCGACTTGCCGGAACTTCGGGGTTCGTTCCCTCCACGACGCGCGGTCGCGTCGATACCATCCCGCACCTTCGTGGAGGTCGCACCTCCACGCATCCCGGAAACCCTCCAAGGCCCGGGCGGCCGCATCGATCTCGATGCGCCTCCGACCGCGGGCACCAAGGTCACCGATCCCATGCCCGTCGACCTCCGCACCGAACTCGTCGAGATCCGCCGCGAGCTGCTTGCCATGGGCGCCCTCGTCGAGGAACGGGTCGGACTGGTGTTCGCGGCGATGGAGAAGGGCGACGTCGAGGCGGCGGCGCGGATCCGCGACGGCGACACCGACGTCGATCGACTCGAAGTCCGCATGGAGGAGCACTGCATGCGGCTGCTCGCGTTGGCGCAGCCGGTCGCAGGCGATCTTCGGTTCATCCTCACGGTGCTCCGGGTGAACGGCGAACTCGAGCGCATCGCCGATCTCGCCAAAGGCATCGCCAAGCGGGTGATCCGGCTCGGCAAGCAATGGCACGTCTCGGTTCCCGACACCGTGGTCGAGATGGGTCGCGAGTCGCGGGCGATGCTCTCGGAGGTGCTCACCGCGCTTTCGGCCCAGGACGCGGCGAAGTGCCGCGGGCTCACGCCGAGAGAGGATCGCGTCGACGCGTTGCAGAAGCAGGTCGTCGGCTGGGTCCGCGAGGAGGTCGCCCGCAGCCCCGAGCACGCCCCCGCGGTGATCGATGTGCTCACGCTCGCCCAGCGGATCGAGCGGATGGCGGACATCATCACCAACATCGCGGAGGACGTGGTCTTCCTCGTCGAAGGTCGCGTGGTTCGCCACGGCGGGCTTTGAGCCTTCGCGTCACGCCGGCTCGCTCGAATCCGATCAGCGGGGATTGAGCGCCGAGCGCTGCGACGAAGTCGGCTCGAACGCGAGCGTCGTCGTTCTTCGAGATGAACCGGTCGCGAGCGGCGGCATCACTCTTGGCCGTTCTCGTCCTCCGTGCCGGCATCGCGGTGCAGCCGCACCTCGCCTTCCTCGTCGATCGACGCGATGCCGAGTTCAAGCAGCGCCTGCAGCGCGGCCTGCTGCTCGGCCTCCTTCTTCGTCGATCCCCAGCAGGCCGGGAAGCGACGCACGCCGGTCTCGACGCACACCTCGAACGCCTTCGCGTGGTCGGGCCCCTTCTCGTCGAGCACGAGGTAGTTGGGCGCCGACCCGCCGCCCCGCTGCAGCGCCTGCTGGAGCACCGACTTGAAGTTCCGCTGATGCCCCAGCCTCGCGGCCCGGTCGATGTGCGGACCGATCTGCTCGAGCACGAACTTGCGGGCCCGATCCATGCCGGCATCGAGATAGATCGCCCCGATCGCCGCTTCGAACGCCGCCGCGGCGAGCGAGGAGGGCAGCGCGTCCTGCCCCGCCATCCCCTTGCCGAGTCGCAGCAGTCCCGTCAGGCCGAGGTGGTTGGCGATCTCCGCGCACTGGCGGCGACTGACCACGTTCGACTTGATCTTGGTGAGTTCGCCCTCGAGCAGATCCGGATAGCGGCGGAAGAGGTGGTCGCAGACCACCATCGCCAGGACCGCATCGCCGAGGAACTCGAGCCGCTCGTTGCTGGCGAGGCGGCTCTCCGCCTCCGACGCGTGGAGCATCGCCTGTTCGATCAGCCCACGATCGGCGAAGCGATGCCCGAGGATCTGCTCGGCCCGCGCCACGACATCCTGGTCCATGGATGGGACCCTCGCACCGGGTTCGGAACACCGCCCGCGGGCGGCGATCGAGAGCGGAGGTCGCGGGCGGACACTCGCGGGAAGCCCCGGGCCCCTCGGGGGGACCGGAACGCTTCGACGGGAGCAGCCGCTCACGGCCGTCTGCCGAGGGGCACACCCCCTCGAAACCCCCCTATCGGCCCGCGAGACGGGCGATCTCGCGGGTGTCGGGACGAAAATCCGTGGCGCCGACCCTCGCCCCCGGCTTTCTCGACCACGATCGGGCCCATGAACCAACCCGCCCGTTGCATCCCCCGGGGCGAGTGGGTACCTTTCCCGATTCCCGCCAAGTCCGACGAGACGGTTTCGCCATGCATTACCCCCACAAGAGCAGCCGCATCAAGAAGGTCCGCAAGGTCGGCTTCCGAGCCCGCATGCGGACGAGCAAGGGTCGTCGGATCATCAATCGCCGCCGCCGCCTCGGCCGTCGCGTGGTGACGACTTCCTGACGCCCTCCTGCGAGCCCGGTCGCAGGATGCCTCGAACCAACCCATCGAACGCTCGGCGGATCCTCGGATCCGCCGATGTTGCATGGACGCGAGGTTCGATCCGCTTCGCCCATCCAGGCCGGACCGACCAGATGCTTCCCGTTCCGAGAGGTCCCTCGTGAGCGACGCCTTTCCCACCGCGATCCTGATCGGTCTCCGCGGAAGCGGGAAGTCGACGCTCGCCGCCGCACTGGCTTCGTCCCTCGAACTCGCCTGGCGGGATCTGGACGCCCTGGTGCTGCAACGCCTCGGCCTCGCGTCGGTCGAGGACGCGTTTCGCACCTGCGGCGAACCGGC